>DATFQI010000056.1:0-6723 GCA_035264365.1 Solirubrobacteraceae bacterium
TGGCCGACCGCCTCGAGGTGCTCGGCGGCGAGCTCGAGGTGCACAGCCCGCCCGGGGAGGGCACCCGCATCCGCGCGCGCGTCCCGCTCGCCGGCTAGCCCGCGGGCCGGGTGCCGGTCGGTACCGTGGGCGGCCGCATGAAGCTGATCTACACGTACACGGACGAGGCGCCGGCGCTCGCGACGCACTCGTTCCTGCCGATCATCAAGGCGTTCGCGGGCAAGGCCGGGGTCGACGTCGAGCTGCGCGATATCTCCCTCGCCGGGCGCATCCTGGCCCAGTTCGGCCATCAGCCCGACGCGCTCGGCGAGCTCGGCGAGCTCGCCAAGGCGCCCGAGGCGAACATCATCAAGCTGCCGAACATCTCCGCCTCGATCCCGCAGCTGAAGGCGGCGATCAAGGAGCTCCAGCACGCCGGCCACGACCTGCCTGAGTATGAGGACGCGCAGGACAAGTACGACCAGGTCAAGGGCTCCGCCGTGAATCCGGTGCTGCGCGAGGGCAACTCCGACCGCCGCGCGCCCGAGTCCGTCAAGAGCTTCGCGCGCAAGCACCCGCACTCGATGGGTGAGTGGTCCAAGGACTCCAAGACGCACGTCTCGACGATGGAGGACGGCGACTTCCGCCACTCCGAGCAGTCGGTGACGCTCGGCTCGGAGGACACGCTGACGATCGAGCACGAGGCCGCCAACGGCACTAAGACCGTGCTCAAGGACGGCCTGAAGGTGCAGGCCGGCGAGATCGTCGACGCCGCGGTGATGCGCCGCAAGGCGCTCGACGCCTTCCTGGCCGAGCAGATCGAGGACGCGCGCTCCAAGGGCGTCCTGTTCTCCGTTCACCTGAAGGCGACGATGATGAAGGTCTCGGACCCGATCATCTTCGGCCACGCCGTGCGCACGTTCTTCAAGGACGTCTTCGACGAGCACGGCGACGCTCTCGCCCGCGCCGGTGCGAGCCCGAACCACGGACTTGCCTCGCTGTCGTCAGCCCTGGAGAAGCTCGACTCGTCCGAGCGCGAGGCGATCGAGGCCGCGATCGAGGCGACCTACGAGACCGCGCCGAAGCTCGCGATGGTCGACTCCGACCGCGGCATCACGAACCTGCACGTCCCGTCCGACGTGATCATCGACGCCTCGATGCCGGCGATGATCCGCACGAGCGGCCAGATGTGGAACGCCGACGGCGAGCAGCAGGACGCCAAGGCGGTCATCCCCGACTCGAGCTACGCGGCCCTGTACGCGGAGACGATCGACCACTGCCGCGAGCACGGCGCGTTCGACCCGGCGACCATGGGCACGACCCCGAACGTCGGGCTGATGGCGCAGAAGGCCGAGGAGTACGGCAGCCACGACAAGACGTTCGAGATCGAGACGGCAGGGACCGTGCGCGTGCTCGGTTCGGGCGGAGACGTGCTGCTCGAGCACGAGGTGGAGGCCGGCGACCTCTGGCGCGCCTGCCAGACCAAGGACGCGCCCGTCGCCGATTGGGTGCGTCTCGCCGTCGAGCGTGGACGCGCGACCGGCTCGCCGGTCGTGTTCTGGCTCGACGAGACCCGGGCGCACGACGCGGAGGTGCTCAAGAAGCTGCGCGCCTACCTGCCCGAGCACGACACCGACGGCCTGCGGATCGAGGTGCTGCCGGTGCGCGAGGCGACCCGCTTCACGCTCGAGCGCGCCCGCAACCGCGAGGACACGATCGCCGCAACGGGCAACGTGCTGCGCGACTACCTGACCGACCTGTTCCCGATCCTCGAGCTCGGCACGAGCGCGAAGATGCTCTCGATCGTGCCGCTGATGAACGGCGGCGGGCTGTTCGAGACGGGCGCGGGCGGCTCCGCGCCCAAGCACGTGCAGCAGCTCGTCAAGGAGAACCACCTGCGCTGGGACTCGCTCGGCGAGTTCCTCGCGCTCGCGGTCTCGCTCGAGATGCTCGCCGACAAGGACGGCAACCCGCGCGCGAAGCTGCTCGGGCAGGCGCTCGACCGGGCGACCGGCTCGCTGCTGGAGAACGGCAAGTCGCCCTCGCGCAAGGTCGGCGAGAACGACAATCGCGGCAGCCACTACTGGCTGGCCCGCTACTGGGCGCGCGAGCTGGCCGACCAGGACGAGGACGCCGAGCTGGCGGAGGCGTTCGCCCCGCTCGCCGAGCGCCTCGAGAGCGACGAGCAAGCGATCGTCGCCGAGCTCGAGGAGGTGCAGGGCGAGGGCGTCGACCTCGGTGGGTACTACCACGTCGACCGCGACAAGGCGACGGCGGTGATGCGCCCGAGCCGCACCTTCAACGAGGCCATCGACTCGCTGTGACGCTCACGCTCGACCACGTGATCATCCGCGCCGCGGACCCCGCAGCGGCGCTGGCCGAGCTGGCCGACCGCGGCGGGCTGCCCGTGCTCGCCGCGGTGCAGGAGGTCTCCGGGCTGCACAGCGGCATCGCCCGCGCGGGCGCCATCGACGTCGAGGTGCTCAAGATCGGCAAGGAGGACCCGCCGAAGCCGCAGGGCTACGGGCTCGGGTTCGTCTCCGACGCGGACCTCGAGGAGACCTCGCGCGAGCTCCGCGCGCTCGGCTTCCCGACCTCGGCGGCGGCGCGCGCGGTCGCCGGCGACCGTGCCTGGCGCGCCTTCCAGATCCACGGCCTGATGCCCGACCCGTTCCCGGTCCCGACGAGCTCGAAGCCGCCGGGCGTCGGCGACAAGATCACCGGCGGCCTGACCGGCGTGCTCTCGAAGGTGCCCGCGGTGGCGAAGGCCGCCACGCGCGACGCGGGCAACTCGATGATCGTCGTCACCGATTACGAGTTCGACGCCGCGGCGTGGCGCGCGGGCGCCGGCGCCGGACCGGACGTCCTCGAGGTCCACGTCAACACCGACACGCACCTGACCGACTGGCAGCGCGTCCCGCTCGCCGAGGACATGCTGCTGCGCTTCTCCGACGACGCGCCCGCCGGGGTCACGCGGATCGTGCTCGAGGGCGAGCGCGAGGGCTTCGAGGTCGGGGATGTGACCTTCGAGTTCCGCCCGCGCTAGGTCGCCCCGGCACACAACTCAACTGGGAGGTTGAGATGAAGCAGGGGACGCGCGCGGTGGCCGGGGCCATCGCGCTGATGGGGACGCTCGCCTTCGCGGGCCCCGCGGCCGCGGCCGACGAGTGATCGCCGTCGACGGCGTGGCGAAGGGGAACGCGGACCGGAGGGTGGAGATCCTCGTCCACGTACCGGATGGGCAGAGCGCCGACGCCGCAGCCGAGCGCGCGCTCGCGGGGCAGAACGCGAAGAAGGCGCCGAAGCCGCCGCCCGAGCAGCCGCAGTCGAGCTCCTACTCGTTCACTGGCCTCTTCTGGGATACGCGCCGCGTGACCCAGAACTACAACCCCGCCGGCTCGCGCAACGCGGGGGCGCAGACCGCGCTCACCAACACGCATCCGGACTGGAGCACCGTGTCGGGCGCCGACTTCCGGATCTCGTTCGGCGGCAACACGACCCGGTGCCCCTCGCTCGTGCGCGAGTGCGCGGGCGCGCAGCGCAACGACCGCTTCAACGACGTCGGCTGGGCGCAGCTGCAGAACGGCACGCTCGGCGTGACGTGGTCGACGAGCGGCACGGACGAGGCCGACATGGCGATCAACACGCGCTACACGTGGACCACCGGGTGCACCGCGCAGCCGGGCGCCTTCGACCTCGAGTCGGTGATCCTGCACGAGAACGGCCACGTCGCGGGCCTCGGTCACTCGACCGACATCAACGCCGTGATGTACCCGTCGTACCAGACCGCGCGCTGCTCGCTCGCGGCGGACGACCGCAACGGCCTCGCGGCGCTCTACTAGCCGCACGCGGCCATCGGCCGGCCCGTAGGGTTGCACCATGCTCCCTCCGGGCCCGGCCGAGCCGGCCGCGATCCAGACAGCGCGCTGGCTGCTGCGGCCGATCTCCTTCATGGAGTCCTGCCGGCGCCGCTACGGCGAGCTGTTCAGCGTCAGCTTCCTCGGCTTCAAGACGCCGATGGTGATGCTCACGGACCCGGCGGCGATCCGGACGCTCTACACCGAGCGCCGGCACGGGCTGCCGCCCGGGCGCGGCGTGGCGCTGCTGCCGGTGGTCGGGCCGCGCTCGGTGCTGCTGCTTGAGGGCACCGAGCACCTCGCGCGGCGCAAGCTGATGCTGCCGCCGTTCCACGGCGAGCGGATGCGGGCGTACGAGGCGACGGTGCGCGAGGTGGTCGAGCGCGACGTGGCGGGCTGGCCGCGCGGGGAGCCGTTCGCGGTTCATCCGCGGATGCAGGCGGTGACGCTCGAGGTGATCGTGCGCGCGGTCTTCGGCGTGACCGACCCGGCACGCGGGGAGCGGCTGCGCGAGCTTCTGCGCGCCCTGCTCGACGCGACGGCGTCGTTCGGGTTGCAGTTCGGCTTCATGCTCGCGCGCCGGCTCGGAGCACCCGACCCGCTGGAGAAGCTGCGCCGGCAGCGCGCGGAGATCGACGAGCTGCTGCTGGCGGAGATCGGCGAACGGCGGGCGACGGGCGGCGGCGAGGACATCCTCTCGCTGCTGCTGGACGCGCGCTTCGAGGACGGCGCGCCGATGGCCGACCAGGAGGTCTGCGACCAGCTCGTGACGCTGCTCGTGGCCGGGCACGAGACGACCGCGACGGCGCTGGCGTGGACGCTCGAGCTGCTCGTCCACCACCCGGACGCGCTGGCGCGGCTCGGCGACGGCTCCGACACGGCGTATCTGAAGGCCGTCATCAACGAGTCGCTGCGGCTGCGGCCGGTCGTGCCGCTGGCGGGCCGGCGGCTGTCGGCGCCGCTGCAGGTCGACGGCGTGGAGCTGCCCGAGGGCACCGACGTGACGCCCGCGATCTGGCTCGCGCACACGCGCGCGGACGTCTATCCCGACCCGTTCACGTTCCGGCCGGAGCGCTGGCTCGACGGCGCTGCGCCGCCCGGCTACGCATGGGTGCCGTTCGGCGGTGGGGTGCGGCGCTGCCTCGGTGCCGCGTTCGCGGAGATGGAGATGCGGGTCGCGCTGGCGACGATGCTGGCGCTCGTCCGGGTCGGTGCGGCGACCGCCGAGCCGGAGCGGGTGGCGCGCCGCAACGTCACCTTCTCGCCCGCGCGGGGCACGCGGCTCGTAGCCTTGCAGCGGTGAGCGACTACCTCGTCCTGTTCGTCGCCGACGAAGCCGACGACGGCCACGCCGACGCCCTGCGCGAGACCGCGCGCGGCCTCAAGGGCGCGGGGTTCTTCGACGACCCTGACCTCGGTGGGCAGCGCACGACCGGCACCTACCTGGAGACCGACTCGCTCGACGACCCGGTGGCGCTGGAGCTGATCGCTCGCGTGGCGGAGCTCTCCGGCGTGCTGGCGTGCCGGATCGAGGTCCAGCACCGCGAGGTGATCCTCGGCCACCTCGACTGCGGGCAGCCCGACGAGAAGCTCGCGGCGTCGCTGGGGTTCGGCGGCTGATGCCGGCGCTCTCGGCCCACGCGCTGCGGCTGCCGCGATCGGGCATCCGCGAGGTCATGGACCTGGCGTGGGCGATGGAGGGGCCGGTGATCGGGCTGCACGTCGGCGAGCCGAGCTTCGCGACGCCCGAGCACGTGCTCGACGGGGCGCGGCGGGCGCTGGCGGCAGGCGAGACGCGCTACGTCTCCAACGCCGGCATCCCGCCGCTGCGGGCGGCGCTGGCCGCGAAGCTCGAGCGCGTCAACGGGCTTGCCGCTCGGCCCGAGCAGGTCGTGGTCACCAACGGCGGCATGGAGGCGCTGTTCGTCTCGCTCGCGGCCGTGCTGTCGGAGGGCGACGAGGTGCTGCTGCCGGATCCCGGCTGGCCCGGCTTCGACAATGCGGTGCGGGTGCTGCGGGGCCGCATCGTGAGCTACGCGCTCGAGCCCGGGCGCGGCTTCCTCCCCGACGTGGATGCACTGGAGCGGTTGGTCACCGCGCGCACGCGCGCGCTGCTCGTCAACTTCCCCTCGAACCCGCTCGGCGCGATGCTGCCCGCGGAGCTCGCCGAGGCGCTCGTGCGCTTCGCCGACGCGCACGATCTGTGGCTGATCTCCGACGAGTGCTACGACCAGATCACGTTCGGGGCCGAGCACGTCAGCCCGGCGCGCTTCGACGAGCAGGGCCGCGTGCTGAGCTGCTTCAGCTTCTCGAAGACCTATGCGATGACCGGGATGCGGGTCGGCTACGTGCACGCGCCCGAGGCCGCGGCGGGCGTGATCGCGACGGTGCAGGAGCCGGTGATCGCGTGCGTGAACGCGCCGGCCCAGCATGCCGCGCTGGCCGCGCTGGAGGGGCCGCAGGACATCGTGCCGCTGATGCGCGACGCCTACCGCTCGCGCCGCGACCGAGCTGCCGCGAGACTGGACGAGGCCGGCCTCGCCTACCTCTTCCCGCAGGGCGCGTTCTACCTCTGGATCGACGTCTCGCCGCTGTGCGGCGGCGACGTGAAGGCGTGGGCGCTCGAGCTGCTGCGCGCGCAGCGCGTCGCGGTCGCGCCGGGCACCGCGTTCGGGCCGCGCGGCGAGGGCTGGATCCGCGTCTCGCTGGCGACGGAGGCGGACGAGCTGCTCGAGGGCCTGGACCGGATCGCGCGCGCCCGCGTGAACGTCCCTTAGGGCCGCGCGACGATCACGAGGCGCGTCCCGGTCCCGAACGGTGCGCCGTCGAGGTCGCCATAGCAGCGAGGGTCGGAGAAGCCGGCGCGCTCGAGCATCGCGCACAGCTC
>DATFQI010000057.1:0-2942 GCA_035264365.1 Solirubrobacteraceae bacterium
GTCGCGTCCAAGGTCGACGCGGAGACGGGCTCGTGAGCCTGCGCGTCCTCCAGGCGAAGTGCGCGTGCGGCGGGACGCCCGGGCCGACCGGCGAATGCGCGCAGTGCCGGGCGCGGCGGCTCGAGCAGGAGTCCGTGCAGCGGACGCTGCAGGCGCCCGCGCGGCCGCTCGACGCGGCGACGCGCGGCCAGTTCGAGCGCGCGTGGGGCCACGACTTCAGCGCCGTCCGCATCCATGCCGACGACGAGGCGGCGCGCTCGGCCGAGGCCGTCGGCGCGCAGGCGTACACGGTGGGCAGTGACGTCGCATTCGCCGACGGTCGCTACGCGCCGGACACGGACGCCGGGCGGCGGCTGCTCGCGCACGAGCTGACCCACGTGCGCCAGCAGGCGGGCGCAGCGGGCAACGGCGCGATCGCACTGCTCGACGACCGCGCCGCCGAGGAGGAGGCCGATCGCGCTCCGGCGACCGTCGCCCGGCACGTCTCTCCCGCCCTGCAGCGTCAACCCGCGGTCGCCGCGACCGAGCCTGCCACCGACACGGACGCGGCTCCGGTCCCCGCCGACAACCCTCCGGCCGCGGCGCCGCTGCCCATGTGCGACCCGGCGCATGCGCTCACGTGGGCCGACTTCACCGGCACGCCGCCGGCCGGCACGACGGACGGTGGATTCACGAGCCTCGCCTGGAGCGACGACGGTACGCGCTTCCGCTCCGTCATGGATCCGGCGGCGTCGTGGGTCGTCGCGACCATGGCCGGCGCCGGCGCGCGGGCCACCAACGGGTGCGCGCCGGAGGTCAGCGACTGCCAGCGTGTCTTCGACGGCCTCGCACCCGGGAGCACCGCGAGCGTCCCGCGCGGCGCGCCGACGGGTTGTCCGGCGTCCGCCTTCACCGACGCGACTGCGACGACGAGAGCCCAGTGTGAGTCGGCGATCGGCGCGGCGTGCGACGCCGACGCGCGGAGCGAGAGCGCGCGCCTGCTGCGCCACGAGCAACTCCACTTCGACATCGGGTGCACGCTCGTCCGGCGCGCGAACGCCTCGACCAAGGCGCGCGCCGTCATCCGCACGTGGCTGGACACGAACTTCCAGCCGCAGCAGACGGCGTACGACACCCAGACGCAAAACGGGTGCATCGCTGCCCAGCAGACGGCGTGGGAAACCCGCGTCGCGGGCGGCCTGACGGCGGTGGTGGGCCCATGACCGCGCTCCGCACGAGGACGCCTGCCGAGCGCGTGCGGCGGCGGCGGACGGCGCAGGCGTTCGCAGCGCGCGACCCGGGCCGCCCGCTCGCCGCGGCGACGCGCGCACGGGTCGAGCCGCTGCTCGGCGCCGATCTCGCGTCGGTGCGCGTCCACGAGGGCGAGCGGGCCGAGGCGGCCGCGCGCTCGGTTGGAGCCTCGGCGTTCGCGCTCGGCGAGCACGTGGTCGTCGCGGTTGGAGAGCGGGACGAGGCGCTGCTTGCGCACGAGCTGGCGCACGTCGTTCAGCAGCGGCAGCCGGGCGGCGCCGACGACGCCGAGCCCGGCGCACGAGACGCCGCGACGCGAGTCGCCGCGGGACGGACTGTCGACGCGAAGGCGCTGGGCGCGGCGCGCATCGACGTCCACGCGCAGGACGAGGAGCCCGAGCCGCCGGCCCCGCGGACCGAGCCGCGGTTCACGCTGCGCTGGGACGAGGCGCTCCTGCGCCCGCCCACGTTCGGGGTCGGCCCGCTGCTCCCGCCGCCGACGCCGCCGGTGCTGTCACCAACGCCCGCCGCTGCGCCGGACGAGCCCGCGCCCAGCCTCCCGTCGCGGCTGTCGCTCCTCTCCAGCGGCCGCTTCAGCCTCGGCCTGCGCCTCGGCTTCCCCGAGGCGGAGGACATCGCCGGCGCGCCGCCGTCGGCGCTGAAGGAGTCGCTCGCGCGCAGCGAGCTCATCAACCAGCATCTCACGGGCACGGTGCCGAGCGGCTGGGACGCGATCGACAAGGCGCAGCTCGCCCAGGCGGTCTGGGGGATCTTCTCGACCAACATCGCGCCCGACGTCGCGCGCAGCATCACCCGCGGGCTCACGCGGCCGGCCGGCCCAGCCGGCATCTCGTACGAGCTCGACCTCGTCCTGTTGACCGACTTCTCGGGCGGCGGGCTGACCTTCACGCTCCGCCACTGAGGAGAGACGATGGCCTCGGACTCGCCGCGCACGCCGAACAACCTCAAGGGAGCACTCGTCGTGTTCGGCGCGCCGGTGCCGATCCCGACCAACCTGATCGTGTTCCAGTACAACCCGGACACGATGACCCGGAGCTTCCGCGCGGCGGCGCCACCGGCGGACGACGCTCAGCGCAACCGCTCCGGCGACACGGCCCGGATGCTCCCTCCGGTCGAGAGCTTCACGCTCAGCGTCGACCTGGACGCCGCCGACCAGCTCGAGGCGGGGAACCCGATCGCGGACGCCACGGGCGTCCACCCCGCGCTCGCTGCGCTCGAGCTGCTCCTCTTCCCGGACTCGACGGCGGTGGTCCTGAACAAGGTGCTCGCCGCGGCCGGGATGTCGCTGATCACACCCCCGCGCGTCCCGGTCGTGCTGCTCGTCTGGGGGCTGCCCCGCGTCGTCCCGGTGCGCGTCACGTCGGTGTCGGTCAACGAGCTCGCGTACGACGAGAAGCTGAACCCGATCCGGGCGAAGGTCGATCTCGCGCTGCAGGGGCTGACCCAGGCCGAGCTGGAGCGCGCGGGCGCGCCGTTCGACACGCTCGGCGTCGTGAACCTGATCGCCAAGGAGGTGCTCTCGAAGACGAACGTCATCTCGGGTGGCCTCGAGATCGAGGCGTCGCTCTCGTTCTGAGAGGAGGAAGCGTGTTCGTGAGAAGCAGCCGTTACGCGCAGGTGCCGGAGGCCGTGTACATCGATGCCGCCGGGCGCGAGCTCGCGTACAAGCTGCTGCGGATCCTGCCGCCGCG
>DATFQI010000058.1:0-10316 GCA_035264365.1 Solirubrobacteraceae bacterium
CATCAGCATCAGCGCGCTCGAGGCGCACGCGCGCGCGACCTCCTCGACGGCCACGTTGAGCATCAGCGTGCCCGTGCCGGTGCCGCCGTGCTCCTCGTCGAAGGGCAGGCCGAACAGGTCGTGCTCGGCGAACAGCCTGCGCAGGTCCCACGGGTACTCCGCCTTGGCGTCGATCTCCGCGGCGCGCGGCGCGACGCGCTCGGCGACCATCTTGCGGATCGCGTCGCGGAACTCGACCTGCTCGTCGGTGAGGGCGTAGGTGTCGGAAGGCGGGGTGGTCGTGGCCATGCACTGAGCCTAGAGGGGGTTTGGGTCCTGACCGCCACGGAGACGATGGCCTCATGGGCATCGGCACATCCCTCTTCCTGATCGCCGTCGGCGCGATCCTCTACTTCGCCGTGGACGCGGACGTCTCCGGTCTGGAGATCTCGACGATCGGGATCATCCTGATGGTCGTCGGCGTGATCGGCCTGCTGATCTCGCTGTTCATGATCTCCTCGGCCCGCCGTGGCACCGACCGCACCGTCGTGCGCGACCGCGAGCCGTACTAGCGCACCCCTCATGAGAGCCGGCCTGCCCGAACGGGCAGGCCGCTTTGACCTGCCAGGCGCGGGCGGAGAGGCTAGGCCGCAGCCACTCCCCTAGGAGGTCCCAGATGTCCAGCCTCGCCCCCGCCGCGCTGGAATCCGCGATGCGCGGCACGATCACCGCGCCCGGCGATCCCGACTACGACGATCGCCGCAAGCTCTACAACGCGATGATCGACCGCCGGCCCAGGCTGATCGCGCGCTGCACCGATGCGGCCGACGTCATCGCCGCCGTCGGGCACGCCCGCAGCGAGGGGCTGCCGCTCGCGATCCGCGGCGGCGGCCACAACGGCGCCGGCCTGGGCAGCGTCGACGACGGGCTGGTGATCGACCTCGCCGGGATGCGCGGCGTGATCGTCGACCCGGTCTCCAAGGTCGCGCGCGTGCTCGGCGGCTCGCTGCTGGGCGACGTCGACCATGCATGCCATCCGTTCGGCCTGGCCCTGCCGAGCGGGATCATCTCAACCACCGGCGTCGGCGGCATCACGCTCGGCGGCGGACTGGGCCACCTCACGCGCGGAGGCGGCCTGACGATCGACAACCTGATCGCGGCCGACGTGGTGCTCGCCGACGGCCGGCTCGTACGCACCAGCGAATCCGAGCACCCGGACCTGTTCTGGGCGCTGCGCGGCGGCGGCGGCAACTTCGGCGTCGTCGTGTCGTTCTCGTTCTCGCTGCGCGAGGTCGGCGACGTGCTCGCCGGGCCGACGCTGTGGCCGATGGAGGCCGCGCCCGCCGTGATGCGCGCGTTCGACCGCTACATGGACACCGCACCCGAGATGGTCGGCGGCTTCTTCCTGTTCCTCGAGGTCCCGCCCGACCCGTCGTTCCCGGCCGAGTTGCACGGGCAGCGGATGTGCGGGATCGCCTGGTGCGTGACCGACCCCGACGCCACGGACGTCTTCGACGACCTGCTGGCGGCCGCGCCGCCGGCGCTGCACGGCGTCCAGCGGATGCCGTTCCCGATGTGGAACTCGGCGTTCGACGGCCTCTACCCGCCCGGGCACCAGTGGTACTGGCGCGCGGACTTCTTCAACGAGCTCACCGACGAGGCGATCGCGCTCCACTGCGAGCACGCGGCGCAGCTGCCGACGATGCAGTCGAGCATGCACCTGTATCCCGTCAACGGCGCGGCCGCGCGGGTCGGCAAGGACGACACCGCGTGGGCGTACCGCGACGCGAAGTACGGCGAGGTGATCGTCGGCGTCGACCCGGACCCGGCGAAGGCCGGCCTGCTGCGCGACTGGGCCGTCGCGTATCACGAGGCGCTGCACCCGCACTCGATGGGCGGCGCCTACGTGAACATGATGATGGACGAGGGCCAGGAGCGGGTGCGCGCGAGCTACCGCGACCACTACGACCGGCTCGCCCAGGTCAAGGCGGAGTACGACCCGGGAAACCTCTTCCGGGTCAACCAGAACATCGCGCCCGCCGTGGATTAAGACCCCGCGCGCCCGGCGCCGGGCTGCCGCGCCCGCCGCGTGTGCGGCGGGCGCGGAGGGCCTCGCCTAGAGGCCCTCCGGGTGGCGGGCGGTGTAGCCGCTCGCCGGGCGCATCTTCGCCGACCAGTCGGGGCCGTCGGAGTCGCTGTCGTTGTAGCCCGTGTCGAAGCGCAGGCCGGCCACGACCATGTACGAGTGGCCGCCGCTGCCGTAGGTGGTGATCCACTGGCCCTTGCCGGCGTCGCCGAAGCGCGAGAAGCCCGAGGAGGTCAGCGCCTGGTCGAGCAGGCCGCCGCCGTGCAGCGCGTAGGACATCGAGCCCGAGCAGTCGTAGCCAGAGTCCTCCCACTTGCCGTGCCCGCCGCCGTACTTGTACGGCTTGTCGATGATCTTGTTGCCGGCGGCGATGACGTCCCTGACGACCTGCGGCGCCGACTCCGGCGCGGTCGCCGTGCCGTCCGGGTTGAGCACCGCCTTCTCGCCCGTGGCGGACTGGGCCGGCGCGGGCTTCGGCGTGGAGTAGACGGTGATGCCGGCGTTGACCTGGCGGCGCAGCTTGCGCCCGTCGGAGCGCGACACACGCCCGTTGACCCGGCGGTCGGAGCGGCGCTCCCAGGACTTCACGCGGCGGGCGGTGAGCGGGCCGTAGTGCCCGTCGACCGATGTTTCGATCCCCACCCGGGTGAGGAAGTCCTGCAGGACGCGGACGTCCCTGCCGGCCATGCCCTGGCGGAGGTTGCGATCGCCCAGGGTGAGCCGGGCGGCGTCCGCCTCAGCGGCGGAGAACGTTGGTACGAGAGCCCCGGCCACGGCCAGGGCCGTCGCGATGGTACGACAGCGCGACAAGACGATCCTTTCCTCAACCGCCTGCGGAGTTAGCTGTCGGGCTCGCGCGGAAAGACTCGCGCTACGCACATACGTGCCGATTCGCCCCCGGCCGGGATTCCCCTGGCCACACTGCCTTGGTTCCCCCGCTCCCATTCGGCCCCCCGGCCGGTGGGATTCGGCGTTATGTCCCGTTTCGAAGCGCGGCACTCTAGCGGACGCGTCGGCAGCCAGTGGTCCGTCGCGTGCCGGGACGGCCCACTAGCGTCCGCGGGCGTGACGGATCTCGCAGAAGCCGACCGCGGCAGGCTCGACGCTGCGACCGCGGAGCTCGACCCGCCGTTCGCGGTCGTCGATCTCGACGCGTTCGATGCCAACGCCGCCGACCTGCTGCGCCGCGCCGCCGGCAAGCCGGTCCGCCTGGCCTCGAAGTCCGTGCGCGTGCGCGCCCTGATCGACCGCGGCCTGGAGGCTGGCCTGCAGGGGATCCTCGCGTTCACGCTGCCCGAGGCGCTGTGGCTCGCCGGGCACGGGCACGAGGACCTCGTCGTCGCCTACCCGACCGCCGACCGGGCCGCGCTGCGCGAGCTCGCCGTCGGCGGGGCGGCCGCGGGCGGCGCGCCCGCGCAGGAGCGCGTGACCGTGATGGTCGACTGCCCGGAGCACCTCGACGCGATCCGGGCGGCCGGGGCGACGGCGGACGCGCCCGTGCGCGTGTGCCTCGAGGTCGACGCGGGCTGGTGGCCGCTCGGCGGGCGGGTGCGGATCGGCGCCAAGCGCTCCCCGCTGCACACGCCCGCGGCGGCGGCCGCCCTGGCGCGCGAGGTGGCCTCGCGACCGGAGCTCGTGCTCGACGGGATCATGAGCTACGAGGCCCACATCGCCGGCGTCGGAGACCGCCCGCCGGGGCGCCTCGGGGCGCTCGCGGGCGCGGCGATCGCGGGCATGCAGGCCGCGTCGGCGCGCGAGCTGGCGGCCCGTCGCGCCGAGGTCGTCGCCGCGGTGCGGGCCGTCGCGCCGCTGCGCTTCGTCAACGGCGGCGGCACCGGCTCCGTCGAGCGCACCGCCGCCGAGCCCGCGGTGACGGAGGTCGCCGCGGGCTCGGGCCTGTTCGCCCCGACGCTGTTCGACGCGTACCGCGCCTTCACGCCGCGCCCCGCCGCGCTGTTCGCGTTGCCCGTCGTGCGCCGGCCGTCACCGGAGGTCGCGACGGTGCTCGGCGGCGGCTACCTCGCCTCGGGCGCCGCGGGCGGCGACCGGCTGCCGCGCCCGGTGCTGCCCGCCGGGCTGCGACTGGACCGTCAGGAGGGCGCCGGCGAGGTGCAGACCCCGGTGACCGGCGCCGCCGCCCGCGCGCTCCGCATCGGCGACCGCGTCTGGTTCCGCCACGCCAAGGCCGGCGAGCTGTGCGAGCGCTTCGACGCGGTCCACCTGATCCGCGGACAGGCGATCGTCGAGACCGTGCCCACCTACCGCGGCGAGGGCAAGGCGTTCCTGTAGCGGCGCGCCGGCGGCCGCGCCCGAGGCGCGGGCGGCGCCCGTCAGGCGGGCGCGGGGCGCCGCACCGCGCCGAGCACCCGCCGCGTCCAGGGGTTCTCGAAGCGGCCCTCGGGGTCGAGCTCTGCGCGCGCGGCCGCGAAGGCGTCCCACGCGGGGTAGCGGGCCTCGAGCTCGCGCGCGGCGAGGAACGAGCGCTTGCCCCAGTGCGGGCGCCCGCCCCAGCCGGCCATCAGCTTCTCGACCTCGCGGAACGGCGGCTCGCCGTCCATGCCCTGGAAGACGTGCACGGCGACGTAGGCGGTGTCGCGCCCGTGCGCGGGCGAGAGCAGCGCATCGTCGGCGGCGACGAAGCGCAGCTCCACGGGGAAGTTGACCGGGTGGCGCTCGAGGATCTCGCGCGCGCCGCGCACCGCCTCGGCCGCGTGCTCGCGGGGGATCGCGTACTCCATCTCGTCGAAGCGCACGAGCCGCGGACTGGCGAAGATCCGGTGCGAGGCATCGACGTGTTCGCGGCCCGAGGCGGCCGCGGCGGCGAGCCGGTTGATGCGCGGGATCGCGCGCGGGAAGCGGCGGCCGGTGCGGCTGAGCAGCTCGAGCGCGTGGTTGTCGAGCAGCACGTCGTGCAGCCACGCCCGGGCCCGACCCGGCGCCGCCACCGGCGCGTCGGTGCGGTCGTTCGTGCGGGTGAGCGCCAGCGGCGAGTGCGGGAACGTCCAGAACTCGAAGTGGTCGTGCGCGTCGACGCGCTCGTCGAGCCCGTCGAGCACCTCCTCCAGCGGCAGCGTGGTGTCGACGCCGCGCAGGCGGAACGCGGGCACGCAGCGCAGCGTCACGGCGGTCACGATCCCGAGCGAGCCGAGTCCGACGCGGGCGGCGCGCAGCAGGTCCCCGTCGTCGCGCGTGAGCGTGCGCCGCTCCCCGGCCCCGTCGACCAGCTCGAGTGCCTCGACCTGCGCGCTGAGGTTCTGCAGCCGCGCGCCGGTGCCGTGCGTGCCCGTGGCGAGCGCGCCGGCCAGCGACTGCGCGTCGATGTCGCCGAGGTTGGGCAGCGCCAGCCCGCGCGCCTCGAGGCCCGCGTTGAGCGCGGCGAGCGTGGCGCCGGCCTCGACCTTGACCAGCCCGGTCCCAGCGTCGGCGTCGAGGATCCGGTCGAGGCGGTCGAGCCGCACGAGCGTGCCGTCGGTCGGCACGCACGGTGAGAAGGAGTGACCGGCGCCCGCCGCGCGCACCGTCCGCCCCGCCTCGGCCGCCCGGCGCACCGCCCCCGCCACCTCGCGCGCGGACTTCGGATGCTCGATCGCGACGGGCACGCAGGAGTGCGTGCCGGCCCAGTTGCGCCACATGGCCCGCACGCTACCGCGGGCGAGCGGACGCCTGTGACAGGCTGCGCGGCCATGTCCTGGGAGCCCGAGCTCGAGGAGCTGCGCCGGCGCGAGGCGCTCGCGCGCGACGCCGCCTCGCACCCCGACCGCGCCTCGCGCGTCGAGCGCCAGCACGCCGCGGGCAAGCTGACCGTGCGCGAGCGCGTCGAGCGGCTGCTCGACCCCGGAACGTTCCACGAGGTCGGGGCGCTCGCCGGCGTGGCCGGCTACGGCGAGGACGGCGAGCTGGAGACGTTCATGCCGGCGAACATGGTCGTCGGACAGGGCGAGGCCGACGGCCGCGGGCTGGTCGTGCAGGCCGACGACTTCACGATCCGCGGCGGCGCCGCCGACGCGGCGATCTGGCAGAAGATGGTCCACGCGGAGCGGATGGCGCACGACCTGCGACTGCCGCTCGCCCGGCTCGTCGACGGGACGGGCGGCGGCGGCTCGGTCAAGTCGCTCGAGCAGATGGGCTACACGTACGTGCCGTTCCTGCCCGGGATGGAGGTCGCGATCGAGAACCTCGCGATCGTGCCCGTGGTGGCGGCGGCGCTCGGGCCGGTGGCGGGCCTCGGCGCGGCGCGCGTCGTCGCCTCGCACTTCTCCATGATCGTGCGCGGCAGCGGCCAGCTGTTCGTCGCCGGGCCGCCGGTCGTGGCGGCGGCGATGGGCGAGTCGCCCGACAAGGAGGCGCTCGGCGGCGCCCGCGCGCAGACCCGGGCCGGCGCGGTCGACAACGAGGCCGCCGACGAGGACGACGCGCTCGCCCAGCTGCGGCGCTTCCTCTCCTACCTCCCGGCCAACGTCTGGGAGCTGCCGCCGGTGGCGGCGTCCGCCGACCGGCCGGACCGGCGCGAGGAGACGCTGGCGTCGATCGTCCCGCGCGACCCGCGCAAGCCGTACGCGATGCGGGCGATCCTCGAGGCGGTGCTCGACCACGGCTCCCTGTTCGAGCTCGGTGCCCGCTACGGGCGCTCGGCGATCTGCGCGCTTGGCCGGCTCGACGGCCGGCCGGTGGGCGTGATCGCCTCCGACCCCAAGCACTACGCCGGCGGTCTGACGGGCGACGCCTCGGACAAGCTCGTGCGCTTCATCGACCTCTGCGACCAGTTCCGGCTGCCGGTCGTCAACCTCGTCGACCAGCCGGGCTTCGTGATCGGTACCGAGGCGGAGCGGGCGGGCACGATGCGCCGCGGCGCCCGCGCGCTGTTCGCCGTCCACCAGGCGAGCGTGCCTTGGGCCTCGGTGCTCGTGCGCAAGGTCTACGGCGTCGCCGGGGCGGCGCACGCCGACGCCTCCAAGCTGCTCGTGCGCTACGCCTGGCCGTCCGGCGACTGGGGCTCGCTGCCGATCGCCGGCGGGCTGGAGGCCGCCTACCGGCGCGAGCTCGAGGCCGCCGAGGACCCGATCGCGCTGCGCGCGGAGATCGAGGCGCGCCTGAATGCCGTCCGCTCCCCCTTCCGCACCGCCGAGCGCTTCGGTGTCGAGGAGATCATCGACCCGCGCGAGACCCGCCCGCTGCTGTGCGCGTGGGCGCGCCGCGCGCACGAGCTCGTCGCCCACGAGGCGGGCGGCGGACCGAAGGCCCGCGGGCCGCGGCCCTAGGGGCGGAGCCCGCGGCCGCGGCCCTAGGGGCGGAGCGCGCGGCGGACCGTGCGGGTGTTGCCCGCGCGGTCCGTCGCCCGGACCATCAGGGTGATCCGGCGGGCGCCGGCCGGGAGCTTCAGGCGCAGGAGGCGTGGCCGGTCCGGGCGCAGGTTCACGCTCGTCCGGCGCACCGTGCGCCGGCCGCGGCGCAGGGCCACCCGTGCGGTCGCCCGCTCGTCGGCGCGCACGCGGATGCGCAGGCGGCGTCCCTGACGGCCGAGCACCCGGACGTGCACGCGCGGCGCGCGCCGATCGGCAGTGCCCCGCGGCGGGACGCCGTTCGGACCGCCGCCCGGGTCACCGGCCGCCTCACGGGTCAGCTGCGCCCTGCGCACGCGGCGCTCCAGCAACGGCCCGTCGGGACGCCCCTCGACCCACGTCAACGTACCCTCCTCGCCGCTCAGGGCGAAGGCATGCTCGGCCAGGCGGGCCCGGGCGCCGAAGCCGCCGCCGCGCGGCGCCACGGCGACGTAGAGCCGCGCGCCGTCTCGCGGCGGGTCGCCGGGCTTCTGCTCGAGCCAGGCAGCCACCGTCGCGCCGCGGTCCGTGACGCCGATCGTCCACGCCCCCCAGAGGTCCTCGGCAGGGAGCGTGGCGGCCGGCGCGAAGCCCGGCGCGCCGGGCGCGCGCAGCGCGACCCGCAGGCCGCCGTTCGCCGGCCAGACCGCCGCGGCGGCGCCGCCGGGACCGAGCGCGAGCTGGGGCATCCCGCCGGGCGCGGCGTCGAGCGGCTGCGGCGCGCCGACCGTGCCGTCGGCGGCGACCGGCGCCGCCGTGACGGGGCCCAGGGGCATGCCGTCCACCCACGCGACCACGCCCGCCCCGTCTGGGCCGGCCGCGATCGCCGGGCTCGTCGCGTCGTGACCGGTGCCGGTGACCCAGCGCGGCTCGCCCGCGCCGTCCACCGCATCGACGGCCAAGAGCTGGATCCGCCGCACGCCGGCGTCCTGCGCGGGCCAGGCGAGCAGGCTGCGGCCGCCCGCGCCGCCGGCGGCGACGTCGAAGGCGGGGCGCCCGGCCTGCGCCGGCGTCCGCGCGGGCGAGATCCCGCCGCCGGGACGGCGCACGGCGAGCTGCAGCTTGCGCTCGTCGTCCCGGGTAGTGCCGATCCAGGCCAGCGCGGAGGGGGTGGCTTCCAGGTGGCGCACACGCGGCATCGCGCCCTCGACGAGCGTCGCGTGGTCCGTGATCGCGTGCAGGCGGCTCTCCGCGTCGACCCAGCCCGCGAAGGGAGTCCCGCCGTCGGACGCGACCGCCAGGTCCTGGACGAGGCCTTCGCCCGGGAACCGCCGGACGCCGTGCCCGTCGTGCCAGAGCCGCACGCCGTCCGGGTGGGTCCAGAGGGTGGGTTAGCTCCCACTCGATCCGGGAGGTACCGTGTCAGACGTGGCCGGGGAACGGGACATCACACCGGAGCGCGCCGACGAGCTGCGCGAGGCGGGCGCGCAGCTGATCGACGTCCGCGAGGACCAGGAGTGGGAAGCCGGCCGGATCGGCGGGGCGCGCCACGTCGTGCTCGGCGAGGTCGCCGCGCAGGCGCCCACGATCGACCAGGAGCGGCCGGTCGTCTTCTACTGCCGGGTCGGCGCCCGCTCGGCGATGGCCGCCGACGCCTTCCGGCGCGGCGGCTATGAGGCCTACTCGCTGGCCGGCGGCCTCGAGGCCTGGGCCGGCGAGGGCCGCCCGCTCGAGCCCGAGAACGGCACGGTCGCCGACCACTGAACGCATGCGCCGGCTCGCCCTGCTGTTGACCCTCGCCGCCGGACTCGCCGCAGCACCGGCGGCGCACGCGGCGCCCGCGCTGGTGAACGTCGGCGACTTCGCCTCACCGGTCCACGTGACGGGCTCGCCCGGGGACAGCCACCGGCTGTTCGTGGTCGAGCGGGATGGACGGGTGCAGCTCGTCCTCGACGGGCGCAAGGCCGCGACGCCGTTCCTCGACATTACCGGCGAGACGCTGCGCGACGATCCCGAGCGCGGGCTCCTGTCGATCGCCTTCCCGCCGGATTATCAGAGCTCGCGCCGCTTCTATGTCTATCTCACGGCCCGGCCCGCGGGCCAGATCCAGGTGCGCGAGTACCGGCGCTCGGCGACCGACCTGGACCACGCCGACCCTGCCAGCGGCCGGACGATCCTCGCGATCGACCACCCACGGGGCAACCACAACGGCGGCCAGCTGCAGTTCGGTCCCGACGGGAAGCTGTGGGTCGGCACCGGCGACGGCGGAGGCGGCGACGACCCGGACGGCAACGGCCAGAACCCGGCGACGCTGCTCGGCAAGATGCTGCGGCTGGACCCGCTCGCCCCCGGGCCGCCCGAGATCTTCGCGCTGGGGTTACGCAACCCGTGGCGGTTCTCGTTCGACCGCCAGACGGGCGACCTGACGATCGGCGACGTGGGTCAGAACAACTGGGAGGAGATCGATCAGGCGCCCGCTCCGGCCTGGTTCGGGCCAGGTGCCAACTACGGCTGGCCGTGCTTCGAGGGCCTGCACGGCAACAGCAGCCCGGACCCGCGCTGCTCGTCGCTGAGCGGGGACGTCAAGCCGGTGCTGGAGCGGGGCCCGCACGGCGGCGAGATCTGCTCGATCACCGGCGGCTACGTGGCCCGCGATCCGGGGCTGCCGACCCTGCAGGGCCGCTACCTCTACGGTGACCTGTGCGCCCCGCGGCTGCGCTCGGTGCTGCTGTCGAACCCGGCCTCGGACGGCTACACCGACCTCGCGGTCGCCGACGTGACCTCGTTCGGAGAGGACGCCTGCGGCCGGCTCTACGTGGCCTCGCTCAACGGCCCCGTCTCCCGGATCGAGGATGGCGCCGCCACGCCGTGTGCCGTCGACCCGCCGCCGCCGGGCAGCGCTCCCGGGACGCCGGGTGCGCCGGGCGGCGGCACCCCCGGCGTCGACACGACCGCGCCGCGGCTGCGGATCCGGGTCACCGGGAAGCGGACGC
>DATFQI010000059.1:0-2089 GCA_035264365.1 Solirubrobacteraceae bacterium
ACGGGCCGGTCGGACTGGATGGCATCGAGGTCGCCTTCGATGACGAGCGAGCGGTCGCGGACGCCGGGATCATCGTCTGCGCGACGCTTGGGCAGCGCCTCGGGATCGAGCGCCTGGTCGATGAGACTGTCCGGCTCGGGGACCGCCCCGGCGCCGCGAACGCGGGCGCGAAGGTCATGACCTTGGTGTCCTCGATGGCGCTCGGCGCGGACTGCATCGAGGACTGCGACCTGCTGCGTGTCGCCCGGACCGGTCAGGTCCTCGGTCACCGTGTCGCCGCGCCATCAACGCTCGGCACGTTTCTGCGGTCGTTCAGCTTCGGGCATGTTCGCCAGCTCGACCGCGTCCTGGGCGAGACGCTGCGACGGGCCTGGGCGGCGGGGGCCGGACCGGGCGACGGGCGGCTGGTCGTCGACGTCGACTCCTTCGTCGGCGAGATCTTCGGTCGCAAGAAGCAGGGCGCCGTCTTCGGCTACACCCGCCAGCGCGGCTACCACCCGCTCTTGGCCGTCCGCGCCGACACCGGCGAGGTGCTGCACATCCGGCTCAGGAAGGGCTCGGCGAACACCTCGCGCGGGATGCATCGCTTCTGCGACGAGCTCCTCGCCCGTGTGCAGCGCGCCGGCGCGATCGGGCCGAAGCTGCTGCGCGCCGACTCGGGGTTCTGGTCCAACGACACGTTCGAGCGCCTCGAACGCGCGGGCTGGCAGTTCTCGATCGGCGTCCGCCTGCAGCCCCATGTCCGTGCGGCGATTGAGCAGATCGACGACACCGCGTGGACGACGCTGGCCGACTACCCGCCCACGAGCATCGCCCAGATCGCCGAGACCACGCTCGGCGGACGCCGGCTCGTGGTCCGCCGCGTCCGCACCCTGGACCGCCAGGGGGAACTCCTGCCGTCCTGGGAGCTGTTTCCCTTCCTGACCAACCGCACCGAGCCGCTCGCCGTGGTCGAGGCCGAACACCGCCAGCACGCCGTCGTCGAGCTCGCCATTCGCGACCTCAAGGACCAGGCGCTCGCACACTTCCCGTCCGGGCGCTTCTTCGCCAACGCCGCCTGGACGATCATCGCCGCGCTCGCCCACAACGTGCTGCGCTGGACCAGCGTGCTCGGCCTACCCGATCGAACCGTCCGCGCCGCGCGCACCGTGCGCCGCCGACTCCTCGCGCTACCCGGCCGGTTGACGCGCACCGCCCGGCGCTGGACGCTGCACCTCCCCGCCGGCTGGCCCTGGCAGACCGCGTTCATCGAAGCGCTCAGCCGCATCCGCGCGCTGCCCGCGGCCGGCTGACCCCATCCCTGAGCCATCCGACGCGCGCCGCGCGACGCGGCCAGCTCGTGATGCTCGCGCGCGCACCCGACAGCCCGCAACGCGACCACGACGCCCTGCTGCAAGACGCCCCCAGCGCCGGCCGGCGGCAAGCGACCGCATCGACGCCGTTCACACCAGCCGCCGGCGCCCGCGCGTTGCCGCACACCGCGACATCGGTGGATCGAGGCTAAGCCGTCCGCAGACGGGCCTGCACCGCCGCCACGCGGCGGTGCAGGCCTGGCGAGGCCGGCAGCTTGAGCTTGTCGAAAGATCGCTCGAGCCGACCGCGCCGGTGACCCGCCTCGGGCCGCCGATCGAGGCTGACGGCACCGCGCGCTCAGCGCTGCTCGCGCAGCACCGCGCGGCGCACCTTGCCGCTCGGCGTCTTGGGCAGCTCGGCGACGAAGTCGACGATGCGGGGGTACTTGTACGGCGCGGTCTGGGCCTTGACGTGGTCCTGCAGGTCGCGGGCGAGGCCGTCGGAGGCGGCGAACCCGTCGCGCAGCACGACGACGGCGCGCACGACGGAGCCGCGCTCCTCGTCCGGGGCGGCGACCACCGCCGCCTCGGCGACGGCCGCGTGCGCGACCAGCGCCGACTCGACCTCGAACGGCCCGATCCGGTAGCCCGCCGAGATGATGAGGTCGTCGGTGCGGCCCTCGAAGTGCAGGAAGCCGTCCTCGTCGGCGGTCACGCGGTCGCCCGTGCGCCACACCTCGCGCGCGGGCGGCTCGCCGCCGAGGTAGCCGCGGAAGAACGTCGGGACCGTGGCGGGG
>DATFQI010000060.1:0-16747 GCA_035264365.1 Solirubrobacteraceae bacterium
GTCGGCCAGCAGCGGCAGCAGGATCTGGAAGTTGTAGGAGAGCGTCCCGACCAGCGCCATCATCGCCAGCGGGATCAGCAGCGCCGGCGTGCGGCGCACGTAGGCGATCCCGGAGCGCAGGTCGCCGCTCCGGCGCGGCGCGAGCTTCGGCGAATCCAGCTCCCGGGGGTTCATCCCCCAGAGCGCGACGATCATCGCGCCGAACGAGATCGCGTTGAAGAGGAAACAGGGCCCGACGCCGAGCAGCGCGATCACCCCGCCGGCGGCGGCCGGGCCGACGATCCGCGCGCTGTGGACGATCACCGAGTTCAACGCCACTGCGTTCACCGTGCGCTCCGGCCCGACGAGCTCGGTCACGAAGCTCTGGCGCGCCGGGTTGTCGAGCGCGTTGACGGCGCCGCGCACGAACACGAGCGCGAACACCATCCAGACCTCGATGTGGCCGCCGATCGTCAGCGCCCACAGCGTCAGCGCCGGCAGCGCCATCGCCGTCTGCGTCATCACGAGCAGCTTGCGCTTGCTCATGCGGTCGGCGAGCACGCCGCCCATTGCGCCGAAGACGAGGATCGGCAGGAATTGCAGCGCCGCGGTGAGGCCGACGGCGGTCCCGGAGCCGGTGAGCTTCACGACCAGCCACATCTCGGCGACGGTCTGCATCCAGTTGCCGGAGAGCGAGATCACCTGACCGGCGAAGTAGCGCCGGTAGTTCGGGACGCTCAGGGAGAGGAATGTGCGGTTCAGGGCGGCGCTCACCTACTCGCCGCCCTCCCCAGGCATGAGCATGCGCTCCAGAATCGCGGCGGCGCGCTCCAGCGCCTCGCGGTCGGCGGCGTCCAGCGCGTCGATGCGCCGGGCGAGGTAGGCGTCCTTGCGGGCGCGCGCGGCATCGAGCAGCGCGCGGCCGTCGTTCGAGATGCTCACGAGCGAGGAGCGGCGGTCCTGAGGGTCGGCGGCACGCGCGACCAGGCCGGCCTCCTCGAGCCGTGCGAGCACGCGCGTCACCGTCGGGCGCTGCACGCGCTCGCGTTCGGCGAGCTCGGATGGGGTCAGCGGCCCGTGACGCTCGATCGTCGCGAGCGCGGCGGTCTGCGACGGGGAGAGCAGCGCGCCGGCCTCCTGGCGCAGGCGCCGCGCCATGCGCGAGATGTCCAGCCGCAGGCGGGAGGCCAGGTCTGGGGTGACAGGGGTTGTACGCACGGCTAATTAGTTTAGCGAACTACCGAGACGCCGATAGCCTCGGACGGGCCGTGCTGCGCGCCCTCCCCGTCCTGCTCGCCGTGCTCGCGCTCGCCGGCTGCGGCGGCGACGACCCGCCACCGCCCGACCCGGCGGCGGTGCGGCTGACGATCGAGGCGCCCGCCGATACCTCCACCGTCAAGGAGGACACCGTCGAGCTGCGCGGGCGCGTGCAGCCGGTGCGCGCGGCCGTCGAGGTCGGCGGCGAGGCCGCGGCGGTCTCCGGCGGTGCGTTCTCCAAGACGGTCAAGCTCGAGCAGGGCGTCAACGTGATCGACGTCAGCGCGTCGATGCCCGGCCGCAGCTCCGCCTTCGCCGCGCTGCGCGTCACCTACGACCCGCGCGTGCGGATCCCTGACCTGGCCGGGACCGTCGACGAAGAGGCTGCCCGCCGGATCGACAAGCTCGGGCTTGACGTCGAGCTCGACGCCGTCGGCGGCCTGTTCGACGAGCTCAGATCCGGCCCGCGCCGGGTCTGCGAGTCCGATCCGCCGGCGGGAACCGTGGTCGACCCGGGCAGCACGGTGACGTTGAAAACCGCCAAGACCTGCTGAACGGGCGTAGGGTCCGGCTCATGAACGAGCCGTTCGCCGACCTGGTCTTCGAGGGCGGGGGAGTGAAGGGGATCGGCCTCGCCGGCGCCTACTCGGCGCTGTGCGAGCGAGGGGTGGGGCCCAAGCGCGTCGCCGGCACCTCGGCCGGTGCGATCACCGCGGCGCTCGTGGCCGCGGGCTACAGCGCCGAGGAGCTCGACGAGATCCTGCTCGAGGTCCCGTTCGCGCGCTTCAAGGACACCGCCTGGGAGGACCGCATCCCGATCGTCGGCCACCCGCTGAGCGTGCTCCTGCAGCGCGGGATCTACGAGGGCGGCTTCTTCCGGGAGTGGATGCGCGGGCTGCTGGCGGCCAAGGGCGTCCGCACGTTCGGTCAGCTTGCGGACCCGGAGGCGACGGAGCTCAAGGAGCGCTATCGCCTGAAGGTGATTGTCTCCGACGTCACGCACCGGCGGCTGCTCGTGCTGCCCGACGACGCGGCCTCACTAGGCATCGAGCCCGACGACCTCGAGGTCGCCTACGCCGTCCGGATGAGCATGTCGATCCCGATCTTCTTCGAGCCGGTCATGCACCGGAACCCGCGCACGGGAGTCGACCACCTGATCGTCGACGGCGGCATGCTGTCCAACTTCCCGGTCTGGCTGTTCGACGCCGACAAGGGGGAGCCGCCGCGCTGGCCGACCTTCGGGATGCTGCTCGTCGAGGGCGACCCGAAGGTGCCGGTCGCCCATCGCGTCGAGGGACGGCAGTCCGGGTCGATCATCGACTACATCAAGGCGCTGGCCTCGACGATGATGGAGGCGCACGATCGCCTCTACCTCGAGAAGGCGACGTTCGTGCGCACGATCCCGATCCCGACGCTCGGGGTCTCCACGACCGAGTTCGACATCACGCCGGCGCGCGTGCGCGCGATCTACGAGTCGGGCCGCAGGGCCGCGTTCGACTTCCTCGACCGCTGGGACTTCGAGGCCTACAAGGCCGAGTACCGCGCCGGCAAGGACCACTCCCGCCGGGAGGAGCTCGCTACGCGCCCGGCTGAGCCGCTATCAGCGCCACCTTCGGGCGGCCTCGCTCCCGCTTGACGCCAAGCACGATCCGGCCGCCGGTCGGGTCCTCGCCGCCGCGGCGCAGCTCGTAGCCGCCCTCGGCGCGGCCCGCGCGACCGCCGCTGACGTCGAGGTCGGAGAGGTCGTAGCCGGTGATCTCGTTGCCGGTGAACTGGCCGCGGTAGGCGGCGAGCACGGCGGCGCGGCCGCGCTGGGAGTCGGCGGGGAAGACGCGCTTGACGTCACGCGCCAGCACGCGCGAGAGCGCGGCGGCGTCCTCTGAGGCGATCGCGTCCGCGAACGCGTCGGCGGCGTCCCGGACCTCGCCGGTGGAGAGCTGGGTGCTCGCGCCGGCGGTGCCGCCCTCGCCGCGGACGATCATCACGGCGGCGACCGAGGTCGAGATCGCCGCGACGGCGAGCAGGCCGAGCGCGCCGCGGCGCGGTGAGAAGCCGCGCCGGCGGCTCAGGGCGGGGGCGTGTTCTGGCGGCTGCCAGTCGGTCTCCACCCGCTCCGGCTCCGGCTCACGGGGCGAGAGCAGCTCGGTCGGCATCGCGGTCGTGAGCGCCTCCGCCGGGGCGGCGGCGCCGGTGGCGACCGTGCGCTCCTGCTCGGTCACCGGCTCGTTCGCGGCCGCGGCGAGCGCCGCGCGGCCGAGGTCGCCCGCCGACGGGTAGCGGTCCTCGGGGCGCTTCGCGAGCGCGCGCTCGATCACGTGGTCGAAGGCGGCCGGGACCGGAGCGTGGTCGGTCGGGCGCGGCGGCGGCTGGTGCAGGTGCGCGCTCATCGTCTGCGGGACGGTCTGGCGCCGGAACGGCGGCTCGCCGGTCAGCGCCGCGTACAGCACGCAGCCGAGCGCGTAGACGTCCGAGCGGGCGTCGGTCGGCTCCCCGCGCAGGTGCTCGGGAGACATGTAGTCGACGGTGCCGATCCAGGCGCCGCTCTCCGTGATCCGCTCGTCCGCGGTCTGCAGCCGCGAGAGCCCGAAGTCGCCGAGGTAGACGTGCTCGCTCGCCACGAGCACGTTGGCGGGCTTGACATCGCGGTGCACGAGGCCCGCCGCGTGCGCGGCGTCGAGTCCGGCGGCGACCTGGGAGACCACGCGCGCGGCCCGCGCCGGCGCGAGCGGGCCGTCCTGCTTGAGGCAGCGGTGCAGGTCGGTCCCCTGCACGTAGCGCATGACCAGGTAGAGCCGCCCGTCCTCCTCGCCGGTGGCGTGCACGGGCACGAGGTTCGGATGGTCGATCGCGGCGGCCAGCCGAGCCTCGAGCGAGAAGCGCGTACGCAGCCCGGGGTCGCGCGCCCGGTCGGCGGCGATCACCTTGACCGCGACCGGCCGGCCGAGGTCAAGCTGGGTCGCGCGGTAGACGACGCCCATGCCGCCTCGGCCCGCCACGCCCTCGATCCGGCAGCCCGCGATCTCCTCACCGGGGGCGAGCTCGAGGGTGGGGTGGGTGTCGGTGATCGGCGGCAGAGCCATGGATTCTCGCACCGGCTGATACACCTCGGACGATGGAAGAGCTGGATCGCGCCGTCGAGACCGTCGTCGGCCGCTGTCTCGGGGTGCGCGCAGGGGAGCAGGTCGTGGTCGTCGTCGACGAGCAGACGAGCGCGCTCGGCGAGCGCCTGCGGGCCGCCGCGGCGCAGGCCGGCGCCGATGCCGTGCTGACCGTGATGGACGCCCGCGGCGAGCACGGGCAGGAGCCGCCGGCGCCCGTCGCCGCCGCGCTCGCGGCTGCAGACGTGTTCATCGCGCCCACCTCGAAGTCGCTCTCGCACACGAAGGCGCGCAAGGCCGCCACCGACGCCGGCGCGCGCGGCGCGACGCTGCCGGGCGTGACGGCGAGCATGCTCGCGCGGCTGATGGCGTGCGACCTCGAGACGCTGCAGCGGCGCTCGGCGCAGCTGGCGCGGCTGCTCTCGGACGCCGACGAGGCGCGCATCACCTGCCCGCGCGGGACCGACCTGCGGCTCGACCTGAGCGGCCGCGCCGGGATCGCCGACGACGGCGACCTCACCGGCGAGCGCGCGTTCGGCAACCTGCCGTGCGGCGAGGGCTTCACGTCGCCGCTGGGCGCCGAGGGGCGGATGGTCACGGGCTGCCTGGCGAGCATCGGCCTGCCGCTCGGGGAGCCGCCGCTGCTGACGATCGAGGACGGCAAGCTGGCCTCGGCGACCCAGGTTGAGGGCGAGCGGCTGCTGACCGCGCTCGACGCCGCCGGCGGTAAGGGCCGGAACGTCGCCGAGCTCGGGATCGGCACCAACGAGCGCGCCGAGCTGACCGGCAACATCCTCGAGGACGAGAAGATCCTCGGCACCGTCCACGTCGCGTTCGGGGCGAGCGCCGGGATCGGCGGGACGGTCTCCGTGCCCGTTCACCTGGACTGCCTGATCCTCGAGCCGACGGTCGAGATCGGTGGCAATCGCGTCCTCGAGCGTGGACACTTGGCGCTGTGAGCCGCACCACACGCAACGTCCTGATCGTCGTCGGAGCCGTGATGCTGGCGTCGTTCCTGCTCACCGTGCTCGCAGCGGTCGTGTACGCCGGCCCGGGCGGCGGGACTTCGGGCTTCGGCGGCGGAGGCGGGGGCGGCGGCGGTGGGGGAGGCGGCTTCTCGGGCGGCGGCTCGGGTACCGGCTCCGGCGGAGGGGGCGGCGTCGCGTTCCTGATCTTCGTCGGCGCGTTCGTCGCCTTCCTGCTGTTCTCGGCGATCGCGGGCGCCGTCGGCGTCCGCCGCATGCGCAAGCGCCGCGAGGCCCGCGCGCGCCGGGTCGAGCTGGCCGCCGCGGAGGCGGCCGGCGACGACGCGGCGTTCGCCGTCGACGAGGTCCGCGGCGAGGCGGCCGCGCTGCTGAACCTGATCGTCGAGGCGTGGACGGCGCGCGACCGCGACGCCCTGCGGCGCATGCTCGCGCCCGACCTGATGGTCGAGTGGGAGCGCCGCCTGGACGACTTCGACCGCAAGGGCTGGCACAACGTCTGCGAGATCCTCGAGGAGCCGAAGGTGCAGTACCTCGGGCTCGTCAACCGCGCCGACGACGCCGACGACCGCGTGACCGTGCGGGTCGAGTCGCGCCAGCGCGACGTCGTGATCGATCGCGGCGGGAACACCATCACGCGCACCAACCAGCCGGAGATCGTCACGGTCGCCGAGTACTGGACGCTCGGCAAGCGCGACGGCCGCTGGGCGCTGCTCTCGATCGAGCAGGACGCCGAGGGCGCGCACCACCTCGACTCCGACATCGTCGCGACCCCGTGGGGCGACGACGGCCGCCTGCACGACGAGGCCGTGACCGAGCTCGCGACCGCCGACGCCTTGCCCGACGGCCAGATCGCGGGGGTCGCCGACCTCGACTTCGACGGCACGGCCCGCGCCGCCGCGCTCGATCTCGCCATGGTCGACGGCCGCTTCGCGCCCGACGTGCTGGAGGCCGCCACGCGGCAGGCGGTCGCCGCCTGGGCCGAGGCCGTCGACGGCGACGACGCCGCGCTCGAGCGCGCCGCCACGCCCGGCGCCGTGCGCGAGCTGCTCTACGCCGGGGACGCCAGCGAGCGCACCCGGCTGGTCGTGCGCGGCCCGCGGCTGGAGGCGCTGCGCATCACCGCGCTGCACGCCGATTCGACGCCGCCGGCGATGAGCGTCGAGGCCGACGTCAGCGGCCGCCGCTACCGCGAGGATCGCGACACCGTGGCGGTCGTGGAGGGCTCCAAGGACCGCGAGGTCACCTTCACCGAGCGCTGGACGATGGTGCTCGACGGCGACGAGAAGACGCCGTGGCGGATCGCGGCCGCCGGCGCCGCCACCACCGCCTAGCGGGGACCCCTGACGCTGCTCGCCGTCCCCAACGTCTCCGAGGGCCGCGACCTCGCGGCGCTCGACGCGATCGGCGCCGCCTTCGAGGCCGGCGGCGCGCGGCTGCTGGACCGCCACGAGGACGCCGACCACCACCGCGCGGTGTTCACGCTGGCCGGGGAGCCCGGCACGCTGGCCGGCGCCGTGCTGGCGGGGGCGCGCGAGGCGCTGGCGCGGATCGACCTCACGCGCCATTCGGGCGAGCACCCGCGGGTCGGCGCGATCGACGTCGCTCCGATCGTGTACCTCGACGGCGCTTCGCGTGGAGCGGCGTGCGCAGAGGCGCTCGTCCTCGCCGACCTGCTCGGGCGCGAGGGCCTGCCGGTCTACCTGTATGGCGCGCTCGCGGGCGGCCGCACGCGCGCGGAGCTGCGCCGCGGCGGGCCGCAGGCGCTGATCGGCCGCGCGGCGCCGGACTTCGGGCCGGCCGCGCTGCACCCGGCGGGCGGAGCCGTGCTGGTGGCGGCGCGCGAGCCGCTGGTGGCCTTCAACGTCGAGCTCGCGGAGCCGCACACGCTCGAGGACGCGCGGGCGATCGCGGCGCTGATCCGCGAGGGTGGGGCGGAGGGGCTGCCCGGCGTGCGGGCGATCGGCGTGCAGCTCGCGCACGCCGCGCAGGTGTCGACCAACGTCGAGGATCACCGGGCCGCGACGCCGGCGGACGTGGTGGCGGCGGTGCGCCGGCACGCCGCGGTGGCGGCGGCCGAGCTGGTCGCGCCGGCGCCGGAGGCGGCGCTGGAGGGCTTCCCGGAGGAGGTGCCGCTGCGGGGTCGCGCGACGATCGAGGAACGGCTGGCGGGCGAGGCGGGGTAGCGCGCCCGCGGGAGCCCCGCGTTGTCAGGACGGGGCCGGTGGGTGTGGGCCGCGGGAGGCGGGTCGTCGCTCGCGCAGGCGCGGGTTGGACGATCGAGGCGGCGGCGATGACGGCGGCGCGCGAGCAGGATCTGGATGACGGTGTGGACCATGGTGGGCTCCTCGAAGTGGGCGGCGGGGGCCGGCGCGGTGCCGGCCCCCGGTCGCTGGTGGTCAGGCGTGGCGGTGGGACCGGACTCCCGC
Organism: Solirubrobacteraceae bacterium; assembly: GCA_035264365.1. Lineage (GTDB taxonomy): Bacteria > Actinomycetota > Thermoleophilia > Solirubrobacterales > Solirubrobacteraceae > DATFQI01. The sequence continues at coordinate 7,747 of DATFQI010000060.1, forward strand.
GGTGCCGCCGGCGGCGATCGCGGCGCCGGCGAGGCCGACGAGCACGATCAGCCACGTGGTGGCGCGCCCGCCGTCGTCGTTGGTGGTGGCGGGCAGCGCCTTCGCCGGCTGGGCCTGCGCGTCGGGCGGGAGCGTGACCGGCATCGGGGTGAGCCGCGCCGCGTCGCGGGCGTGCTCGCCTCGCAGGTCCTGCGACGGCCCGGCGGGCGGCGCGTGGGTGATGGCGCGCGCGGCGTCGCGGGCGTGCTCGCCGCGCAGGTCCTGGCTCGGCGAGACGGTGCCGGCGAGGCTGGACGTCCGCACCGCGGCGCCGCCGCCTTCGTCGGCCGTGCGGGCCAGGGCCGGCGCGCTCGCCAGCAGGCTGGCGGCGATCCCGGCGGCGAGCAGTGAGCGGGAGGTGGAGCGGAGGGACATTGAGCGGACTCCTGGAACGGGGGTGGGGTGACGGGATCCACCGTCCCGCGCGCCGCTTACTCCGCACTTGCGGATCGCTTGCAGCGCGTGCAAGCGGCGCCCGCCGCCGATAGCGTCAGCGCCAGCCGTGGAGTTCCGGATCCTGGGCCCGCTCGAGGTTCGCGCCGCCGGCCACGCGGTGCCGGTGCCCGGCGCCAAGCCGCGCGCCGTGCTCGCGATGCTGCTCCTTCACGCCAACCGGCCGGTCGGCGCCGACCGGATCGCGCAGGCGCTGTGGGGCGAGGACGCGCCGGCGGGCGCCGCCGGCACGGTCCAGGTCCACGTCTCGCGCCTGCGCAAGGCGCTCGGCGACGGCGCGGCGATCGTGACCACCGCGGCGGGCTACGAGCTGCGGGTCGAGCCGGGGCAGCTCGACGCGGACCGGCTCGCCGACGGCGTGGCGACGGGTCGGGCCGAACAGGCGGCGGGCCGCCCCGAGGCGGCAGCGGCGGCGCTCGAGGCCGCGCTTTCGGAATGGCGCGGACCGCCGCTGGCCGACGTCGCGGACGCGCCGTTCGCCGACCGCGAGCGCGCACGGCTGGAGGAGCTGCGCGTCGCGGCCTGGGAGGAGCTCGTCGACACGCGGCTGGCGCTCGGCCGCCACGCCGAGGTGGTCGGCCAGCTCGACGGGCTGATCGCCGAGCATCCGTACCGCGAGCGGCTGCGGGCGCAGCAGATGCTCGCGCTCTACCGTGCCGACCGGCAGGCGGATGCCCTGCAGGCCTACCAGGACGCCCGCCGCGCGCTCGTCGACGAGCTGGGCATCGAGCCGGGCGAGCGCCTGCGCGAGCTGGAGCGGGCCGTGCTCGCGCAGGACGCGGCGCTCGCCGCACCGCCGCCCGGGGCCGCGCCGCCGCCGGCCGGGCAGGCCGCCGACGCCCCGGCAGCCCCGCCGCCGAGCCTGCGCGCGGAGCGGCGCCTGGTGACCGTGCTCTGCGCCGGCGTTGCCTCGGCGGAGCTCGATCCCGAGGTCCTCGACGCGCTGCTCGACCGTCTGGGCAAGGTGATCGAGCGCCACGGCGGCAGCGTCGAGAACGTCTCCGGCGACGTGGTGGTCGGGGCCTTCGGGCTCACCGAGCTGCACGAGGACGACGCGCTGCGGGGGGTCCGGGCCGCGCGCGAGCTGCACGAGTCGGAGCCGCAGGTCGCGCTCAGGCTCGGGATCGAGTCCGGCGAGCTGTTCGTCGGCGGCGGGCCCCGGCGGGCGAGCGGCGGCGCGTTCGCCCGGGCGGCCGCGCTGCAGGCCGGGGCCGCGCCCGGCGAGACCGTCGTGGGCGAGAGCGCGCAGGCCCTGCTGACCGGCGCGGAGCGGCCGCGGCGCAGCGCGTTCGTCGACCGCGAGCAGGAGCTGGGCGCCCTGAGGGCTGCGTTCGCCGAGGCGAGCGAGCAGCGCGCCTGCCGGCTCGTGAGCGTGATCGGGCCCGCCGGCATCGGCAAGTCGCGGCTCGCGCACGAGCTCGCCGCCGACCTCGACGCGACGGTCGTGACGGGTGGCTGCCCGTCCTACGGCGAGGGCGCGGCGCACCGGCCGCTGGCCGAGATCGTCGATCAGCTCGGCGGGCGCGAGCGCGTCGAGGCGCTGCTCGGCGACGGCGCGGCGACGCGGACGGTGCTCGCGGCGGCCGGCCTGTCGGACGGGCAGGCGCAGGCGGAGGAGACGTTCTGGGCCGTGCGGCGGCTGCTCGAGGCGGCGGCCGAGCGCCCGCTGGTCGTCGTGCTCGAGGACCTGCACTGGGCGGAGCCGACGCTGCTCGACCTCGTCGACTACCTCGCCGTCTTCTCGAGCGGGCATCCGATCCTGCTCGTCTGCGTCGCCCGCCCCGAGCTGCTCGAGACGCGCCCGTCGTGGGCCGCGCCGGGCCACCCGGTGCTCGTCCTCGACCCGCTCCCCCAGGATCACGCCCGCCGGCTCGTCGCCGCCGCCGGCGAGCTCGCGCCCGGCGCGGCCGAGCGGATCGTCGAGACGGCGGAGGGCAACCCGCTCTTCCTCGAGCAGCTCGTCGCCGTGGGCGCCGCCCCCGGCGAGCTGCCGTCGAGCATCCAGGCGGTGCTGGCGGCGCGGCTCGGCCGCCTCCAGCCCGGCGAGCGTGCGCTGCTCGAGGACGCCTCCGTGCAGGGGCGGAGCTTCTACGCGGACGCGGAGCTCGTGCCCGAGGCCACCGCCGCACGGCTCGTCGCGCTCGCGCAGCGGCAGCTGATCCGGCCGCAGCGGTCGGAGCTGCCGGGCCGCGACGCGTTCCGCTTCGGGCACGCGCTGATCCGCGAGGCCGCCTACCGCAACCTGCCGCGCAGGCGGCGCGCGGAGCTGCACGAGACTGTCGCGCGCTGGCTCGACGCGCAGCCCGGCGCGCACGACGAGACGGTGGGCCACCACCTCGCGGAGGCGCATGCGGCGCGCGCCGCACTGGGGGAGCCGGACCCGCAGCTCGCGGCCGCCGCGGCGGAGCGGCTCGCGGTCGCCGCCGACGCCGCGCTGCTTCGCGGCGATCCGTCGGCGGGCGCGCGGCTGCTCGAGCGCGCGGCCGCCCTGCGTGGCGACGGTGAGCTGGCGCCCGCCCTCGGCGCCGCGCTGTTCGAGGCCGGCCGGGTCGCGGACGCCGCGCGCGTGCTCGAGCAGGCGGCGGGGAGCGCGCGCGACCCGGGGCAGCGGGCGCGGGCGCTCGTCGAGCTCGAGCTGGTGCGCCTCGAGACCGACCCTGCTGCGGCCGGCCGCGTCCCCGACAGTGAGTGGGCGGCGCTCGACGGCGACGTGCGCGGAGAGTGCCGGGTGGAGCTCATGCGGGGCCGGCTTGCGTGGGACCCGGGGCGGGTGGCGGAGGCCGACACGGCATGGGCGCGGGCCGGAGCGCGCGCCGAGGAGGCCGGCCTGCACCGGCACCTGTTCGAGATCGTCAGCTGGCGCGCTGCCGCGGCGGCGCTCGGTCCCGAGCCGGCCGAGGCCGCGATCCGCCGCCTCGACGGGTTCCGCGCGCTCGTGGCGGCGAGCCCGATCGCGACGGCGTCCGTGCTGAACCCGCTCGCCTACCTGAACGCGATGCGCGGCGACCTCGCAGCCGCGGAGGCGCTGCTGGCCGAGGCGGGCGCGATCCTGGACGAGCTCGCAGGGCTGGGGGCGGGCATCTCGCACCTGGAGGCGTTCGTGCGCCTGCTCGCGGGCCAGCCCGGGCGCGCCGAGGCGCTGCTGCGCGAGGACGTCGAGCTGCTCGCCGCGATGGTCGAGGGCTCCGCGCTCGCCACCACGAAGGCGCTGCTCGCCCGGGCCGTGCTCGCTCAGGGGCGCCCGGAGGAGGCGGCCGAGCTGGCGGCCGAGGCAGGCCGCCTGACGGCGCCGCAGGACGTCCTGACGCAGGGACTCTGGCGCGGCGCCCGCGCCCGCGCGCTGGCGCAGGCGGGACGCCACGACGAGGCGCTGGCGTTCGCGCACGAGGCGGTCGCCGTGCTCGAGCCGACCGACTTGCTCAGCCATCGCGGCGATGCGATGCTCGACCTCGCCGCCGTGCTCTCGATGAGCGAGCGCCGCGAGGAGTCGGAGCGCGCGGCCAGGGCCGCCGTCGCCCTCTTCGAGCGCAAGGGCAACGCCGTGGCGGCGGAGCGAGCACAGCAGCTCCTCCCGACCAACCGACAAGGAGGTAGGTGATGTCCGTCAGGCCGAACATCGAGTCGCTGGACCTCGAAGGCGCGGATCTGGTAGTTCGCGGCGGGTCCGACATACCCCTGCCGGACGTCCTGCGGGTGATCGTCACCCAGGACGGCGTGACGGAGGACGGCCGTGGCGTCGAGGACGGGGCCGCGAAGGAGATCGGGGTCGGTTGGAAGGCGCGGTTGAAGGACACCAAGCTCAGGAAGGGCCCGGCGGACACGATGGGCATCGAGGTTCGCGTCAGCCCGTACGAGATCTGCTCGTGGGTCCAGCAACTCGACATCGAGTAGCGCGCCACGGGGCCGGGCCGGACCCGCCGAGCGGGCGCTTCGGCGTGCTCGTGCCCGACCTGGAGCCGTGCCGCGCCGGCGAGCCCGAGATAGCTGCGCTCGTGGTGTCGATGCGGGCGCGCGAGGACTTCAAGGCGGGCAGGATCCCGGCCGGCTTCACCTACCTCGGCCAGTTCATCGACCACGACATCACGTTCGACCCGACGCCGTTCGGCGCACGCCCGCGCCGGCCGCGCCGCACGGTCAACCGGCGCACACCACGGCTCGACCTCGACTCGCTCTACGGCGGCGGGCCGGAGGTGCAGCCCTATCTCTACGAGAAGCACGTGCCTCGGCGGCTGCTGCTCGCCAAGGGCCCGCCGCTCGACCTCCCACGCAACCACGAGTTCGTCGCCCTGATCGGCGACCCGCGCAACGACGAGAACGCGATCGTCTCGCAGCTGCACCTGCTGTTCGCGCGCTTCCACAACCGCATCGCGGACGAGCTCGAGCTCGGCTTCGAGAAGGCGCGCCGGCTTCTGCTGCGCCACTACCACTGGATCGTGCTCAACGACTACCTGCCGAAGATCCTCGGCGACTCGTGGACGGGGCCGCGGAAGCACTTCCGGCCGGCGGGCGAGCCGTTCATCCCGGTCGAGTTCTCCGCCGCGGCGTTCCGCTTCGCCCACTCGATGGTGAAGCCCGACTACGGCATCAAGGCGCTCCCTGCAGATCGCGACGACTCGGGCCCCACCGTCGACCTGTTCCCCGGCCTCGAGGGCTTCCGCGCGCTCGAGTCCGCGCGCGAGATCGTCTGGGACCGCTTCTTCGCGTCCGGCGACCGTGCGCCGCAGGACAGCTCTGCGATCGACACGCGGCTCGCCAAGAAGCTGTACGAGCTCCCGTTCGGCGACGAGCCCATGCTGGCGCGGCGGACGCTCCTGCGGGGGATCAAGCTCGGGCTCCCGTCGGGCCAGACGCTCGCACACGCGCTCGGGCAGCCCGCCCTCGACGAGGAGGACCTGCTGCTGGGCGACGTCGAGATGCCGATGCGCAAGACGCTCGCCCGCTCGACGCCGCTGTGGTACTGGATCCTGTGCGAGGCGCAGAAGAAGCGCGGCCGGCATCTCGGCCCGCTCGGCGCGCTGATCGTCGGCGAGGTGCTGACGGGCCTGATCGAGACCGATCCGGCCTCGTTCCCGCGCGAGGAGCCGGGCTGGGAGCCGGGCGAGCTCGGCGGCACCAAGGGCGTGTTCTCGATGGCCTCGCTCGTGCGCTTCGCACGCGGCGAGGAGCCGCTGTGAGGGACTATCCTCGGTTGTCACCATGGCTCAGACCAAGCGCAAGCGCCGGAGCAAGCACCGCGGCAACGCCGCCGGGTCGGTCGAGGCCCGCGGGCGCACGAGCCGCCGCCAGTCGCTCTCGCCCGCGGAGCAGAAGAAGGCCGACCGCACCACCGCCCGCCAGGCGCGCATGAACAAGCCTCCGACCTGGAACGGCGCCTTCTTCAAGGCCGCGCTGATGGCCGCCCTGCTGTTCGTCTTCACCCAGATCGGCCTGTTCGGCGGCGACACGTCGATCACGCAGTCGCTGTTCCTGTCGCTGTTCGCGCTGATCCTCTACACGCCGCTGGCGTTCGCGACGGACAAGTTCGTCTACGCGCGGGCCCAGAAGCGCCGCGCGAAGCAAGCCTGATGGACGCCCGCTACCTCACGGTCGGGGTCGCTCAGGAGAACACCTGGATCGCCCGCCGCGACGGCAGCGACAGCGGGCTGCTGATCGACCCGGGCGACGAGCCCGATCGCATCAAGGCCGGGCTCGCGGACCTCGGCGTGAGCAAGGTCGAGGCGATCCTGCTCACGCACTGCCACTTCGACCACGTCGGCGCCGTCGCGCCGCTGGCGGAGGCGACTGGCGCGCCGGTCTACTGCCCGAAGCTCGAGGTCCCGCTGCTGGCCGACATCATGGCCTGGGTGCCGTGGCCCGGCATCGGCCCGTTCGAGTCCTACGACGCCGACGAGACGCTCGAGGGCGGCGAGAAGCTCACGCTCGCGGGCCTGGACATCGAGGTCTTCTTCGTCCCCGGCCACTCGCCCGGCCACCTGGCGTACTCGATCCCGTCCGAGGGCGCGCTGCTCTCCGGCGACGTGCTCTTCCAGGGCTCGATCGGCCGCACCGACCTGCCCGGCGGCGACCACGAGCGCCTGCTGAAGTCGATCGGCGAGCTGCTCGTCGCGCTCCCGGGGGAGACGAACGTCCTGCCCGGCCACATGGCGCCGACCACGCTCGCGGCCGAGCGCGCCACCAACCCGTTCCTGCACGAACTCTCGGCGTGAGCGAGAAGATCCAGGCCCCGCGCGGCACGTTCGACGTGCTGGGCGACGACGCGCTGGCCCGCGACCGGCTCGAGCAGATCGCGCGCGGCATCCTCGAGCCGGCCGGCTACGAGCGCATCGAGACGCCGATGTTCGAGTCCACGGCGCTGTTCGCGCGCGGTGTGGGGGAGTCCACCGACGTCGTGCAGAAGGAGATGTACACGTTCGACTCCGGCGACGAGTCGGACTCGCTGACGCTGCGCCCGGAGGGCACTGCGCCGGTCTGCCGCGCGTACCTCGAGCACGGGATGCACAAGCTCCCGCAGCCGGTGAAGCTCTGGTACCTGTCGGCCTACTTCCGTCGCGAGCGGCCTCAGAAGGGCCGCTTCCGGCAGTTCTGGCAGCTCGGCGTGGAGGCGATCGGCTCCGACGAGCCGACCGTCGACGCCGAGACGATCCTGCTGCTGAGCGAGATCCTCGAGGCGATCGGCGCCCGCGGCCTGCGGCTGCGGCTCTCGAGCCTCGGGACCGCGGCGTCGCGCGCGGCCTACCGCGAGGAGCTCACCGCCTACCTGCGCGCCCACGAGGAGCGGCTCTCGGAGGAGGTCCGCGCCCGCATCGACCTCAATCCGCTGCGCGCCTTCGACGCCGACCATCCCGGGACCCGCGAGGTGATGGCCGGCGCCCCGCTGCTGCTCGACTTCCTCTCCGACGACGACCACGAGCACTTCGAGGCGGTCAAGGCGCTGCTCGACGCGGCCGGCGTCGTCTACGAGGTCGACCCGACGCTCGTGCGCGGGCTCGACTACTACACGCGCACCGTCTTCGAGTTCAGCTCCGACGCGCTCGGTGCGCAGTCCGGCGTCGGCGGCGGCGGCCGCTACGACGGGCTGATGGAGCAGCTCGGCGGCGCCCCGGCGCCCGGCATGGGCTGGGCCGCCGGCGTCGAGCGCATGCTGCTCGCCTCGCCGCCGCCGCCGGTCGCGCCCCCGCCCGTGGACCTCTACGTCGCCTACGCCAAGCCCGAGTACCGCGAGGCCGCGTTCCGGCTGGCCGCGGACGCGCGCCGGGCCGGGCACGCCGCGAGACTCGAACTCGGAGGTCGGTCCTTGAAGGGGCAGCTCAAGCAGGCCGACAAGACCGGCGCCCGCTACGTTGCCATCCTCGGCGACGAGGGCACGTCGCTCAAGGACATGCAGACGGGAGAGCAGAAGACGGTGGAGCCCGACACGGTGATGCATCACATCCGGGGCGGCCTGTGAGGCCGCCGCGGGCCAACCCGTACCGCGATGCATGGGCCGGCGAGCTCGACGCGCAGCGCCTCGGGGAGACCGCGCGGGTCGCCGGCTGGGTCAACCGGCGGCGCGACCACGGCGGGCTGATCTTCATCGACCTGCGCGACCGCGCGGGGATCGTCCAGCTCGTCTTCCATCCCGAGACGGCCGCCGAGGCGCACGCGCTCGCCGAGACGCTGCGGCCCGAGCACGTCGTCAGCGCCCAGGGCGAGGTCGTCCGCCGCGAGGAGGGCAACGTCAACCCCAGGCTGCGCACGGGCGAGATCGAGCTGACGGTCTCCAGCGCCGAGCGCCTCGCCGAGTCCGAGACGCCGCCGTTCCAGATCGGCGATGGGGACGAGGTCGACGAGCTGCTGCGCCTGCAGCACCGCATGCTCGACCTGCGTCGCGAGCCGATGCAGCAGACGATGGCGCTGCGCCACACGATCATCGCGGCGATGCGCGACTACCTCAACGCGCGCGACTTCCTCGACATCGAGACGCCGATCCTGACGCGCTCTACGCCCGAGGGCGCGCGCGACTTCCTCGTGCCCTCGCGGCTCACGCTGGGCGCCTGGTACGCGCTGCCGCAGTCGCCGCAGCTGTTCAAGCAGCTGCTGATGATGGCCGGCTACGAGCGCTACTACCAGATCGCCCGCTGCTTCCGGGACGAGGACCTGCGCGGCTTTCGCCAGCCCGAGTTCACCCAGCTCGACCTCGAGATGGCGTTCGTCGAGGAGGACGACGTGATCGACGTGATCGAGGGCCTGATGGCACGGGTGTTCGAGGCCGGCGCGTTCGAGATCCCGCCGCCGCCGTGGCCGCGGATGTCCTACGCCGAGGCGATGCGCCGCTACGGCAACGACCGCCCCGACGTGCGCTTCGGCCTGGAGATCGAGGACCTCGGCCCCGCGCTCGCCGGTACGGAGTTCAAGGTCTTCGCCGGCGCGCTGGGCTCCGGCGGCGTCGTGCGCGGGATCAACGCCGGCGCCCGCGAGCTGCCGCGCAAGGACCTCGACGCGCTCACCGAGCTCGTCCGGCGCTTCGGCG
>DATFQI010000061.1:0-4171 GCA_035264365.1 Solirubrobacteraceae bacterium
GAGGTCGCCGAGCGCATCAAGGAAGCGCGCGAGTTCGGCGACATCTCCGAGAACTCCGAGTACGACGACGCCAAGAACGAGCAGGCGATGCTCGAGGCGCGGATCGCCTCCCTGGAGGAGAAGCTCCGCTCCGCGTCGGTGATCGATGCCTCCGAACTGGACTCGAACGTGGTTCGCGTCGGCTCGCTCGTGTCGGTCAAGGACGAGGGCTCCGGCAAGTCGCTGAAGTACACGATCGTCGGCTCCACCGAGGCCAACCCGTCGGAGAACCGGCTCTCCAACGAGTCGCCGGTGGGCAAGGGCCTCCTCGGCCGCAAGAAGGGCGACACCGTCAAGGTGCAGCTGCCCAACGGCAAGAGCCGCGAGCTGAAGATCACGAAGATCGACGTCGCATGAGCGAGGACGCCTCCGCCCACGGCGGAGGCGAGGCGGAGATCCTCGCCGCCCGGCGGCGCAAGCTCGAGGAGCTGCGCGCCGCCGGCGTCGACCCGTTCCCGCACGAGTTCGGCGGGGTCGTCCCGATCGCGCAGGCGCGCGAAGGCCACGACGACCTCGAGCCCGGCGGCGAGACCGACGTGCGCGTGCGCGTGGCCGGCCGCCTGGCCGCCAAGCGCGGCCAGGGCAAGGCGATCTTCGCCGACCTCGTCGACCGCTCCGGCCGCATCCAGCTGCTCGGCCGCCTCAACGTGCTCGGCGAGGAGGCGTTCGCGCGCCTGCGCTCGGCCGACCTGGGCGACATCGTCGGCGCCGACGGCACGGTCATCCGCTCCAAGGCGGGCGAGCTGACGATCTCGCTCGAGGACGTCACGCTGCTGGCCAAGTCGCTGCGGCCGCCGCCCGAGAAGCACCACGGCCTCACCGACACCGAGACGCGCTTCCGCAAGCGCGAGCTGGACCTGATGGCCAACGAGGAGTCGCGCGAGGTGTTCATCGCGCGCGCCCGGATCGTCACCGAGATCCGCCGCTTCCTCGACGAGCACGGCTTCGTCGAGGTCGAGACGCCGATGCTGCAGACGCTCTACGGCGGCGCCGCGGCGCGGCCGTTCGTCACGCACCACAACTCACTCGACCGCGACATGTACCTGCGGATCGCCACCGAGCTCTACCTCAAGCGGCTGATCGTCGGCGGGCTCGAGCGCGTCTACGAGATCGGCAAGAACTTCCGCAACGAGGGGCTCTCGCCCAAGCACAACCCCGAGTTCACCGTGCTCGAGTGGTACGAGGCCTACGCGGATTACAGCGACATCGCGGCGCGCTGCGAGCAGCTGATCCACCGGGTCGCGAGCGCGCTCGGGCAGGGGGAGCGGTTCGCGCCGCCGTGGCACCGCGAGACGCTTGCGGGCGCGATCGAGAAGCGCTCGGGCGTCGACATCCTCGCCAACCGCGACCTCGCGTCGCTGCAGGCGGCGATGCGCGCCGCGGGTCACGAGGTCCCCCAGCACGAGGAGACCTGGGCGAGGCTGGTCGACTTCCTGCTCTCCAAGTACGTCGAGCCGACGCTGCAGGAGCCGACCTTCCTGCTCGACTACCCCGTCGAGCTCTCGCCGCTGGCCAAGCGCCACCGCAGCGCCGACGGGCTCGTCGAGCGCTGGGAGGCGTTCGCCGGCGGCATGGAGATCGCCAACGCCTTCACCGAGCTCAACGACCCCGACGACCAGCGCGCCCGCTTCGAGGAGCAGAAGCGCGCCGCCGCCGAGGGCGACGAGGAGGCCCAGCCCTACGACGAGGCGTTCGTCGAGGCGCTCGAGCAGGGGATGCCGCCGACCGGCGGCATCGGGATCGGCATCGACCGGCTCGTGATGCTGCTCACCGGCAGGACCACGATCCGCGAGGTCGTGCTGTTCCCCGCCATGCGCGACGCCTGAGCGGCCGCGCCCCAGGGCGCGGCGCCGCGGGCTACGGCGAGCGGAGCTCGAGCTCGGGCTCGGCGGCGCCGAACAGGCCCGGCCCGTAGACGCGGTAGCCGCACTGCTCGGCGGCCGGGAGCAGCGGGAACCGAACGTTCCGGCCGTCGAGGCGCAGCGCCTTCACGCGCGCGCGGCGCGGGAGCGCGAGCACCCACGCGCGACCGCCGCCGAAGCGGCGCGGCACGGCCACGACCCGCGCGCGCACCGTGCGGCCGCCGCGCAGGACGGCCCGCACCACGCGCGAGCGGCGCGGGAGCGGCCCCGTCATCACGGCGACCCGGGGAGAGCAGCTGACCGCCGCGTAGACCTCCTCCATCTCCGGCAGGCCGCCGAAGCAGAACTGCTCATCGCCGCCGACCGTCAGGAACGTGCACGTCCCGTAGCGATGGCGCTCGGCCGAGAGCGTCCAGCCGCGCCCCGCCGCGAGCCGCACCGGGCCGGCCACGGGCGCCCAGTCGAGGGCGGAGGGGTCGAACACGCGCAGCGTGCCGATCAGGGCGCCCGCCGAGTCGAGCAGCCGGAAGCGGGCGTCGCCCCCGGTCCGCGCCCGCGCGAGCAGGAACCGCACCTTGCCCGCGTAGCGGCCGCCGTAGGCGCCCTCGAGCGTCGGCACCTCGCGCCCGTCCGGCAGCCGCACGCGCGCGACCTCGGCCGGCAGCACCGCCGACACGAAGCCCTCGCGCGCCATGGCGAGGACGTCCTCGCCATGGACCGCCGGCAGCGCGCAGTCGCTGCCGTCGGCGAGCAGTCGGTCGAGGCCCGCGCAGAGCCGGTCGGCCTCCGCGTCGCGCACCAGCAGCCGGTGGCCCTCCGCCTCGACGGCGACCTGCTCGTCGCCGGCCGGCGGCCGTGCCGCGCCGCCGCTCCCGCTCTCGAACAGGTAGCTGGCGATCGCGAACAGCCCCGTGTCCGGCAGGCACGCGAGCCCGCTCGGCGGCTCGCCGATGGCGTACTCCGCGTCGGCACCGACCGCGCTGATCGAGCGCAGCGCCTCGCCGCGCGGGACCGCGGCTGCCAAGTAGCGGTGCGCGCCGCCCTGCCGGTCGAGCAGGGTCCGCGTGCGGACCTCGCGGACCTTGCCGCTGCCGAGCTTCAGCCGGACGGCGGTGACGGCGTCGCCGACGAAGCCGGACACGACGGTGCGCACCCCGCCGCAGCCCTGGTCGGGGACCACGAGCATCGCGGGCCGGTTGGGACCAGGCTCGTGGCAGAGCGTGGACCCGCCGCCTCCGCCTCCGCGTCCGCGGCTGCGCGTGACGAGGCAGGTCAGATCCTCGATGCGGTCGAGCGCACCCGGCGCCGGCGCGACGCGCCGCTGCGTCTCCGACATGACCGTGATCGAGCGCCCACGCGCCCGCTCGCGCAGCAGCACCCGCCGCCGGCCGACCCGCGTGCCCTCGTACTGGTTGGCGCCGGCGATGCCCTGCAGCGTCCCGTCGGCCCCGGAGAAGCGCACCGCGACCAGCCCGCCGGCCTCGTCGTCGCGCGGATCGGCCGCGCGCATCGCGGTCACGAAGAAGCGCAACCGCCCGGCGTAGCGCCCGCGGTAGCGCGGCCCCGCAACGGTGTCGAACGCGACGCGGCGGCCGTCCTGGAGCTCGGCCTCCGCCCGCGTCACGGTCGCGGGCACGGCGCCCGCCACGACGAGCTCGGAGCCGCTCACCCACGCGATCAGCTGTGAGCGGCCCTGCCGCCAGGGCGCCTGGCCGCAGGTGCCCGAGCCGCCGCCGCCGAGCTGCGAGTCGGCCTCCGTGAGCCGCAGGCAGAAGCTCGAGCGCTCGTCGTCGCGGGCGTCGAGCCTCCAGCCGTCGCCGCGCGCCACCTCCGCCGCACCCGCGGGTGAGGTGAGGGCGAGCAGCGCCCCCACGACGAGCGCCGACCGCTGAACGAACGTCACCAACATCGCTCCAGATCATGGCGAACGGCGTGGCGGCGTGCACGGAAGGGTGCTGGGCGCGATCGTCGAAGCCCCTTCGGATGGCACGTTCGGACGCCCGTTCGATCGTCTGCCCCATTGGTAAACTGACCCATGGCCGCAATTCGAACCCCGCGTCGCTCATCCGGTCCGGCGTCCATGCCGAATACCGGGTCAGAGGCCGGGGTATTTTCGTCTCTCGGCCTGTACGCCCAACCGACCGACGGAAACTTCACGACCGAGCGCTAGGGCAGCACTTAGCAGGAAGGAACCACCCCACCACCATGTTCGAGCGATTCACAGAGCGCGCACGTCAGGTGGTCGTCCTCGCCCAGGAGGAGGCGCGGAC
>DATFQI010000062.1:0-32941 GCA_035264365.1 Solirubrobacteraceae bacterium
GCAGCGCTACGTGAGCCAGCAGAAGGAGATCGCGCGCCTGGAGGAGGCGATCCGCCGCTTCCGCCACTGGGCGCACATCCGCGTCAACGAGCGCATGATCAAGCAGGCGCGCGTCAAGCAGATGCAGATCGACAAGATGGAGAAGGTCGAGCGGCCGGTGCTCGAGCGGCGCAAGATGGCGCTCGCGCTGCGCTCCGGCGTGCGCGGCGGCCAGCGCGTGCTGGCGCTCGAGGGAGTCGACGTGGCCTTCGGCGAGGACCCCGTGCTGCTCGACGTCGACCTCGTCGTCATGCGCGGCGAGCGCGTCGGCGTCGTCGGCCCTAACGGCGCGGGCAAGACCGTCCTCGCGCGCGTGCTGGTCGGCGACCTCGAGCCGGGCGCCGGCCGTCGCTGGGCGGGCGACGGGATCGAGGTCGGCTACCTCGCCCAGGCCGCCGCCGGCATGGACCCGGACGCGACGGTCATCGACGCGCTGCGCGCCGGGCGCTCGCTTGCCGAGGACGACGCCGTGCGGCGCCTGATGGCGTTCCACTTCGACTACGAGCAGGTCCGGCGGCCGGTGGCGACGCTCAGCGGCGGCGAGCGCACGCGCCTGGCCTTCCTCGCGCTGATGCTCGACGGCCCCAACTGCCTCGTGCTCGACGAGCCGACCAACCACCTCGACGTCGACTCGATCGAGGTGCTCGAGGACGCGCTGGAGCGCTACGACGGCACGGTGATCGCCGTCTCGCACGACCGCTACTTCCTCGATCGCATCGCCGATCGCATCGTCCACGTCGCGGACGGCACGGTGCGGGCGTACGAGGGCGGCTGGTCGGCGAACGCACGGGTCGCCGCCTGAGGGGTGGTTTCCCGCCCCGCGCGTGGCGGGGACCCCTCGGGACATGACCACGAAGGCCCCTGACGACCCGACCGACCTGCCCAAGCGGTCCTGGTTCGCAACGCTCAAGCGCACGTTCCGCGAGTTCAAGGAGGACAACCTCACGGACTGGGCGGCGGCGCTGACCTACTACGCCGTCCTCTCGATCTTCCCCGCGCTGATCGCCCTGGTCTCGATGGTCGGGCTGATCGCCGACCCCGCGACGATCACGCGCGTGCTCACCGACACCGTCAGCGCGCTCGGTCCCGCGTCCGCGATCGACACGTTCAAGGGGCCGATCGAGAGCATCACCTCCAACCAGAGCCGGGCGGGGCTCGGCCTGATCATCGGCTTGGCGGGCGCACTGTGGACCGCGTCGGGCTACGTCGGCGCCTTCATGCGCGCCTCCAACTCGATCTACGAGATCGAGGAGGGCCGGCCGTTCTACAAGCTGCGGCCGCTGCAGATCCTCGTGACGCTGATCCTCGAGCTGATGCTCGCGATCGTAGTCGTGGCGCTGATCGTGAGCGGCCCGCTGGCCACGGCGATCGGCGAGGCCGTGGGCCTCGGCGACACCGCGCTGACGGTCTTCAACATCGTCAAGTGGCCCGTGCTGCTGGTGATCGTCTCGCTGATGCTGGCGATCCTCTACTACGCGGCCCCGAACGCGAAGCTGCCCGGGTTCAAGTGGATCTCGCCCGGCAGCGTGCTGGCCGTCGTGGTCTGGATCCTCGCCTCGGCGGCGTTCGCGTTCTACGTCTCCAAGTTCGGCTCCTACGACAAGACCTACGGCACGCTCGGCGGCGTGATCACGTTCCTGGTCTGGATGTGGATCACGAACCTCGCCGTCCTGTTCGGCGCCGAGCTCAACGCGGAGCTCGAGCGCAGCCGCGAGCTCGAGGCCGGTGAGCCGGCGCACGAGGAGATCCAGCTGCCGCCGCGCACCGCGCCGAAGCGCAAGGACAAGGCGAAGACGGTCTAAGCGGGGACCGGGTCCACCCGCGCGCGGCCGGCGCGCGGGCGCAGGTTCAACGAGACGGCGGCGCCGAGCACGAGCGCGGCGCCCGCCAGCTGCAGCGCCGTCAGCGACTCGCCGAAGACGAGGAAGGCCAGCGCGACGGTGGTCGGCGGCTCGAGCGTCGAGAGGATCGCCGCCGTCGACGGGCCGACCCGCCGCAGGCCGGCGAAGAACAGCGTGATCGGGGTGACGGTCGAGACGATCGCGATCGAGCCCAGCCACAGCCAGCCCTCGCTCGCGAAGCCGGTGTCGATCGAGCCGGTGGCGGTGCCGGCGAGGCCGAACGTCATCGCCGCACCGGTCGTGATCAGCGCCGACAGCGGGAGCGCGGCGAGGTCGCCGCCGACGCGGTCGGAGACCAGGATGTAGGCCGTGTAGGTCAGCGCCGCGCCGAGCCCGAGCAGCGCGCCGAGCCAGTCGAACGTGCCCGAGCCGGCGCCGAGCAGCACGAGCGCGAGTCCGCCGGATGACACCAGCAGCGCGCCCGTGCGGCGGCGGTTGGCGGTCTCCCGCCCGAGCGCGATCGCGGCCGCCACGACCATCGCGGGGAACGTGTAGAGCAGCATCGAGAGCAGCGACGCGTCCATCCGCGTGAGCGCCGCGAAGTACAGCGCCGCCTGCATCGAGTAGCCGACCGCGCCGAGCGTGAACGCCGCGAGCATCGTCCGGCGCGAGGTGCCCGAAAGCGCTCCTGGGCGCCGCAGCGCCGCGATCCAGAGCACCGGCGCGGCGATGCTGAAGCGCACGAACAGGAGCGTGAGCAGGCCGACCCCGGCGTCGTAGGCGAGCTTGCCGAAGATGGCCATCGCGCCGAACGCGATCGCGGAGGCGATGCAGAGGGCGCTGCCGAGGCGGTGGGCGGCGGGGTCCATGGTCGGCGGTGACTGTGGCAGCGCCGCCCGTCCGGAGCGAGTGGAACTTCTTAAGGAGATCTGTAAGCCCTGCTACAAGGCTTGCGCCCGCTGGTACATTCCGCCGCGTAAAAGGCGGTGCTCACGGGAGCACCGTGACCGCAGTGATCAGCGCCGCAGGTGTCGCCATTGGCAGTACTCCGCGATGCAGTTCACATGACCCGCGGAGGAACATCGCAGTGGCGACCGGAACCGTGAAGTGGTTCAGCGACGAGAAGGGCTACGGGTTCATCACGCCCGAGGACGGCGGCAAGGACCTGTTCGTCCATCACTCCGGCATCAACGGCCAGGGATTCAAGACCCTCGCCGAAGGTGCCAAGGTCTCCTACGAGGCCGAGTCGGGCCCCAAGGGCCCGAACGCCACCAACGTCACCGTCATCTAGACGCAGCCGCGTCGATCGTCCGGTCCAGGCCTCGGAGCTGCTGATCCAGCGGCGCCGAGGCCGGAGCCGGCGTCGCGGCGGCGCCCGCATCGGGGCCGCCGCCGTCTCCTCCGCCCGCGAGGGCGATCACGATCACGGCCAGCGCGAGGACGCCGAGGATCCCCGCCGCCGCCGGGAACCACGGCCGGCGGATCAGCTCGTCGAGCCGCTGCAGCGCGTCGCCGCTGCGCCCGCTCGTGCCGGCCGCCGGCGCCCGCCGCTCTCTCGTCGCCGCCATCGCGCGCGTCGGCTCGGCACCGTCGAGCAGCGCCAGCGCGTCCTCGGCCGATGACGGCCGGCGCTCGGGGTCGTGCTCCGTGAGCGCCTCGATCAGCTCTTTCAGCGGCGCCGACGGGGCCTCGCCCGCAACCTCCGCGAGCACGCCGCCGGCCGAGTAGAGGTCGCTGCGCTCCGTCGCGGGCGCGCCCTCGGCCACCTCCGGGGCGAGGTAGCGCATCGTCCCGAGGACCATGCCGGTCTGGGTCATCGTCTCGGCGTCCTGCGGGCGCGCGATGCCGAAGTCGGTCAGCTGCGAGCGGTCGTGCTCGTCGAGCAGGATGTTCCCGGGCTTGACGTCGCGGTGGACGATCCCGGCTGCGTGCACGTGCCCGAGCGCACCGAGCAGCTCACGCGCGAGCCCAGCCGGCTCGGGCAGCGCGCCGCCGTCGCGGAGGCGGTCGCGCA
Organism: Solirubrobacteraceae bacterium; assembly: GCA_035264365.1. GTDB lineage: Bacteria > Actinomycetota > Thermoleophilia > Solirubrobacterales > Solirubrobacteraceae > DATFQI01. The sequence continues at coordinate 3,895 of DATFQI010000062.1, forward strand.
GGCTCCCGCCTGGGACGTGCGCCATCACCAGGTACGGCCGGTGCTCCTCGATGCCGAAGTCGAAGACCTTGACGATGTGCGCGTGCGAGAGCGCGGCGGCGGCGCGGGCCTCGCGCTTGAAGCGCTCGAGCCAGCGCTGGTCGTCGGCGAGCGTGTCCGCCATCACCTTGATCGCCACGGGCCGGTCGAGCGATTGGTCGCGGGCGAGCCACACGGAGGCCATCCCGCCCGAGCCGAGGTGGCGCTCGAAGACGTAGCGGCCGCCGGCCAGCGCGGCGCCCTCCGCGGGCCGCATCAGCCGCCCTTGCCCTTCTTGGCCTTGCCCTTCGCCTTGCCATGGCCCTTGCCCGGCTTCTCCGGCTCCGGGGTCGCTGTCGCTGTCGCAGTCGCCGTCGGCTCCGGCGTCGCCGTGGCGGTCGCGGTCGCGGCCGGCGCGGCCACCTCCTCCCGGACTTTGCGCCGCGCACGGCCGATCCCGCGCCGCAGCGCCGCCGCATCGGCCTCCGCGAGCGAGCCTCCGGCCTGCAGGTCCCGGACCTGGCCGGAGAGTCCGTCCAGCGCCTCCAGCGCCGCGGCCCGATCCCCGTCGCCGGCCGCGGTCCGCGCTGCGGCGACCTGGGCGTGCAGCTCGTCGGCCGAGCTCTTGCTCAGCGTCGGCTCCGCATCACCGCAGCCGCCGAGGGCGACCGCGGCGAGCGCCACGATCAGGGCCCGGTACCGCATCGAGCCTGATCATGGCATCGGCCCCCACGGCCGGCGCCGGCCGCGGGCCCGCCTCGACGACATCCGTCCAGATGATGTTCATCTCGAGAACAACCTTGTCGATAGCCGCTGCATGCCGCCTCGGGTTCTCGCGCTGCTCACCGCGCTCATCGTCTTCGCCATCTTCCCCGCGGGCGCTTCCGCGGCCCCGAAGAAGGTCGCCCTCAAGTTCAGCGCGACCACGTACTCGGTCACCGAGAACGCCGGAACGTTCAACGTCACCGTCGTGCGCTCGGGCAACACGAGCGCCGCGGCGTCGGTCGCGTACTCGCACAACGGGGGCACCGCGACGGGTGCGGACTACTCGTTCACCGACGGCACCCTGAACTTCGCGGCGGGCCAGACGAAGAAGACCTTCCCGGTCACGATCACGGACAACGGCACCGCGGACGCTCCCAACAAGACGATCGGCTTCAAGCTCGCCAACGCGACGCCGGCCGGCTCGCAGATCAAGACGGCGACGGCGACGCTCACGATCATCGACGACGAGGGGCCCGGCACGCTCGACTTCAGCGCGGGCTCCTACGCCGTCGTCGAGAGCGCGGGGGTCGGCACGGTCACGGTGAACCGCATCGGCGCGACGAACCTGAAGCTCAGCGTCGATTACGCGACCCAGCCGGCGGCCACCGACCCGGCGACGGCGGCGACGGACTACACGCCGATCAGCCCGGCTCGGACGCTCACGTTCAACCCGGGCGAGGTCACGAAGACGTTCCAGGTCGCGATCGCCGACGACTCGGATGCGGAGGGCCCCGAGAACGTGGCCCTCCTGCTCTCGAATCCGAGGAACCTGACGGCGGGCGCCGCGCCGCAGATCGGCCCGAACGGCCCGGCCCAGCTCACCATCAACGACGACGACGTGTCCACCTTCGCGTTCAGCGCGCACGGCTACTCCGTCCTGGAGGCATCCGCCGCGCACGCCACGATCACCGTCAACCGCTCCGGCGCGACCAACATCCCCGCGTCCGTCGACTACGCGACAAGCAACGGCACCGCGACCGCGGGCTCGGACTACACGGCCGCGAGCGGGACGCTCAGCTTCGCAGCCGGCGAGACGAGCAAGACGTTCGACGTCACGGTCGCGAACGACGGCAACGCCGAGCCGAACGAGACCGTGAACCTGACGCTCACGAGCGGTGGCACCACCGTCGGCACCTCACTGCTCAGCATCGTCGACAACGACAATCCGAAGGCCAGCGTCCAGCTGTCGAGCCCGGTCTACGACGTCGGCGAGGCCGACGGGACGGCGACGGTCACCGTGACGCTCAGCCATGCCGTCGATGCGGACGTGACGGTCGCCTACGCGACCGCCGATTCCGACGCGGTCGCCGGCTCGGACTACACCGACACGCACGGCACGCTGACCTTCATCGGCAATCTGAACAACGGCGGCACCGGCCAGACCTCGAAGGCGATCCAGATCCCGATCCTCCAGGACGCCGACGCCGAGGATCCGGAGGCGCTGACGCTGGTGCTCTCGAACGCGCTCCCGGGCCCGTCCGCGGTACTGGGCGCGCCGGCGACCGCGGCGGTCACGATCGCCGACGACGACCCGCCCGGCGTGATCGACTTCAGGTCGCTGCGCTACGACGTCGCCGAGACCGGCGGCCAGGCGGTCGTGACGGTCGAGCGGGTCGGCGGTGTCGGTGGCGCGGTCTCGGTCGAGTACCGCACCACGGACGGCTCGGCCACCGCGGGCGCCGACTACGCGGAGACGAGCGGCACCCTCAACTGGGCGGCCGGCGACAGCGGCGACAAGACCTTCACGGTCCCGGTCACCTGGGACGGCCGCGCCGAGGGCACGGAGTCGATCAGCCTGGCGCTGACGAACCCCGGCGGGGGAGCCGACCAGGGACCGAACTCGGCGGCGGTCATCCGCATCGGCGACGACGGGGCGAGCGGCCCGCTGGCGCTGAGCGCCGGCGCCTACCAGATCGGTGAGGCGGGCGGCTTGGTGACGATCACCGCGACGCGCTCGGGCGGCAGCCTCGGTGGTCCGGTCTCCGTCGACTACGCGACGGCCGACGGCACCGCGACCGCGGGCTCCGACTACGCGGCCGCCGCTGGCACGCTCACCTTCGGCCCGGGTGAGGCGAGCAAGAGCTTCACCGTCCAGGTGACGAGCGATGCCGTGCATGAAGGTGACGAGGCGTTCCAGGTGAAGCTCTCCAACGCCGCCGGCGGCGCGAGCCTCGGGTCGCCCGCGGGCGCCACCGTGACGATCACCGACGACGACGCCGCGCCCGCCGTGGCCGTCGCGCCCGGCGCGTCCGATCCGTCGGCGGCGACCCCGGTCCCCGCCCTGTCCGACAGGACCGCGCCGAAGCTGACCCTCGCCGCGAAGAGGATCCAGCGCGCGCTGAAGGCCAAGCGCCTCGCGCTGTCGGCCCGCTGCGACGAGCGCTGCAAGCTCGCCGTCGTCGCGAAGCTCCGTATCGGCAAGCGCACTGTCGGCCTGGGTCGCGCGAAGGCGACCCTGCTCAGCGGCAAGCAGGCCAAGCTCAAGGTCAAGCTCTCGAGGAAGGCGCTGGTCAAGCTGCGCAAGGCCACCAAGCGCGGAAACGCCAAGGTCGTGCTCTCCGTTCGTGCCACGGACGTCGCCGGCAACCGGGCCGCCGGCTCCCGCAGGGTCGCCGTGAAGCGCTGAGCGGTGCACCTCCCGGCGTCGCGAGCTTGACGCCGATAACGAAGTTCTTCGGCGCGCAGCAGCTCGGCGCCGGGGCGATCTTCTTCTTCGACGCGGCCGGCGGCACGTGGATCAACGTGGACGGCATCTCGATCCCGTCCGTGGCGGGCCGGCTGGACTCCGCGACGGCACTGGCCAACGGCAAGGAGCAGGGCCTCACCGGCCTCACCGCCCGTCTGAAGGTCAACTGGCGACCGGGGACCTACGAGACGTCGAACGTGATCGCGGAGACGCCCGACGGCGATCCGAACAACGTCATCGTCGTGGGCGCGCATCTCGACAGCGTCGGCCCGGGCCCGGGCATCAACGACAACGGGTCCGGCTCGGCGACGATCCTCGAGATCGCGGACCAGATCCGCAAGGTGAAGCCGCGCAACAAGATCCGCTTCATCTGGTTCGGCGCGGAGGAGCACGGCCTGCTGGGCTCCGAGGCCTCGACAGCCTGCCGGAGTCGGAGCGGGACAAGATCGCGGCGATGCTGAACTTCGACATGGTCGGCTCGCCGAACTTCGTGCGCTTCGTGTACGACGGCGACCTGTCGGACTCCGAGCCGCCCGAGGGCGGCGCGCCCGCCGCATCGGCGGACATCGAGCGGCTGTTCCCGGACTACTTCGAGAGCCAGGGCCTCGCGACGGAGCCGACGGCGTTCGACGGCCGGTCGGACTACGGGCCGTTCATCTTCGCCGGCATCCCGGCGGGCGGCCTGTTCACCGGCGCCGAGGGGATCAAGACCGCCGAGGAGGCCGCGATCTACGGCGGCACGGCCGGGGAGCCGCATGACCCCTGTTACCACATGGGTTGCGACGACACCGGCAACCTCGACAACACCGTCCTCGACCAGATGAGCGACGCGGCGGCGCACGCGACGATCGTGCTGGGGCAGACCAAGCGCCTGTTCCCGTCGACGGCGACCGCGGTCGAGACCGGCTCGGGCGCCGGCCCGACGGGCGGCCACTCGCACGTCGAGGCTCCGACCCGGGGTCTCTGAGCTGAGCGGGGGCCAGGTCTCACCACGAGGTCTGGCCCCCACCGCGAGCAGTCACACTCGCGCGATGACGCTCAGCGTGTCCTTTTCCGTCTTCGCCGTCCAAGGGCTCCAGTTGGAGGTCAGCGGCTGGGGTGGGGGTGACGGCGACCCCGTCGACATGGTGTCGATCCTTCACGACCTCGGAGACGGCCGCTGGATCGAGATCGAGTCCGAGCTGGCCGAGGACGACTTCCATCTGCCGGACGCCAGGAGCGACGCGGCCGCGCGGCTCCGAAGCTCGGGTCAAGCCCCGGTCGAGACGGCGTCCGAGCCGAGGGGGCTGCGGGTCGACGGAATCGCGGTGCCGTTCGCGTTCGCGTCGTCAGGCGAGCACTGGGTCGCGATCGGCGCAGCCGGCGACGTGACCATCACCGTGCAGGCAGAAGGGATGGACATCAAGGCTCTGGAGCTCCGCGCCGTGGTGGACCCGGGTCGGCTGCTCGCCGGCGGGATCCCCGAGTACCGCCCGAGCGGGCAGGAGCACGACGTGCTCGATCCGCGGCGGATCGTGGAGCTTGCGGACGCGACGCCGCTGGCAGACCTCGGCGCGACGCTGGCCGGGCTCGCCCGACCTGGGCTGGCCCTGCTGGTGAGCGAGCATCCGGAGGCGAGCTGGATCGGCGGGGAGCCGGCCCTGCCTGCCGGCGCGGATTGGCCGGACGGCGAGCATGGGCCCACGACCTTCGTGGCGCAGCTCTCGCTCGCCGACCTCGACCCTTCGGTCTGGAGCGGGCCCGTTTCGGGGCATCTGCACGTCTTCTGCGACATCGAGCCGGACTCCCGCTCGATCGAGGGAGCCGGCGCCTGCGTCATCCTGCACACCCCAGCGGGCGTCGAGCTGAACGTGCACGCGGGCGACCTCCACGAGGACCTACGCATCCGGCAGCGGTTCGTCAAGCCGCGCATCGGGCTCACCCTGCCCGACGAGGACGCCCCGCCCATGCTCCCGCTCGGCCTCGGCTTCGGCGGCGAGCGCCAGTTCGACCTCGACCACCTGTGGAAGCTCAAGGCGCGTCTGCATGCCGAGCAGGGGTGGCACCATCGGGCCGGCCAGCTGCTCGGCTGGCCGACGTGGCAGAACGACGACGGGACGGAGCACCTAGCCTCGCTCCGGAACGGACAGGCACGCGAGTGGGCGTTGCTGCTTCAGACCGACGCCCTCGACGCCGAGCTGTACGTGATGTTGCCCACCGCAGACCTGGTCGCCGGCCGCTTCGACCGCGCCGAGGCGACGATCGAGCACGACTAGAGCCGGCGCGCCTACGCGTCGATCGTGACCGGAGCGGAGCGGCGCAGGAATCGAACCTACCCCCCGCCGGGCTACGACGGGCAACCGGTTTTGAAGACCGGGTGGGGCACCAGCCCCGTGCCGCTCCGTTGGCGAGGATAGGGTCAGCGCATGCCGACGAATACGGAACGGGCCCAGCAGATTCTCGATGCGCTGACCGCGCACGACCTCGAGACGCTCCGCGGGATCTGGGCGGACGACGTGTGGGAGCGCTTCCCCGACAGGACCTGCAACGGCAAGGAGGAGCTGGCCGCGTACTTCGCGGGCACGTTTTCGGCGCTGCCGGACTTCCGGATGGAGAAGGTCTCTGCCGTGGAGGAGGGCGACACGGTGTTCGTGCGCTGGCGTATGACGGCCACGCACACGGGCGGGCAGTTCAACGGGATCGACCCGACCGGCAAGGCGATCGCGCTCGACGGCATGGACGAGATGACCTTCCGCGACGGCAAGATGGCCTCCAACTTCGTGGTCTTCGACCAGATGGAGGTCGGCCGGCAGCTCGGGCTGCTGCCGCCCGACGGCTCGCCGCCGGACCGCGCGCTGAAGGCCGCGTTCAACGCCAAGACGAAGGTCGCCGAGCTGATCCAGCAGGTCCGCAGCTGAACGAGACCGAGGATCGTTCCCGCCAGGCGGGACGGATCTCCGGCTCGGCTACGGGAGGAGCGCGCTCGCCGGGTGCGCGGCGAGCCCGCGCGGCTCGGCGAGCGTCTCGAGCATCAGCGCGGTGTCGGCGACCGGCACGCCCGTGAGGTGCTCGTCGCGGCCCTCGAAATCGGAGACGATCGCGCGCACGGCGGCCGTGTAGGCCTCGCCGTCGCGGGCGGCGAGCGCGGTGATCGCGTCGGCGGCACGGACGAACGCGGGCGAGCCCTCGCGCATCCCCTCGGCGAACCCCGCGGCGGCGTCGTCGCCCTCGACGAGCGCGGCGATCGCGCGCACGTAGGACGACGGCGGGGAATCGGCCTCCGGCACGGCCTCTCGTGCGTACGCGGCCGAGCCGGCGGCATCCCCGGCGATCACCGCGGCCTTGAGCATCCCCACGAGCCGGCCGTACGAGCGCGGCGGCGCGAGCTCCCACGAGGCGCGGTAGCGTTCCGCGGCCTCCAGGAGCCTCTCGCGGCCGCCGGCGGTGTCGCCTGAGAGCAGCGCCCGCAGGCCCTCGCCGTCCAAGCGGATCGCGGCCTCCATCTCCTCGACGTGCGGCCCGGGCTGCATCTACGGCATCCTCCCGCACGTGAGCTATTCCGTGTTGCACATCGACGACGCCGAGCGCATCCCGGGCCACGGCTTCGTCTGGCGCCCGCTGCGCAAGCAGCTCGGGACGACCGGGTTCGGCGTCAACGGCTACACCGCAGACGCCGGCGGCGAGGTGATCGAGACCCACGACGAGCGCAGCGCCGGCGCGGCCGGCCACGAGGAGATGTACGTCGTGGTCGCCGGCGCCGCGGCGTTCACCGTCGACGGCGACGAGGTCGCGGCGCCGGCGGGCACGTTGCTCGTCGTTCCGCCCGGCACCCGGCGCGGCGCGACCGCGACCGAGGACGGCACGACCGTGCTCGTGATCGGCGGCGTGCCCGGCTCGGCCGGCCCGCGGACCCCGTTCGAGTACTGGTACGAGGCCGAGCCGCACTACCGCTCCGGCGACTACGCGCGCGCGCTCGAGGTCGCCTCGGCGGGCCTGACCGACTGGCCCGACCACCCGAGCCTGCGCTACCAGCTCGCCTGCTACGAGGCGCTCCAAGGCAACCGCGCGGCCGCGATCGAGCATCTGACGATCGCGTACGCGAACAACCCGGCCACGCGCGAGTGGGCCGCCGGCGACGAGGACCTCGAGTCCGTCCGCGACGACCCGGCGCTCGCCACGGGTCAGTCGGCCTGAGCGAGGAGCTGCGCCTCGCGCTCGGCGCCCATCGGCGCCGGGCGCGCGTGCGAGCCCCAGTCGCTCAGCTCCTGCTCCCCGCCGTCGCGCAGCCAGGCGGCGACGTCGGCGACCGTCTCGGCCGCCGGACGGCAGCGCAGGCCGGCCGCCCGGGCGCGCGCCGTGCCGATCTTCCAGGTGCCGGCCATCTCGTCCTCGGGCGCCCATAGCGGCAGCTCCGTCCACGGCTCGACGCCGAGCGCGCGCAGCCGCTCGTCCGCGATCCAGCGCAGCCGCGCGTCCGAGCCGGTCGCCTCGACCGCCGCGCCGAGCAGCTCGCCCATCGTCGTCATCCCGGCCGGGCCGGTGCCGTTGAACACGCCGGCGACGCGCTGCTCCGCGAGGTCCAGCATCCAGGCCGCGAGGTCGCGTGCGTCGATGATCTGCAGCTCGCGGGCGGGGTCGCCCGGCGCCGGCACGTCGCCCCCGAGCGCGATCCGCCGCACCCACCACGGCAGCCGGAAGACCCCGTCGTGGGGACCCACGATCAGCCCCGCCCGCACGACCGCCACCCGCCCCGGCAGCGCCGCCTCGGCCGCCCGCTCGCAGCGGACCTTGTCGGGCCCGTACTCCGACGGCCCGCCGCCGGCCCAGTCGGGCGAGTCCTCGTCCACGACCTCGGCCGGCCAGCCGGGGTACGCGTTGCAGGAGGAGACGAACACGTAGTGCGCCTCGACCGCGCCCGCCGACGCCGCGACGTCCGCGGGCTTGTAGCCGGACGTGTCGATCACGGCGTCGAACAGCCGGTCGCGCAGCGCCGAGACGTCCTTGGAGCGGTCGCCGCGCAGCCGCTCGGCCTGCGGGAACAGCTCCGCGCCGTGGAGCCCGCGCGTGAACAGCGTCAGCTCGTGGCCGCGTGCGAGCGCCTCGGCCGCCACGTGGCGGCCCAGGAACACGGTCCCGCCGAGGACGAGCAGCCTCAAGCGGCGGCGCGCTTGAAGATCAGCAGATGGCCGTCCTTCTCGCCGTGGAAGGCGATGTCCAGCATGACCTTGTCCAGCTCCCAACCGTCGGCGCCGTGGGCGTTGAGCACCTTCTGGAGCTCCTCGCGGTCGATCTCTTCGCTCTTGCGACCCATCAGGCCGTGCGTGATCACGGCGGTCGTGTACTCGTAAGCAGGCATGACCTCACGCTACGGCAGGCCGTGCTCCAGCGCTCCCTTGACGCTCGCGTCGAGCGCGTTGAGCCGGTACAGCGCGAGCGCCTCCGGCGACCCGAAGCGCCGCCCCGGCGCGGGGTCGGCGCCGTGGTGGGTGAGCACGCAGTGGGCCAGCGCGAGCCGCTTCCCGCTGCTCATCGGGCCCGAGCGCGCGTCGAGCAGCTGCTGGCCGAGCGGGATGTGGCCCAGGAGCCGGCCCTCCTCGGAGAGCTCGATCGCGGCGCCGTAGGTGAACTCGCGCGTCTTGCCGAGGTCGTGCACGAGCGCGGCGCAGATCAGCAGGTCCGAGTTCAGCCGCGGGTGCAGCTGGCAGGCCTCGAGCGCGAGCGTGCCAACCGCGACGGTGTGCTCGAGCAGCCCGCCGAGGTAGGCGTGGTGGCCGCCGCGGGTGCATGGGGCGCGGCGCCAGTCCGCGCGCAGCGCCTCGTCGGCGAGCAGCCGTCCCAGCAGCGCGCGGTACTCCGGGTCGTGGACCTCGCCGGCGAGGTGCTCGAGGAAGCCGTCGAGCTCCTCGACGTCGCGGTAGGCGACGGGCAGGAACTCCGCGGGGTCGGCAGCCTGCGCACGCTCGATCGCCTTCACGTCGACCTGCAGCTCGTCCCGGAAGCGCTCCACGCGCCCGCGCACGCGCACGAGCTCCCCGCGCTCGAAGCGCCCCGCCAGCAGGTCGGCGTCGCGGAACGCGCGCCCCTGGATCGCCCCCGTGCGGTCGCGCAGCTCGAGCGCCAGGTACGGCAGCCCGGAGCGCGCCGTCAGGCGATCCTTGCGCGAGCAGGCGAAGACGGCGTCCACGTCGTCGCCCGCTCGGAGGGTGGCGACGGTGGTCTCGGCGAGGGCGGACATCGCTCCCGATCATGGCCTCAGGACCGGACGGGTCTCCGCTACCGTGAACCCGATGCAGCCCCTCCGCTGGGAACGCCGTCCCGACGGCCTCCGGGCACCGGCTCTGGTGTGCGCCTTCAAGGGCTGGAACGACGCCGGCGAGGCCGCGACCTCGGCCCTGACGTTCATGGGCGCCGGCTTCGACGCGACCCGCTTCGCCCTGATCGATCCGGAGGAGTTCGTCGACTTCCAGTCGACCCGCCCGAGCGTGCGGATGGTCGAGGGGCACACGCGCAAGATCGAGTGGCCGGAGTTCGAGTTCTACGAGGCCCGGGTGCCGCGCGCTCCGCGCGACCTGATCCTGCTCAGCGGGCCCGAGCCGGCGATGCGCTGGCGCACGTTCTGCGAGAAGGTGATCGAGCTGGCGGAGGCGATCGGCGTCCAGATGGTCGTCACGCTCGGCGCGCTCCTGGCCGACGTGCCGCACACGCGCCCCGTGTCGATCACCGGCATGGCCTCCGATCCGGTCCTGATCGACCGGCTGTCGCTGCAGCCCCCGACCTACGAGGGCCCGACGGGGATCGTCGGCGTCCTGCACGCCGCCTGCGCGGAGGCCGGCATGCCGAGCGCCTCGCTGTGGGCGGCCGTGCCGCACTACGTCGCCGTCGCGCCGAACCCGAAGGGCGCGCTCGCGATCCTACGCCGGCTCGAGAGCCTCGTCGGCGTCACGGTCGACGCCCAGGACCTCGAGACCGCCGCGGCCGACTACGACCGCCAGGTCACCCGCGCCGTCGAGCTCGACCCGGAGGTCCAGGCGTTCGTCGAGCGGCTCGAGCGCGCCGCGGACGAGGAGGACGCCGCCGAGGGCGACCTGCCCAGCGGCGACGTGCTCGCCCGCGAGTTCCAGCGCTTCCTGCGCCAGCGCGGCTCCGGCGGGCAGCCGCCGCACGCCAGCGGCTGATACCGCTCGTTGGCAGGCGCCGAGGGCGTAGGTGGGCTTGCGCTGCGTGGGCAACGGCATGGGCTTGTACGGGGGAGGGGTTTGCCCCGGTTGCGTCGACCGGTGGATAAGTCGGGCTGAGGCCGAGTTATCCACCGCTGGCGCGGGCGCGACCGGAAGCGACCACTTCCCCTCCCCAGTGCAATGCCGTTGCCCACGCTACGCACCACCGCCCCACGCCACCGGCACCTGCCCAGGCGCGGCATCAGACCTGACCACGGAACATCCCGTCCAGCAGCGCGTGCAGCAACTGCGCGACCTCGTCGCGCGCCGCCTCGCGGTCCTCGCTCGTGGCGACGTAGAGCGCCGCCTCGTCCAGCGCTCCCAGCAGGACGTGCGCGAGCGCGCGCGTCGGCTGCTCGGCGAGCCGGCCGGCGTCGATCGCCGCCCGGAGCATCGCCTCGGTGAGGCCGAGCCCGTAGCGCAGGGCCATGTCGCGGAAGCCGTCCCAGCCGAGCACGACCGGGCCGTCGAGCAGCAGGACCTGGCGGACCTCGGGCTCCTCGCAGGCCTCGAGCCAACCGTCGACCGCGGCGTGCAGCGCGGCCGCCGGATCCTGCGCGCCACTCGCCGCGACGTGCTCGCCGAGCCGCGCCGTGACATCGCCCTCGACCGCCTCGGCGACGGCGAGGAAGAGCGCCGACTTGTCGGCGAACTGGTGGTACATCGCCCCGCGCGTGACGCCCGCCGCGGCGGCGATCTCCGGCGTGCCGACGTCGGCGTAGCCGCGCTCGGCCCACAGCCGCCGGCCGGCGGCGACGAGCGCGCCGCGGGTGGCGGCGGTCCGCTCGGACTGGGTGCGTCGCTTGCTTTCCATGCAGCCTGTATGTAACTTACCGGCAGCCTGTACGCAAATGACGGAGGCCGAGATGCCGGCGATCCAGCTCCAGCAGGGAACCATCCACTATGAGGAGGCCGGACCCGCGCACGGCCGCCCCTTGGTGTTCGTGCACGGATACCTGATGGGTGGCGACCTGTGGGCCGGGCTGGCTGAGCGCCTGGCGGAGCGCGGCCTGCGCGCGATCATGCCGACGTGGCCGCTCGGTGCCCACCGCGAGCCGATGCGGCCCGGCGCCGACCTGACGCCGCGCGGCGTCGCGGCGATCATCGCCGGCTTCCTCGAGGCGCTCGGGCTCGAGGACGTCGTCCTGGTCGGCAACGACACCGGCGGCGCGCTCTGCCAGGTCGTGGCCGTCGACCACCCCGAGCGGCTCGGCGCGCTCGTCCTGACCAACTGCGACGCCTACGACAACTTCCCGCCCGGCTTCTTCAAGGCACTGGTCGCCGCGGCGAAGCTGCCGGCGGGCCTGAAGGCGGCGCTGGCGCCGATGCGGACCGCCGCGGCCCGGCGTTCCGCGGCCGGCTACGGGATGCTCTCGCACGGCGACGTCGACCACCTCGCCCGGCGCTGGGTCGAGCCGGTGTTCGCGAACGCCGGCGTGCTCGACGACCTGCGCCGCTTCACCGTCGCGCTCGACAAGGCGGTGACGCTGGATGCCGCCGAGCGCCTTCCCGGCTTCGAGAAGCCGGTGCTGTTCGCGTGGGCACCCGACGACAAGCTGTTCCCGCTCGAGCACGCGAGGCGGCTGGCCGCTGCGCAGCCCGACGCACGCGTGGAGACGATCGCGGATTCGCGCGCGTTCTCGATGATCGACCAGCCTGACCGCCTGGCAGGCCTGATCGCGGAGGTCGCTCAGCGCTCGGCGGCCGGGCACGCGATCCGGTAGTCGCACATCGAGCACGCCGAGAAGCTCGGCGTCGGCTCGAAGCCTTGCGACTGGATCCCCTCCCCGACCTCGAGCACCGTGTCGGTGATCCAGTCGCGGTCCTCCTCGGAGCGCTCGACGGGAACCTTCTGGTCGTCGAGCACGTAGTAGTAGGACTGTGACGGCGCCTCGAGCTGCCACGCCTCGCGCGCGCCGACGGCGTAGAGCGTGAGCTGGACGTCCTCGCGCAGCTGGGCGGCCGACTTCGGCCGGCCGGTCTTGTAGTCGATCAGCTCGTAGCCGCCGTCCGGGAGCCGGTCGACGCGGTCCACGCGTCCGCGCAGCACGTGCGGGCCGAGCTTGAACTGGAACGAGCGCTCGAACCAGACCGGCTCGCCGCCTTCCTCGCGGAAGCGGTCGTGGTAGCGCACGAGCGCCTGCGTGGCCTTCGCGCGCAGCTGGCGCTCCTCCTCGGAGTCGCCGAAGCCGCCGCGCCGCCAGCCCGCCTCCAGCAGCCCGAGCAACTCGGGTAGTCCCTGCGCGGCATCCGCAGCGTGGTACCGCTCGAGCACCTGGTGGACCAGAATCCCGAAGCGCTGGTTGATGGTCGGCTCCGACGGGATCCGGAACACGCGCGCGAACTTGTACTTCAGCGGGCAGGTCCGGTAGGTCTCGATGTCGGAGGCGCTCAGCAGCAGGCCGTCGCCGCGACGGGGGAGGAAGCCCTCCAGCGAGGGCTCGGTGCGCGCCGCCACCGCCCGCGCGCGCAGCTTCTCGTCGCGCTCGGCGTCCAGCAGGTACTCGTCGAGCGCGCTCGTCTCGAAGATCTCGCGCTGCTCGGAGGTCGCGGCCTGCAGCAGCCGCGCGTTGACCTCCGGGAGCGCGTCCTCGACCGACTGCGCCTGCGCGCCCTTCGTGCGCTCGATCAGCGCGGCCAGCTTCAGCAGCTCCATGTAGCGCACGACGGCGTGGGAGACGTCGAGGTCGGTGTCGAAGCGCAGCTCGCCGAGGCGGCCGCCGACCTGCGAGACGGTTGTGAGCAGCTCGTCGCGCAGCAGCCGGAACGTCGACTGCAGCGTCTCCGCCGGCCCGAACAGCTCCTCGTCGCGCTGCTCCCACTCGCCGCCGCAGGCGGCGCGCGCCTCCTCCGCGAACTCCGACGGGTGCTGCATCGCGCCGCGATCGGTGCGCTGCGGGTAGGCGAGCACGAGCCTCGTGCGCGCGCGCGTCATCGCGACGTGCAGCAGCCGCCGCATCGCCTCGCCGTGGGCGGCCTTGGTGTCGGGCGGGAGCGTCTCCTTGAGGAGCGCGTCCGGGATCGGCTCGAGCGTGCGCTGGCGCGGCCCCGGCATCCGCGCCGCCATCAGCCCGAGCACGTAGACGTGCTCGAACTCGAGCCCCTTGGCCGCGTGCATCGTCATCACCTGCACGCCGACCGGGCGGTCGCCCGCGGACGCCTCCTCCTCGCGCAGGCCCGCGTCGGCGACGGCGGCGATCGAGCGCGCGAACTCGCGCGCGGTCGCCTGCGGCGTCCGGCGCACGTACGCGGAGGCCAGCTCGGCGAACTTGGCGAGGTTGCGCAGCCGCTCGACCACCTCGGTCGAGGCGGCGAACAGCAGCTGGCGGCGCAGCCCGAGCCGCTCCACCAGCCGGTGCACGTAGAGGTCGGGGCGGGTGGAGTCGATCGCAGCCGCCGCGGAGCGGTAGAGCCCGAGGAACGTGTTGATGCGGTCGCGCGCCTCGGGCGGGATCTGGGGCGACTCGAGCGCGGCGGCCAGCGCCGCGACCATGTCGAGCTTGCGCCGGCGCGCGATCTGGGTCACGCGCGCGAGGTCGATCGCCCGCAGCTCGACGGGCGGGCGCGCGAGCGCGCGCACGACTGCGCCGGCGTCGCCGGGGTCCACGAGCAGCCGCAGCCAGGCGAGCAGGTCGCGCACCTCGGCGCGCTGGAAGAACGCCGCCGCGCCCGCCAGCCGGTACGGCACCGCGCGCTCCTCGAACGCGACGCCGACCGCCTGGCCCTCCGAGCGCACGGAGCGCACGAGCACGCAGACGTCCTCGGGCGCGACGTCCTGGCGCGCGATCAGCCGCTCCACCTCGGCCGCCACCGCCTGCGCCTGCGCGCGCTCGGAGGCGCAGGCCCAGAAGGCGACCTCGCCCGGCGCGGCGTCGCGCGCCCGCAGCGGCTTGTCGATCCGGCCCTCGATCGGCGCCGTGACGGCGGCGCCCGCGGCGACGATGCGCTCGCCCGCCCGGAAGCACTCGCCCAGTCGCACCACCCGCGCGCCCGGCCACTCGGACTCGAAGTCGGCGAACGCCTTCGTGGAGGCACCGCGGAAGCGCCAGATCGACTGGTCGTCGTCGCCCGCCGCGGTGACCTGGCCGCCGTCGGCCACGAGCAGCCGGAGCAGCAGGCCCTGGGCGAAGCTCGTGTCCTGCAGGTCGTCGACGAGCACGTGCCGGTAGCGGCCGGACAGCCGCGCGCGCACGTGCGGCTTCTCGCGCAGCAGCCGGAACGCGAGCAGGACGAGGTCGCCGAAGTCCAGCGTCCCGGCCTCGCGCAGCATCCGGTCGTGCGCGCGGAACAGCTCCCCGAACTCGCGCTCGCGCGCGGCGCGCGCGCCCTCCTCTCCGAGCGTGGAGGCCCAGGCCGCGTAGTCCTCGCAGGTGACGAGCTCGTCCTTGAGGCGGTCGATGCGCCCGACGATCGAGCCGAGCACCGCGCTCGGGTTGCCGCGCAGGTCGTGGTGGCGCAGCGGCAGCTCGTCGATGCGCTCGAGCAGCATCGCCAGCCGGTCTGCCGGCGAGACCGGCGTGGCGAACGGGTCGACGCCGGCCTCGAGCGCCTCGTCGTGGAGCACGCGCGCGCACAGGCCCTGGAAGGTCGTGACGGCGGGCTCCTCCGAGGCCGGGCGGCCGAGTCGCTCCTCGATCCGCTCGCGCAGCGCGTCGGCGGCCGGCGTGAGCACGAGGATCGTCTCGGCGGGCAGGGGGTCCGCCGGCCGCTCGGCCAGCCAGGCGAAGCGCTCGACGAGCGTCGTCGTCTTGCCCGTGCCGGCGCCGCCGATGACGAGCAGCGGGCCCCCGCCGTGCTTGACGGCCTCGAGCTGGGCGGCGGAGAGCACTTCGGAAACTAGGATACGCGCGAGATGACCCCTGACTGGCTCGGAGCCTCGCGCGAGGCCGCACAGGCGCTGGGCGCGATCCTCGCGGCCAAGCCCACGAGCGCCGAGCGCGTGGTGGAGACCGGCGAGCGCGGCGAGGGTGGCGACCGCACGCTGGAGATCGACGCCGCCGCCGAGGCCGCCGTGTTCGATCAGCTGGAGCGTCTGCACGACGCCGGCGCACGCTTCACCGTGGTCAGCGAGGAGCGCGGCACGGTCGACTACGGCGGCACCGGAACGCTCGTGATCGTCGACCCGATCGACGGCTCGATGAACGCCAAGCGCGGGATCTCCCACCACGCGCTCTCGATCGCCGTCGCGGAGGGGCCGACGATGGCCGACGTCGTCTTCGGCTTCGTCTACGACCTGGGTCCCGGGGAGGAGTGGGTGGCCGAGCGCGGCGCCGGCGCGACACTCGACGGCGAGCGCCTCGACCCGTCGCTGGGCGAGCGCCGCAACCGCGCCGGCAAGCTCGAGCTCGTCGGGATCGAGTCCGCCGACCCCCGCTGGATGCGCGACTCGGCCGACGCGCTCGTGGACGTCGTCCACCGCGTGCGCGCGATGGGCACGATCGCGGTCACGCTGTGCCAGGTCGCCGCCGCCCGGCTGGACGGCATGACGACGCTGCGCGGCTCGCGCGCGGTCGACGCCGCCGCGGCGCAGCTGATCGTGCGCGAGGCGGGCGGGCACGTCAGCTTCCCCGCCTGCGCCGAGCCGCTGGGCGCCCCGCTCGACCTCGTGCCGCACTCGCCCGTCGTGGCCGCCCGCACCGAGCAGGGCCTACGCGAGCTGGTCACAGTGTCCGCCGGCGGCGACGCCGCCCGCAAGAAAGGGGTCTGACCCCTTTCTTGCGCCTTTAGGGGGCCTGCCACCATGGGATGGGTGATCGACTGGTCCCTCGCCTCCCAGGTCGCCCGCGGCGTCGCCCGGCTCCAGCCCGCCGGCGACCCCGCACCGTTCGAGCTGCTGGATGGCCCGGCCGAGGAGAGCCACCGGCTCGTCTCCGCCTACACCGGCCTCGTGCCCGCAGGGCCGCTTCCCGCCGCCGAGGCCGTCGGCCGCGACGAGTGGGTGGACGCCAACCTGCGAGGCCTCAAAGGTGTCCTGGAGCCGGTCTCCGACCGCCTCGGCGAGGGCCTCGGGCCACTCGGCGGCGTCGTCAGCTCCGGCCTGAGCGCGCTGCTCGCCGCCGAGGCGGGTGCGATCTCCGGCTTCCTCGCCGGACGCGTGCTCGGCCAGTACGAGTTCCCGATCCTCGACCCGGAGGCCCCCGCGCGGCTGCTGTTCGTGGCGCCCAACCTCGGCCACGCTGCCGGCACGCTCGAGGCCGAGCCCGACCAGCTCCTGCGCTGGGTCGCGCTGCACGAGACCACGCATGCGCTCCAGTTCGGCGCCGTCCCGTGGCTGCGCGCACACCTCGCCGCTTGCGTGACCGAGCTGCTCGGCGGCATGTCCTTCCAGGGCGGCAGCCTGCTCAAGATCCCCGACCTCGCCGATCTCAAGGGCCTCGCCGACCGCGTGCGCGAGGACGGGATCGCGACGCTCGCGCTCGGCCCCGAGCGCAAGGAGCTCTTCGACGGCATGCAGGCGCTGATGGCCGTCCTCGAGGGCTACGCGGAGCATGTCATGGACGCCGTCGGCGACGACGTGCTCGACGACCTGCCCGCGCTGCGCGGCGCGCTCGACCGCCGCCGGCGCGAGCGCTCCGGCTTCCTGCGCGTGCTCGAGCGCCTGATCGGCATGGACCTCAAGCTGCGCCAGTACGAGCTGGGCAAGCGCTTCTGCGACGCCGTCGTCGCGCGCGGTGGCATCGACGCGCTCAACCGCGCGTGGGGCTCGCCCGAGGCGATGCCCACCCTCGCGGAGCTCGAGGATCCCGTCGCCTGGCTGGAGCGCACCGAGCGCCTCGGCCTCGCTGCGTGACGAGCGTCACACGAACTCCTGTTCGTATCCCTGTAACGCCGGACGGCCTCGGGTTTACAAACAAGTGTTCGCAGGGTACGCTCACTGCAGCGAAGACTTAGAACTAATATCCTTAGTCCGCAACGAAGAGGGAGGCCAACCGAATGGCCGACAACACCAGCACCACCACCAAGACCACCACCACCGCCAAGTCGACCGCTCGTAAGAGCACGCCGCGCAAGACCACCGCGCGCAAGTCGACCGGCCGCACCACCACGCGTTCGGCCGCCACGCGCTCGAACACGCGTACGGCCAACACGCGCACGGCCGCCAAGGCCCCGTCGCGCTCCGCCGCGAAGGGCACGCGCACCCGCGCGAAGAACCAGACGGCCCGCTCCACCTCGAAGGCCGCCTCGGCCAATGCGCAGGCAGCGAAGGTGACGGCCAAGCAGGGCCGCAACGTCGCCGAGCGCGCCGCGCTCGTGTACGTCGGTGGCGTCCTGGAGGCGCGTGACCGCGTCGTCGGGCTCGCGACCGGCATCGTCGACAAGTACGGCTCGGTGGCCGACGCGCAGAAGACCCTGCGCCGCAGCCGGCGTGACATCGAGAAGGACGTCCGCCGCTTCGAGCGCCGCGGCGAGCGCGAGACCAAGCTCGCCCGCACGCGCGTCGAGCGCCTCGTGCGCCGCAACCGCCGCGAGTTCGAGCGCGAGGCCAACCGCGTCGAGCGCAAGGCCGACCGTCGCGAGAACGTCGTGACGCAGCGCCTCGGCGGCGTCTCCAAGGCTGCGGCCGAGGGCGTGACCGCCGTCTCGAACCGCGTCGAGGAGACCGTCCAGGTCGGCGTCGCCGCGGGCGAGCGCATCGCGACCCGCGCCAAGGGCGTCATCGCGTAGCACGCAGCACCTTCCCCCGGCCCCCGCGGAGGAGCGGGGCGCCGGGTACGCCTGCCGGCCTCATATCCCGCCGGTGGGGTTCGCCGGCCTCATAACCCGCCGGCGGACGTAGTACCTCTCCTCCCTCAACCGTCGCCGTTCCCTTCGGGGGGCGGCGATGGTTCTTTAACGACCGCATCCGCCTGCCAGAATGGATCCCATGCCCACGAGAGAGCAGATCCTCGAGTCCCTGAGGGTCGTCGTCGACCCGGAGCTCCGGCAGGACATCGTCACGCTGGGGATGGTCCGGTCGATCAAGGTCTCCGACGGCGGGGTCGTCGACGTGACCGTGTCCCTGACGACCCCCGGGTGCCCGATCCGCAGCCACTTCCAGACCTCCGTCGCGACCGCCGCGCGCGGCGTCGAGGGGGTCACGCACGTCAACGTCGCCTTCGACGTCCTCTCCGACCAGGAGAAGGCCGGCCTCCAGCAGAAGCTCGGCCGGCCCGGCGGGCTTCCCGAGGGCGCCCTGGCCCAGGTCGCCAACGTCACCTGCGTCGGCTCCGGCAAGGGCGGGGTGGGCAAGTCCTCGCTGACCGTCAACCTCGCCGCCGCGCTGCGCGCCGAGGGCAAGAAGGTCGGCGTGCTCGACGCCGACGTCTGGGGCTACTCGATCCCGCGCATGCTCGGCCTCGGCGGCCAGCGCCCGCGCGTCAACGGCGAGCGCAAGATCCTCCCGCTCGAGGCCCACGGCCTGAAGGTGATGTCGATCGGCTTCTTCATCAAGGAGGACGAGGCCGTCGTCTGGCGCGGGCCGATGCTGCACAAGGCGCTCACGCAGTTCCTCGAGGACGTCGCGTGGGGCGAGCTCGACCACCTGCTGATCGACCTCCCGCCCGGCACCGGCGACGTCTCGATGACGCTCAGCCAGCTGCTGCCGCAGGCGAAGTTCGTGATCGTCACGACGCCGCAGGAGGCCGCGCAGAAGGTCGCGCGGCGCTCGGCGCAGATGGCCGACAAGGTCTCGCTGGAGATTGCCGGCGTGATCGAGAACATGTCCGGCTTCACGACGCCGGACGGCCAGCGCTTCCCGATCTTCGGCGAGGGCGGCGGCCAGCTGCTGGCCGACGAGCTCGAGGTGCCGCTGCTCGGCAAGGTGCCGCTGACGATGGCGCTGCGCGAGAACGCCGACGCCGGCGTGCCGCTGATCGAGGCCGAGCCCGACGACGCCGCGGCGCAGGCCGTGCGCCACGCCGCGCGCGGGCTGATCGCGCTGATGCCGATGCAGCCGGTCCAGCTGCCGGTGCTGCAGGAACCGGAGCCCGCGGCCCCGGTCGGCATGAGCCTGCCGATGGCCTAGCGGCCGGCGAAGTAGTCGGCGTTCTTCTTGGCGTAGTCGGACCACTCCGTCGGGAGCTGGTCCTCGGCGAAGCAGGCGTCCACGGGGCAGGCTTCGACGCAGGCGTCGCAGTCGATGCACTCCTCGGGATCGATGAAGAGCATCTCGACCTTGTCGTAATCGGGCTCGTCCGGCGTCGGGTGGATGCAGTCGACGGGGCAGACCTCGACGCAGGAGTTGTCCTTGGTCCCGATGCAGGGTTCAGCGATCACGTAAGCCATGACGGCGAATCATAGGCGCGCACCCCCTAGGCTGGCCGCGTGATCCTGCTCACGGGAGCGACCGGCGTGCTCGGCTCCGCGGTGCTGCGGCGGCTCGTGGCGCGCGGGGAGCTCGTGCGCTGCCTGGTCCGCGACGCCCGGCGGCTGGGACCCGAGCGGATGCACGTGCAGCTCGCCACGGGCGACCTCGCCGACCCGGGCGCGTTCCGCAACGCGCTGCGCGGCGTGCGCACCGTGATCCACCTCGCGGGCTCCGAGCGCGACCAGCCGGGTGCGAGCATCGAGGAGCTCGACGGGCTCGCCACCTGGCGCCTGCTGCGCGCCGCCGAGCGCGCCGGCGCCGAGCACCTCCTGTGGGCGACCCCGCTCGGCGCCACGCCGCACCACCCGTCGCGCGTGCTGCGCGCGAAGGCGCTCGCCGCGCGCGCCGTAGCGGACGCCGAGGTCCCCACCACCACGCTCGCGACCTCGCTCGTGTACGCGCCGGGTGACCGCCGGCTCGCGCGGCTGGAGCGCCTGGGGCTGCTGCCCGCCGTCCCGCTGACCGGACGTGGCGCCGCGCGCACCCAGCCGCTGTGGGCCGACGACGCCGCCGACGGGATCCTCGCGGCGCTCGAGCGCGGCCCGCAGGGGCACGCCCGCCACGAGCTGGCCGGGCCGGAGGTGCTCACCCACCGGCAGGTCGTCGAGCTCGTCCTGCACGCGGCGGGCCGGCGCCGGCCCACGGTCCCGATCCCGCTCGTCGCGCTGCGCGCGAGCCTGAAGGCGGGCGAGCTGCTCGCCGGGCCGACGACGTTCGCCACCTGGGACGAGGCGCTGATGCTCGCGGTGCCGATGCTCTCCGACGGCGGGCCGGCCGGGCTGGAGGCGCTCGGCGTGCGCCCGCGCCGGATGGCCGACGTGCTCGGCGCCTACACCTAGGGCGCCTCCCGCTCTGTTGCAGGCGCCGGGGGCGTGGGTGGCTGCGCGGGGCGTGGGCAACGGCGTTGGCTTGTAGGGGAGGGGGTTCGCCGCGGTTGCCCCGACCGGTGGGTTGATCCCTCTCAGGCACAGTTATCCACCGCTCGATGCGCGAGCGTGCACGAACTCACGCCCTGGATGAGTTTGTGCACGCTCGCGCCACCGGGAGCAAACCCCTCCCCCGTACAGGCCCATGCCGTTGCCCAGGCCACGCACCACCACCAGACGCCCTCGGCGCTTGCAAAAGCGCGGCTAGGACGCCGGCTCGGGCGGGCGCTGGTGCGCCCACGGCCGCGCGGCCTCGATCTGCGCGGCGACCTGCAGCAGGGTGTCCTCGCCGAGCGGCTTGCCGGCGATCTGCACGTTGGTCGGCAGGTTGTCCTCGCCGAAGCCGATCGGCACCGAGATCGCGGGCTGGCCCGTGATGTTGAACAGCGCCGTGAACGGCGTGAAGGCGCCCGAGCGGGCGAGGTCGGCCATCGGCTTCTCGCCGTAGCCGGTGCAGTCGCCGATCGCCAGCGGGCGCTCCGCCAGCCCCGGGGTGAGCAGCAGGTCGTACTCGGCGAAGAAGGCCACGATCGCGCGCGCCAGCGCCTGCAGCTGCGCGACCGCGCCGAGGTAGCCGACCGAGCTCGTGTGGAGCGCCTGGTCGAGGATCGCGCGCGACAGCGGCTCGATCTCGTCATCGTCGGGCGGACGGCCCGCGAGCAGCTCGCCGTAGGAGATGCCGAGCGCCACGGCCGGCCCGAACACGGAGATGAACAGCGCCAGTCCGTCCTTGCCGGGCATCAGCGGGGCCGCCTCCTCCACCTCGTGACCGAGCGAGGAGAGCAGCTCGGCGGCCTGGTGCATGCCGCGCACGCACTCCGGGTCGACGTCGACCTCGAGCGGGTTGGCGGTCGTGATCGCGATCCGCAGGCGGCCGGGGTCGCGGCGCACCGAGGTGGAGTACGCCTCGACCGGGCGGGCGGCCCAGTTGGCGTCGCCGACCTCGTAGCCGGCAAGCACGTCGAGCAGCGTGGCGGTCTCTCCGACCGTGCGCGTGAGCACGCCGTCCGAGACCAGGAACGAGTCGCCGAGGTCGGGGCCCTTGGAGATCCGCCCGCGGCTGGGCTTGAGGCCGACGAGACCGCAGCAGGACGCCGGGATCCGGATCGAACCGCCGCCGTCGTTGCCGTGGGCGACCGGCACCAGGCCGGCGGCGACGGCTGCCGCGGAGCCGCCGGAGGATCCGCCGGGAGTGCGCCCGCGGTCCCACGGGTTGCGCGTCACCCCGCTGTGGCGCGGCTCGGTGGTCGGCAGGATCCCGAACTCGGGCATGTTCGTGACGCCGACGACGACGAAGCCCGCCTCGCGCAGCCGCCGCACGAGGTACGCGCTGTGACCGGGGCGGTGGCCGGCGAGGAACTTCGAGCCGAAGTCCATGCACAGCCCCTCGACGGGGACGTTGGACTTGATCGCGATCGGCACGCCCGCGAACGGGCGCACGTCGCCGGGCTGGATCTCGTCCGCGGCGGCCAGCGCGCGCTCGCCGTCGACCTCGACGAACGCGTTCAGGTCGCCGTCGAGCGCGGCGATGCGGTCGAGGCTCGCCTGGACGAGCTCGCGCGCGGACAGCTCGCCGCCGCGGACCCTGGCCGCCAGGTCGCCGGCAGGCGTGAACATGAGATCGCTGGAGGCCATGCCCGGGGGCGCAACCCTACGCGACCGGGCCTGATTAGTGTTCCGCCTCTCCCCAAATCTCTTGAAAGGCGCCCCGCAATGAGCGAAGTCCAGTCCGGCCTGGAAGGCGTCGTCGCCTTCGCCACCGAGATCGCCGAGCCCGACAAAGAGGGCGGGGCGCTGCGCTACCGCGGCGTGAACATCGAGGACCTCGTCGGCCAGGTGCCGTTCGAGCAGGTCTGGGGGCTGCTCGTGGACGGCAAGCTCGACCCAGGGCTCCCGCCCGCGGAGCCGCACCCGCTGGCAGTGCGCTCGGGCGACCCGCGCGTGGACGTGCAGTCCGCGCTGGCGATGCTCGGGCCGGAGTGGGGCTTCGAGCCGCTGATCGACATCTCCGACGAGGTCGCGCGCGACCAGCTCGCCCGCGCCTGCGTGATGGCGCTCTCGTTCGTGGCGCAGTCCGCGCGCGGCGCCGGACGCCCGCCGGTGCCGCAGAGCGAGGTCGACAAGGCGACCTCGATCCCCGAGCGCTTCCTGATCCGCTGGCGCGGCGAGGCCGACCCCGATCACGTCAAGGCGATCGACGCGTACTGGATCTCCGCCGCCGAGCACGGGATGAACGCCTCGACGTTCACCGCGCGCGTGGTCGCCTCGACAGGGGCCGACGTGGCGGCCGCGCTGAGCGCCGCCGTCGGCGCGCTGTCGGGCCCGCTGCACGGCGGAGCGCCCGCGCGCGTGCTGAAGATGCTCGACGCCGTGGAGCAGGCCGGCGACGCCGAGAAGTGGGTCAAGGAGGCGCTGGACAAGGGCGAGCGGCTGATGGGCTTCGGTCACCGCGTCTACCGCGCCGAGGATCCGCGCGCGGCCGTCCTGCGCCGCACCTCGCGCGAGATCGGCTCGGAGCGCTTCGAGGTCGCGGAGGCGCTCGAGCAGGCGGCGCTGGCCGAGCTGAAGGCGCGCAAGCCCGACCGCGTCCTGGCCACCAACGTCGAGTTCTGGTCGGCGGTCGTGCTCGACCACGCCGACATCCCGCCGACGCTGTTCACGAGCATGTTCACCTGCGCGCGGACGGCGGGCTGGGCGGCGCACATCCTCGAGCAGAAGCGCGAGGGGCGGCTGATCCGCCCCTCGGCGAAGTACGTCGGGCCCGCCCCGCGCGAGCTGTCAGCCGTCTAGCGCGGCGCCCTCGGCGCCGACCGCGCGCGCCAGCACGTCGCGCAGGGTCGCCGCGTCCTCCTCGGAGAGCGCGGCGATCTCGGGCGGCGGGGTCCCCCCCCGGCGGCGGACCTGGGCGCGCACGGACTCGCCGAGCGGCGTCAACGCCACGGCCTTGACCCGCCGGTCGCCCTCGAAGGCGCGCCGTTCGGCCAACCCGGCGGCCTCCAGCCGGTCGACGATGCCCGTCACGTTCGAGTTGTCGCACTGCAGTGCCACGGCCAGCGCGCTCATCGGCAGCGGCTCGTCCTCGTCGAGGTGTCCGAGCGCCATCGCCTGCTGGAACGACAGGCCGAGCTCGGAGAAGACGGCCATGCGGCGCGGCTTGTCCGCGCTGAAGATGCGCCAGAAGAGCGCCCAGGCCTCTTCGGCCGGAGAAGAAGGTGGCACGCCGCGATTATTGCATGAGAAGATATTTGACACAATCAAATATTCCGCTAGCCTCGCCGGCCATGACGCATGAGAACGGCATCGAGGTTGAGGGCCTCGTCCGCGAGTTCAAGAACGGCCCGCGGGCCGTCGACGGCATCGACCTGCGCGTCGAGCCGGGCGAGATCTACGGCTTCCTCGGCCCCAACGGCGCCGGCAAGTCCACGACCGTCCTGATGCTCACCACGCTGCTGCCGCCCACCGCGGGCACGGCGCGCGTGGCGGACCACGACATCGTCCGCGAGGGCCCCGCCGTGCGGAGCGCGATCGGCGCCGCGCTGCAGGAGGCCGCGCTCGATCCGCTGCTGACCGGCCGCGACCACATGAAGCTGCAGACCACGCTGCAGGGCGTGCCGAAGGCCGAGCGCGGGCCGCGCGGGGACGCGCTGCTCGAGCGCGTCGGGCTCGCCGACGCGGCCGACCGCAAGGTCGGCGGCTACTCCGGCGGCATGAAGCGCCGCCTGGACCTCGCGCTGGCGCTCGTGCACCGGCCCCGGATCCTGTTCCTCGACGAGCCGACCACCGGCCTGGACCCCTCGAGCCGCGCCGACATGTGGGCCGAGGTCTCGCACCTGGCGCGCGACGAGGGCGTGACGGTCTTCCTCACCACGCAGTACCTCGAGGAGGCCGACGTGCTCGCCGACCGGATCGCGATCATCGACCACGGCAAGATCGTCGCCCGCGGCACGCCGGAGGAGCTCAAGGCGGAGATCGGGCGGCCGACGCTCGAGGTCACGCCCGCCGACCCGGCCGAGCGTCCGACCGTCGACTCCGTGCTCTCGCGCTTCGGCAGCTTCGCGCCCGCGCCGCCCGGGGCGGCCGCCGTGCGGCTCAGCGGCGGCGCCGAGGAACTCGCGGCGGTCGTGCGCGCGCTCGACGCCGAGGACGTCGCGATGCGCGACTTCCAGCTGCACGCCCCCACGCTCGACGACGTCTTCCTGGCCAAGACCGGCCGCAAGCTCGACGCCGGCGACGAGGAGGGCACGGGCGAGCAGCCCGAGGCGGTGCCCGCGTGAGCACGCTCGGCCAGATCGGCCAGATGGCGCGGCGCTCGATCCTGCAGACGCTGCGCCAGCCGGCGATGGTGATCCCGCCGGTCGTGTTCCCGCTGCTGCTGGTCGCGATCAACGCGGCGGGCCTGGACGCCGCGACGAAGATCCCCGGCTTCCCCGCCGACTCCTACTGGGACTTCGCGATCGCCGTGCCGTTCATCCAGGGCTCGCTGTTCGCCGCCATCAACGCGGGCACGGCGATGGCGCGCGACGTCGAGACCGGCTTCATCAAGCGGCTGGCGATGACCCCGATGCAGCGAATGGCCCTGCTGATCGGCCAGCTGATCGGGGTGATGACGGTCGCGTTCTTCTCGGCGATCGTCTACCTGGTCGCCGGCTTCGCGGCCGGCATGGACTTCAAGTCCGGCGCGCTCGGCGTGCCGGCGATCATCCTGCTCGGCGTGCTGGTCGCGCTCGGGTTCGCGGCGATCGGCGCCTACATCGGCCTGCGGTCGGGCTCCGGCGAGGCGGTGCAGGGGATCTTCCCGCTGCTGTTCGTGTTCCTGTTCCTGAGCTCGGTCAACCTGCCGCGCAACCTGATCGAGCAGGACTGGTTCCGCACGATCGCGACCTACAACCCCGTCTCCTACCTGGTCGAGGGCGTGCGCTCGCTGATCATCACGGGCTGGGACTGGGAGGCGCTCGCGCTCGGCTTCGGGCTCGCGACCGCGATCGCGGCGATCGCGTTCGGGCTCGCGGCCGGCGCCCTGCGGACGAGGCTGATCCGGACATGAGCCGCTTCCTGGACGTCACGCACGCCGTCGCCTGGCGCACGATCCACAACTTCACCACCAACCCGGCGTTCTTCTTCCCCTCGATCATCTTCCCGCTGTTCTTCTTCACGGCGTTCGCGGGCGGCCTGTCGAACGTCGGCAACGTGCCGGGCTTCGACTTCCCGGCCGGCTACACCGCGTTCCAGTTCGTCTTCGTGCTGCTGCAGGCCGCGGCGTTCGGCGGCGTGTTCACGGGCTTCGGGATCGCGTCGGACTTCGAGAAGGGCTTCGCGCGGCGGCTGCTGCTCGGCGCGCCCAACCGGCTCGGGATCCTCGCGGGCTACGCGGTCGCGGCGGTCACTCGCGCCCTGATCGTCGGCGCGCTGCTGTTCGCGGTGGCGCTGCTCACCGGGATGCGCGTCACGGGCGACGGCGTCGACCTGTTCGGGCTGATCGTGCTGGCGCTGCTCGTCAACGCCGCGGCGACCCTGTTCGCCGCGGGCGTGGCGTTCCGCACGCGCACGATCCAGGCCGGTCCGGCGATGCAGATGCCGGTGTTCATCGTGCTCTTCCTCGCCCCGGTGTTCGTGCCGCTCGACCTCGTCGGCGGCTGGGTGCACACGGTCGCGCAGGTCAACCCGATCACGGCGATCGTCGAGGGCGGGCGCGACCTGATCTCCGGCCAGAGCTTCCCCGCAAGGGTCGCGTTCGGGCTGGCGCTCGCGCTGCCGATCGCGTTCTCCTTCTGGGCTGTCCGCGGGCTGCGGCGCGCGGAGGCGGCGGGCTAGCCGTAGCGCCGCGCCGTGAAGGAGAAGGCGACCAGCGACCTGTGGTGGAAGAACGCGGTCGTCTACTGCCTCGACGTCGAGACGTTCCTCGACTCCGACGGCGACGGCTGTGGCGACCTGAAGGGCCTCACGGACCGGATCGACTATCTCGCCGGCCTCGGCGTGAGCTGCCTGTGGCTGATGCCGTTCTATCCGAGCAGCCAGCGCGACGACGGCTACGACATCACCGACTTCTACGGCGTCGACGGGCGGCTCGGCACCCCGGGCGACTTCGCCGAGCTGATCCGGACCGCCGCCGACCGCGGCATCCGCGTGATCGCCGACCTCGTCGTCAACCACACGTCGGTGGAGCACCCGTGGTTCGCCGCCGGCCGCGACCGCTCCTCGCCGTACCACGCGTTCTACGTCTGGGCCGACGAGAAGCCCGCGGAGAAGCCGGGCGACGTCGTCTTCCCCGACCGCGAGGACTCCAACTGGGCCTACGACCCGAAGGCCCGACAGTGGTACCTGCACCGGTTCTACTCGCACCAGCCCGACCTGAACGTCGCCGAGCCCGCCGTGCGCGACGAGATCGCCCAGGTCGTCGGCTACTGGCTCGCCCAGGGCCTGGCCGGGTTCCGCGTCGACGCGGTCCCGTTCCTGCTCGAGCCGGTCGGGATGCCGGAGGGCGCGCTGCACGACCCCCACGAGCTGCTGCGGGACCTGCGCCGCTTCATCGGCCGCCGCCGCGGCGACGCGATCCTGATGGGCGAGGTCAACCTGCCGCCCGATCAGCAGCGGGCGTTCTTCGGCGACGAGGACGGCGACGAGCTGCACATGGTCCTCTCCTTCGTGATCAACCAGGCGATGTACCTGTCGCTCGCGCGCGGGGACGCGACGCCGCTGCGGGAGGCGCTGGCGGCGCTCCCGCAGATCCCCCGGGACTGCCAGTGGGCGAACTTCGTGCGCAACCACGACGAGCTCACGCTCGACAAGCTCTCCGACGAGGAGCGCGCCGAGGTCTTCGCCGCCTTCGGGCCCGAGCCGGAGCTGCAGCTCTACGGGCGCGGGCTGCGGCGGCGCCTGCCGACGATGGTGGGCGGCGACGAGCGCCGCATCCGCATGCTCTACAGCCTCGCCTTCGCCCTCCCCGGCACGCCGGTGCTGTTCTACGGCGAGGAGATCGGCATGGCCGAGAACCTTGAGATCCCCGGCCGCTACAGCGTGCGCGCGCCGATGCAGTGGTCCGCCGACCGCCACGGCGGCTTCTCGACGGCCGAGGACGGCGCGGAGCTGTGCCGGCCCGTCGTCGCCGCCGAGGGCTGGGGGCCCGAGCGCGTCAGCGTGGCGGCGCAGCGGCGCGACGCCGGATCGCTGATGAACTGGATGGAGCGGCTCATCCGGCGCCGCCGCGAGTGCCCCGAGCTGGGCTGGGGCTCGTGCACGCTGCTCGACGCGGGCCACGATGCGGTGCTCTGCCACCGCATGGACTGGGACGGGAGCACCGTGCTCGCGCTGCACTCGTTCGCCGCCGAGCGGCTCGAGGCGCGGACCGGGGTCGAGCCGGAGGTCGACGCGGCCGTCGACCTCTTCGACGGCGAGCACGCTGTACCGCGCGACGGCACGCTGACGGTCCCGCTCGACCCCTACGGCGCGCGCTGGTTCCGGCTGCGGCGCGACGGCCAGCGCCTCCCTCCGTAGCCCGGTAGGGTCGGCGCTTCGTCGTTTCCTGAGGAGGGGACATGCGAGGACCGGTCCTGTCGGTGGCAGTGGGTGTCGTGATGGCGCTCGTCTCTACGGCGTCCGCGGCGGCGCAGGCACCGGCCTGCGACCCGTTCACGCAGCCGAGCTTCCGCGGGGAGGTGCCGACCGCGCAGCAGGTGATCGGGATCAACCTCGGCGACCGCGACGTGACCGCGGCGGAGTCCGACCGCTACCTGCTGGCCGTCGACGGGGCGAGCAGCCGCGTGACCAGCGGCGTGGCCGCCACCTCCGTGCAGGGCCGGCCGCTGCGCTACGCGGTCGTCGGCCGCTCCGAGCGGGTCACGAGCGCCGGCCTGGACGCCGTGCGCGCGAGCGCCGCCAAGCTGATGGACCCGCGCACGACCGCGACGCAGGCGGCGCAGATCGCCGCGGCCGACCCCGCGATCCTCTGGATCGCCGGCAACGTGCACGGCGGCGAGGAGAGCGGCACCGACGCGTCGCTGCGCGTGCTCTACGAGCTCGCCGACCGCTCCGACTGCGCCGCCCAGCGGATCCTCGACCAGGCGGTCGTCGTGATCCTGCCGACGCAGAACCCGGACGGCCGCGAGGCCGACAC
>DATFQI010000063.1:0-13894 GCA_035264365.1 Solirubrobacteraceae bacterium
ATCGGCGACACCGTGCAGGTGAAGGTGCTCGACATAGACCGCGACCGCCAGCGCATCTCCCTAGGCCTCAAGCAGACCCAGGAGGACCCGTGGCAGCGCGTCGTCGACACCTACAACGTGGGCGACGAGCTCGAGGGCACGGTCACCAAGGTCGTCGCGTTCGGCGCCTTCGTGGAGATCCTGGAGGGCGTCGAGGGCCTCGTGCACATCTCCGAGCTCGCCCAGCAGCACGTCGAGAACCCGCGCGAGATCGTCCAGCCGGGCGACGACGTCCGGGTCAAGATCCTCGAGATCGACTCCGAGCGGCGCCGCCTCTCGCTCTCGATCAAGCGCGTCGAGGACCAGATCCTGCCGCGCCGCGAGGCCGGCGCCGCCCCGGCGGGCGATGCGGGCGACATGGACGACATGCCCGAGCTGGGCCTCTCCGAGGACGTCTTCGCCGACCAGCCCGCGGCCGACGTGCCGGAGGCCGAGGAGGCCGAGGAGGCTGCGCTGCCCGAGGCCGAGGCTGTCGCGCCTGAGGCCGAGGCCGCCGCGCCCGAGGCCGAGGCCGAGGTCGCCGAGGAGCCCGAGCCCGAGGCCGCGCCCGAGGAGACCGCCGCTCCGGACGAGCCGGTCGCCGAGGCCGCGCCCGAGCAGGACGAGGAAGAGCAGACCTGAGTCGGGTTCCGTTCGTCGGCCTGACGGGCGGGATCGGCGCCGGGAAGTCGGAGGCCCTCGCGGCCCTCGGACGCCTCGGCGCCGCGACGCTGTCCACGGACGCCGTCGTCCACGAGCTCTACGGCGACGCCGAGGTCCGCGATGCGGTCGTGGAGCGCTGGGGGCCCGACGTGGCGCCGGGCGGGACCGTGGACCGCGGGGCCATTGCCCGCCACGCGTTCAAGGACGCCGACGAGCGCGGCTTCCTCGAGGGCCTGCTGTGGCCGCGCGTCGGCCGCCGCATCGCCGAGTGGCGCGAGCTCCAGTCAGCGAAGGAACCGGCGCCGGCCGCCCTCGTGATCGAGATCCCGCTGCTGTTCGAGTCGGGCATGGACCACGGCTTCGACGCCACGATCGCGATCGTCGCCGACGAGGAGGTCCGCCGCGAGCGGGCCGCCGCGCGCGGGCACGAGTCGGTCGATGAGCGCACCGCGCGGCAGCTCACCCAGGAGGAGAAGGCGGCCCGAGCGACGTTTGCGGTCTCTAATTCCGGCACGATCGCTGACCTCGAGTCGCGTTTGTCTGCCGTGCTTGCCAAGCTGGAGCGATGAGCGCGCAGGCGCAAGCACGGACGCGGACGGCGGGCTCCAGGAGGCCGAGCAAGGCCCAGCGCCGTCGCCGCCGCCAGGTCGTGCGCCGGCGCATCGCGCTGCTGGGCTTCGCGGTGGTGGCGTGCTGCGTGCTGCTGGCGATCGTGGTGCGGCCGTTCGCCGACAAGGCCGTGCAGGAGATCTCGCTCCCGCTGCGTCACGAGGACATCATCCGCCAGCAGGCGCGGGACAAGGGCCTGGACCCGTCCCTGATCGCCGGCGTCATCTACGTCGAGTCGCGCTTCCGCGACCAGACCTCGCACGCGGGCGCCAAGGGGCTGATGCAGATCCTGCCCTCGACCGCCGACTACATCGCGCGCAAGTCGGGCGGCACCGCCTTCGAGGAGGGCGACCTCGCGACGCCGCAGATCAACATCGCCTACGGCTCCTGGTACCTGCGCTACCTGATGCAGCACTACCACGGCAACGAGCTGCTCGCGCTCGCCGCCTACAACGCCGGCGAGGGCAAGGTGGACGAGTGGTATCGCGACGCCTCCGCGCGCGGGGAGGACTTCGAGGTGGCCACGCACATCCCGTTCCCCGAGACCCGCAGCTACGTGGGCTCGGTGCTGGAGGTGCGCGGCCGCTACCGCCAGGAGTACCGGAAGGAGCTCGGACTTGATCAATGAACGCAGGCTGGGGCGCACGGGCCTGAGCGTCTCCGAGGTGGGCTATGGCGCCTGGGGGATCGGCGGCTCGATGTGGCTCGGCGCCGAGGATGACGAGTCCGTGCGGGCGCTGCACCGGGCGATCGACCTCGGGCTGAACTTCATCGACACCGCCGCGGTCTACGGCAACGGGCACTCCGAGCGCCTCGTCGGCCAGGTCGTGCGCGAGCGCGACGAGCGGATCGTCGTCGCGAGCAAGATCCCGCCGAAGAACGGCCGATGGCCCGCTCCCGACGGGGTCGACCCGGACGAGGCCTTCCCGGCCGACCACATCCGCAAGTGGACCGAGCGGTCGCTGTCGAACCTCGGGCTCGACGTGCTCGACGTCCAGCAGTTCCACGTCTGGAACGACGAGTGGGTCGGCCGCGGGAGCTGGCACGACGCCATCCAGGCGCTGAAGGACGAGGGCAAGATCCGCTTCTTCGGCGTCTCGATCAACGACCTCCAGCCCGCCAACGCGGTCAAGCTGATCGAGACGGGCGCCGTGGACACCGTCCAGGTGATCTACAACATCTTCGAGCAGGCCCCGGAGGACGAGCTGCTCGGCGCCTGCGAGCGCAACGACGTCGGCGTGATCGCGCGCGTGCCGCTCGATGAGGGGTCACTCACGGGCCGGCTCACGGCCGACTCGACGTTCCCCGACGGCGACTTCCGCAACGAGTACTTCTCCGGCGAGCGCGCGCTCGACAAGGTCGACGAGCGCGTGCGCGCGATCCTCGACGACCTCGGGATCGAGCGGGACGAACTGGCCGAGGTGGCGCTGCGCTACGTGCTCTCGCGGCCGGAGGTCTCGACCGTGATCCCGGGCATGCGCACCGTTCGCAACGTCGAGCGCAACATGGCGCTCGGCGACGGCGAGGGCCTGCCCGACGAGCAGGTCGCCGCCTTGAAGGCGCATCGCTGGGACGTCGCTGCCGCCTGACGGATACCGCCCCGGGGTAGGGGTCAGATCTTGCATTCCAGCATTCCGGTTTCCGGTTTGCTGGATTGCAAGATCTGACCCCACCGGGGGAGCCGGTGGTGAGCTGTTGACGGCGTGTCGTTTGGACGTGGTGGCTGTGGGAAGAACGGCAACCAACGTGCGAACGAGACCCGATCGGAGCTGATCATGGCTGACGAGCTTGAGCGCCAGTCCCAGGAGAAGGACGTCGAGCAGGTATCGATGGACGAGATCGAGGCGGAGGGTGCGACAGCGCTTCCCAACAAGGAAGTGATGTCCCTTCTGAACGTCGACGCGAACGTGGACCTGGGCCTCGACCTCGCGGCTCCCGTCGACCTCGCGGTCGCGGCGAACCTCAACGTGGCGGCGCCGATCGAGGCGGCTGCCAGCGCGAACCTCCTCAGCGACAACGCCGAGGCCGTCGCCATCGCGCAGCAGCACGGCACGATCGACCAGGGCATCAGCGGCAGCGCCGAGGCGACCGCTCCGCAGACGGCTTCGATCGACCAGGGCAACGACGTGGTCGACGGCGGCAACGACGCTCCGGCCACCGGCGCTCCGGCGACCGGCGCTCCGGCCGAGGGCGGCGCGGTCGCTCCGACGGCCGGCGGCGGCACGACGGGCGGCGCGGTCGACGGCGTGGTCGACGGCGCGACCGGCGCGGTGCCGGGCGTGGTCGACGGCGCGACCGGCGCGGTCGGCGGCGTGTCCGATGGCGCCACGGGCGCGGTCGGCGGCGTGACCGACGGTGTCGGCGGCGCGGTCGACGGCGCCACGGGCGGCGCGACCGACGGCGTGACCGACGGTGTCGGCGGCGTGACCGATGGCGCGGGCGGCGCGGTGGGTGGCGTGACCGATGGCGCCGGCGGCGCGGTCGGCGGCGTGACCGACGGTGCCGGCGGAGCGGTCGGCGGCAGCGTCGAAGGCGTCACGGGCGGCGTGGACTCGCTGCTCAACGGCGGCAGCCTGCTCGACGCGAACGTCGACATCAACGCCGACGCCGACCTCACGGCCCCGGTCGCGGGCGCCGTGGCGGCGAACGCCAACGTCGCCGCGCCGATCAACGCCTCCGTGGCGGCCAACATCGGCTCCGACGGCGCGGTCGCGCAGTCGCTGGCCGACCAGCAGGTCGACATCCACCAGAACCTGGACGACGTGTCGGCCGAGGCCACCGCCGAGCAGAACGCCGACATCGAGCAGTAGCACGCGCCGGCCGGGAGACACCGCAGCATGAGTGCGACCGTCGACCGGCCCGCTGCGCGCGCCGCAACGGCTGCCTCCGACCCTCCGCGCGCCCTGGCGCGCGCGGAGGGTCTCGAGCTGCTCGGCGAGGTCAGCGGGTCGGGCTACAAGGACGGCGCGCGGCTCGCCCGCCGCGCGGACGGCCAGATGGTCCAGCTCGGGCCGCTCATGTACGGGCTGCTGGAGGAGCTCGACGGCGAGCGCGACGTGCGGGCGCTCGCCACCGCGATGTCGCAGCGGCTCGGGCGCACGCTCGGGCCTGAGCACGTCGTCAAGATCGGCGAGAAGCTCGCCGCGCAGGGGCTGATCGCCGGCTTCGAGGACAAGGCGCCGCCGAAGTCCAACCCGCTGCTGTCGCTGCGCTGGAAGGTCCTCTTCACCGACCCGAAGGTCACACGCGCGATCACGCGCCCGTTCGAGCTCCTGTTCCGCCCGTGGGTGCTGCTCCCGGCGCTGATCGGCTTCCTCGCCGTCTGCTGGTTCGTGCTCATCCACAAGGGCGTGGCGGCGGCGACCTCGGAGGCGTTCGAGCACCCCGAGCTGCTGCTGCTCGTGCTCGGGCTGACGATCGCGTCCGCCGCCTTCCACGAGATCGGCCACGCCGCGGCCTGCCGCTACGGCGGAGGCAAGCCGGGCGGCATGGGCGCCGGCATCTACCTCGTCTGGCCCGCCTTCTACACCGACGTCACCGACGCCTACCGGCTGCCGCGGCGCGCGCGACTGCGCACCGACATGGGCGGCATCTACTTCAACGCGTTCGTCGCCGTGCTCACGCTCGGCATCTGGCTCGCCACCGGCATCGAGGCGCTGCTGCTGTTGATCGCGATCCAGATGCTCGAGATCGTCAAGAACCTCTCGCCGGTGATCCGCGCGGACGGCTACCACATCCTCTCCGACGCGACCGGCGTCCCCGACCTCTACGCGCACATGGGGCCGACGCTCAAGCGGCTGCTGCCGTGGAAGCGGCGCGAGCCGTCCGCGCTGAAGGGCTGGGCGCGCGGCTTCGTCACGGCGTGGGTGCTGATCATCGTCCCGATCCTGCTCGCGATGGCCTTCAGCGCCATCCTGCTGTTCCCCAAGCTCGCGGCCACGGCGTGGGAGAGCGGCTCCAACCTGCTCTCGGCGATGCCCGACCAGGACGCGTTCGGCGTGGCGACGTCGGTCGCGCGCATGTTCGCGCTCGTGCTCCCCGTGCTCGGCGTGACGCTGGTCGTCCAGCGGATGGTCACCTCGATGGGCAAGAAGGCCTGGCGCTGGAGCGACGGGCGGCACCCGCGCCAGGCACTCGTCGTCACCGGGGCGGCGGCGCTCGTCGCAGTGACCGCATGGGCGTGGTGGCCGTCGGGCCAGTACCAGCCCGTGCGGCCAACCGACCGCGGCACGCTGGTGAGCGCCTTCACGGCCGTAAGCGCGCCCGCCGCCACGGCGCGGCCGACGGGCTTCGCCGCCGTCGCCGCGCCGCCGCAGCTCGCGCCCGGCCGCCACCTCGCGGTCGCGTTGATCCCGCGCGGCGGGCCGACCGAGGAGCACCCGGCGCTGTACGTCGTCAACGGCGGCGACGACGAGGACGAGCCGACCGTCCTCGTCAGCCCCGACGCGCCCGACCCGAGCAAGGCGCCGTCGATGCACGACGACGCGGACGGCGCGGGCACGGCCACGCCGCCGAGCGAGGAGGCCGCCGCCGGCGCGCCCGCCTCCGGCGCTCCGACGACGCCGACGGGCCCCGCCACCCAGCTCCCCTTCAAGCTGCCCGACGCACCGGGCGAGGGCGACTCGCAGGCGCTCGCCACCAACACGACGGACGGCGGGATCGTCTACGACATCGCCTACTCGCTGGTGACCGTCTCCGGTGGCGCGGACGTCACGAACGAGAACTCCGCCTACGCGCTCGCGTCCTGCAAGGCGTGCACGACGCTGGCGGTCTCCTTCCAGCTCGTGCTGGTCGTCGGCCAGAGCGACAAGATCATGCCGATCAACGTCGCCGAGGCGCTCAACCTCAACTGCCCCGAGTGCATCACGACCGCGATCGCCAAGCAGATCGTGATCTCGGTCAAGTCCCAGCCCTCCGAGGAGCTCCTGCGGCGCCTGACCGAGGAGCTGAAGAAGCTCGACGCGATCGACAGCTCCGACCCGCCGGCCGAGGTCCTCAGGCAGGTCAACGCGGTCAGCGACGCGATCGACAAGGCGCTCGACGAGAGCGGGATCACCTACCCGAAGGCGACGCCGACGCCCGCCGCGGCCCAGCCGCAGTCGCAATCGCAGACGCAGACGCCGACATCCACGCCGTCGCCGACGCCGGGCACGAGCGCGACGCCGAGTGCCACGCCGTCTGCCGCGCCGACCGCGTCGCCGACGCCTGCGGCCACCGAGACGCCCGCGGCGGCCACACCGACGCCGTCACCGACGGCGGCGGCCACCGAGACGCCCTCCCCGACGCCCTGAGCCGTCAGTACTCGACGCCCAGCGCCGAGCAGAGGAACGCCATGTAGGGGCGGGCGGCCGCGGCGCGCGCCTGGCACTCGTCGAGGAAGCCGCTCGAGGTCGCCTGCTTCTGGGTGAGCCTCGAGGTGATCGCGAAGCTGCGGCGCTTGAGGTCCTCGACCAGGGGGTGGTCGCTCGGGTAGCCGGTCGGCGCGCGCTTGAGCTTGTCGCCCTCGGTCAGCTCCCAGGTGGGAGCGACCGCCTCGACCGCGCCGGTCCAGGCCGCCGGCCGCGCGACCATCGCGTCGCGGATGCGCTTGAGCGCCGGCGTGTTCGGATGCCAGATCCCGGCGCCGAGGAAGACGCTGCCGGGCTCGAGGTGCAGGTACATGCCGGCGGTGTCGGCGTCCGACGAGCGCGCGTGCCGGAGGTAGATGCCGACGTGCGTCTTGTAGGGCGTCTTGTCCTTCGAGAACCGCGTGTCGCGGTAGATCCGGAACAGCGAGCGCTTGTCGGCCGTCAGGTGCGGCGCGACCTCGGGCAGCCGGTAGCCCATGTCCTCGATGAAGGCCAGCGCCGGCTCCTTGACCTCCTGCTCGTAACGGGCCTTGTTCGCGTTGAACCACTCGCGCTCGTTGTGGTCCTTGAGCTCGCGCAGGTACGCGAACAACTGCGGTGAGAACGAAGGCGCCTCGACGGCCATCAGCCCGCAGTATCCCGCAGATCGCTCAGCCCGCCTTGGCCTCCTCCAGCGATCGCTCGAGCGCCGCCATCAGGTCCGGCACGGGCGAGGTGCGGTCGTCGTCCTCCTCCTCGGGGACCTCGATCGCCTGGCCCTTGGCCTTCTTCTTGACGATCGCCCGCAGCCGCTTCTGGAAGGAGTCCTCGTAGCGCGAGGGATCCCAGTCGCAGGAGAAGGACTCGATCAGCTCGACCGCGGCGTCGACCTCCTTCTTGACCGGCTTGTCCTTCTTGGTCGGCGAGGGAATCGGGTCGGTGGGGCGGACCTCGTCGTGGCGGAGCAGCGTGGTCAGCACGAGCCGCTCCTCGCGGGCGCGGATGATCACGAGGTACTCCTTCGTGCGCATGACCATGCGCCCCAGCGCGGCCTCGTCCATGCGGCTCATGACCTCGACCAGCAGGCGGTACGCGCGCTGGATCCCGTCGGCCTCGCCGGAGGGCATCAGCACGTACGGGTGGTCGAAGTAGGTCGGGTCGACGTCCTCGAGGTCCACGAACGCCTCGATGTCGATCGTGCGCGAGCGGTGCGGCGCGGCGGCCGCGAGCTCGGCGTCGGTGAGGATCACCAGCTCGCCGTCGTCGGTCTCGTAGCCGTTGGCGATCTCGTCGTAGGGGACCTCGGTGTCCTCCTCGGCGCAGTAGCGGTGCGTCTCCAGCGGCGTGTGGTCCTTGGCGTGGAGCTGGCGGAAGTGCAGGTCCTGGTCGCGCACCCCGCTGAACATCGCGACGGGGACGTTGACGAGCCCGAAGCTCAGCGAGCCGGTCCACAGGGAGCGGGGCATCAGCCGCTCAGGCTCGCCTCGAGCTGGGCGAGCAGGTCGTCTGCGGCCTCGGTCTCCTCGGGCTCGGGCAGCTCGATGTTCTTGCCCGCCGCCTTGAGCTCGACGACCTTCAGGACCTCCTCGCGGTACGTGTCCTCGTAGTCGGAGGGGTCGAAGTCCGCGTGCAGGCCCTCGACGAGCTTGGACGCCATCTTGACCTCCTGCTCGGAGGGCTTGCGGCGCACGCGCTCGAGGTCGAAGTCCGATGGGTCGACGACCTCGTCGGCGAAGCGCATCGTGTGCAGGGCGAGCACGTCGTCGAGCGCCCGCACGATCACCGTGCGCTCGCGGTTGTGGAACACCCAGCGCCCGACGCCGGCACGGTCGGCCTTGCCGAGCGCCGCGTGCAGCAGCGCGTACGCGTCGTGCCCCTTGTCCTGCGCGCCGAGGTAGTAGGCCTTCTCGAAGTAGACGGGGTCGATCTCGCTCGCGGGGACGAAGTGGTCGACGTCGATCAGCCGGCTCTGGGAGCCGGCCGCGGCGGCGATCTCCTCGTCCTCGAGCTCGACCCACTTGCGGGCGCTCACCTGGTAGCCGCGCACGACCTCGTCCTTGTCGACGGGCTTGCCCTCCTTCGGGCAGATGCGCCGGTGCTCGATCTTCGAGCCGTCCTTGGCGTGCACCTCGCGGAAGTGCACGGACTTGGACTCGGTGGCGGTGTAGACCTTCACGGGCACGGACACGAGCCCGAAGGCGATCGCGCCGTTCCAGAGCGAGCGGGGCGCCATGGAGCGGGCTTACCCAGCCGGGCCCGGTGGTGGATCATGGGAACGACCCCGACAAGGAGGTTCCGCAGTGCGCAGGATCAGATCCAACTTCTTCATCTCGCTCGACGGCGTCGTCGAGTCGCCCGACCAGTGGCACTTCCCGTACTTCAACGACGAGATGGGCAACGCCGTCGGCACCGCCTTCCAGGGCAACGACGCGATGTTGATGGGGCGCGTGCTCTACGAGGAGTGGTCCGCCTACTGGCCCCACAACGTCGACCAGCCGTTCGGCGACGTGATCAACCCGATCAAGAAGTACGTGCTCTCCAACACGTTGACCTCGCCCGACTGGGAGAACACCGAGGTCATCAGCGGCGACGGGGCGGCGGACAAGCTGCGCGAGATCAAGGCCGGCGAGGGCGGAGACATCGGCATGTCGGGCTCGTCGACGACCGTGCGCTGGCTGCTGAAGGAAGGCCTGCTCGACGAGCTCAACCTGCTCGTGCACCCGATCGCCGTCGGCACGCGGCTGGCCCGGCTGTTCACACCGGACGAGCCGACGATCCCGCTCAAGCTGCTGAGCTCCGAGACCTTCGCGACCGGCGTGCTGAACCTCAGCTACGCGCCCGCCGATTGATGCCCGCCCGGATCACGGTGACCGAGTTCGTCTCACTCGACGGCGTCATGGAGGCGCCTGGGGGAGAGGACTTCAAGTACCCGGGCTGGAGCTTCGAGTTCGATCGCGGCGACGACGGCAACCAGTTCAAGCTCGACGAGACGATGGCGGCCGACGCGCTGCTGATCGGCAAGCGCACGTACGAGAGCTTCGCCGGCGCCTGGCCGAACCGCGAGGGCGAGTTCGCCGACAAGTTCAACGGGATGCCGAAGTTCGTCGTCTCGACCACGCTCGGCGAGCCCGACTGGAACAACACCACGGTCCTCGACAGCGGCGACGCGACCGCCCAGGTGGGCAAGCTCAAGCAGGAGTTCGACGGCGAGATCCAGGTGCCGGGCAGCCACCGGCTGGTCCAGGAGCTGATCGAGGTCGACCTCGTCGACCAGATCAACCTGATGGTCTTCCCGGTGATCATCGGGACCGGCAAGCGCGCGTTCGAGGAGACCCCGGACCGGCGCAAGCTCAAGCTCACCGAGTCGAAGGTCGTCGGCGAGGGCGTGCTGGTGCTCGTCTACGAGCGGGCGTGAGCCCCGGCGGCCGCAAGAAGGCCGTGCGCGCGACGGCGGGCGCGCCCGTCGACGCCGAGGCACTGGCCGAGCAGGCTCGCGGGCTGGGCCTGCTCGGCTGGGTGCGGCCGACCGGCGAGGTGCTCGCCGAGGGCGCGCCCGAGGCCGTCGAGGAGCTGCTGCGGGCGCTCGGCGACGGCGTCACCACGGAGGCCGCGCGCGTCGAGGGCCACGAGCAGTTCGGCATCCGCGGCGTGCCCGCCGGGGTCTTCGTCGTGCAGGAGCACCAGGCGACGGCCCACCACTACGACTTCCGCCTGGAGGTCGGCGGCGTGATGCGCTCGTGGGCGGTGCCGAAGGGGCCGTCGCTCGATCCCGCCGCCAAGCGCCTCGCGGTGCAGGTCGAGGATCACGGGCTCGCGCACAACGACTTCGAGGGCGGGCTCGGCGACGGCGCGGTGATCGTCTGGGATCGCGGCACCTACGAGCAGGGCGGCCGCGTCGCATGGCCGGAGGCGCTCGACCGCGGCCACGCGGTCTTCGTCCTGCACGGCGAGAAGCTGCGCGGCGGCTTCGCGCTCCAGCGCACGCGGCCGGGGGCGAAGCCGCAGTGGCTGCTGATCAAGCGCCGCGACGACGAGGCGCGCCCCGGCTCGGACGTCGTCGCGGAGCGCCCGGAGTCCGTGGTCAGCGGCAAGCCGCTGGGCGACTTCCTGGACTAGCCGACGCGGACCGGGACGGCGTGGGGGAGGTCGGCGCTCGAGCGGCCGACGCGCAGCACGTACTCACCCCGGTCGATCCGCCAGCCGCCGCTGGTGCGGCGCCGCTCGTCGGAGCGGATCATCGGCGAGGTCGCGGCCCGCGGGAGCAGGCCCTCCCAGCTCGGGTCGCCCGGGTCCCAGCAGGCGAACGCGCGGTCGCCCAGCTCGAGCTCGACCGTCGCCGACTCGCCGGGCGCCAGCGAGACCTTGGCGAACGCGCGCAGCTCGCGCGGCGGGCGCACGAGCTCGCTCGGTGGCGGCTCGACGTAGAGCTGCACCACCTCGGAGCCTGCTCGGTCGCCGGTGTTGGTCACCTCGACGGCGACCGTGAGCGCCGAGCCCGGCGTGAAGGTCTCCGCGGACAGCCGCGGCTCGCCGAGCGAGAAGCTCGTGTAGGAGAGCCCGTGGCCGAACGGGAAGCGCACCGGCAGCGAGCGCGCGTCATACCAGCGGTAGCCCATCAGCACGCCCTCGCCGTAGCGGACCTCGCCGTTCTCGCCCGGGAAGCTGCCGTAGGACGGGTTGTGCTCGACCCGCAGCGGCTGGGTCGTCGGCAGGCGGCCGCCTGGCTCGGCCTCGCCGAGCAGCACGGCGGCGAGCGCGTGAGCCATCTCCTGGCCGCCGAACCACGTCACGAGCACGGCCCGCGCGCGATCGGCCCATGGCATCGTCACCGGGGAGGCGGCGTTGACGACGACGATCGTGTCCGGGTTGGCGTCGAGCACGGCCTCGACGAGCGCGTCCTGATCCCCGGGGAGGTCCATCGAGTCGCGGTCCTGGCCCTCGGACTCCCACTCGTCGGTCGTGCCCACGACGAGCACGGCGGCGTCGCACGCGCCAGCGGCGGCCGCGGCCCTCGCCACCAGGTCGTCCGCGACCGGCGGCCGCATCCCGATCACGGCGCCGTGCAGCGTGGCGAACGCGCCCTCGCCGGTCCCCTCGACGACGAGCTCGACCGGCTCGCCCGCGGTCAGCGGCACCTCCGCCGCGATCTCCTCGCTGACCAGGCCGATCATCGCCTCGCCGCGCGGCGGCGGGTCCTCGAAGCCGTCCAGCACCACGGCGCCCGCCACGGACAACCGCGCGCGACCGCTCTGGCGCAGCGTGAACGTGTGCGCCCCGGTCTCGGCCGGCGTGAAGCTCGCGCGCGCGGTGAAGCGGCTCGTCTCCGCGCCGATCGCGGCGTCGAACAGCAGCAGGCCCGAGTCGCGCTCGAAGGTCTCGCCGGAGCCCTCGACGTCGATCCGCCAGTCCGCGCGCAGCTCGGGCGCCGTGCGGTCGATGTCGCAGCCGCGCTCGTGGCGCAGCTCGGCGTCCGGCAGCCGCTCCCGCAGCGCCTCCAGCGGCGTCACGGAGTAGTGCGCCCGCAGCTTCGCCGAGCCGCCGCCCATGACCTGGGCACGGTCCGCGTTGGGCCCGAGCACGGCGACCGAGCGCAGCGAGCCGGCCACGAGTGGGAGCACGCCCTCGTTGCGCAGCAGCACGAAGCTCTCGGCGGCCGCCTCGCGCGCCAGCGCCCGGTGCTCGGGCAGGTCGACGGACTGCTCCGGCGCGTCCGGATCGTCGTCGAGGGCGCCGACGCGGTCGAGCACCCCGAGCAGCCGCCGGACCTGCGCGTCCAGCAGCGCCTCGTCGAGCGCGCCGGAGCGCACCGCGTCGGCCAGCGCCGGCCCGTAGACGCGGCCGGGCCCGGGCATCTCCAGGTCGAGGCCCGCCCGCGGCGACGCCTCGGTGGAGGCGAGCCCGAACCAATCGGAGACGACGAAGCCGTCGAAGCCCCACTCGCCGCGCAGGATGCCGGCCAGCAGCGCCTCGTCCTCCGTGCAGTAGCCGCCGTTGAGCCGGTTGTAGGCGGTCATGATCCCGAGTGCCCCGCCCTCGCGGACCGCGAGCTCGAACGGCACGAGGTAGAGCTCGCGCAGCGCTCGCTCGTCGATCACCGAGGACATCGTGTAGCGGTCGAGCTCGGCCTCGTTGCCGGCGAGGTGCTTCGGCGTCGTCGCGACGCCGCGCGACTGCACGCCCCGCACGTACGCCGCCGCTGCGCGCCCGGCCAGCAGCGGGTCCTCGGAGAAGCACTCGAAGTTGCGCCCGGCCAGCGGCGAGCGGTGCAGGTTGAGGGTGGGGGCGAGCAGGATCCGGCAGCGTTTCGTGAGCGCCTCGTCGCCGAGCAGCCCGCCGAGCCGCTCGATCAG
The DNA here is from genome assembly GCA_035264365.1 of Solirubrobacteraceae bacterium. Classification (GTDB taxonomy): domain Bacteria; phylum Actinomycetota; class Thermoleophilia; order Solirubrobacterales; family Solirubrobacteraceae; genus DATFQI01. The sequence goes on from DATFQI010000063.1 coordinate 12,968, forward strand.
GCCCGGGTTCCAAGTGGCCCCGAGCGCGGAGCCGCACGGGATGCAGACCGCGCTGGCCTCGCCGGCGCCCAGCACCGAGGAGCCGCGCGCGCCGTTCGGGCCGTCCGTGAGGCGCACGGCGGGGATCCCGATCCGCTCCACCGGCATCGTCGCCCAGTTGTCGCGGCCCGCGGTCAGCGCGGCCTTCTCGTCGAGCGTCAGCACCGCCACCAGTTCGTCGAGCCCGCGGGCCGAGCTCACTGCGGTCTCCGCGGCGGCTTCGGCCGCCGGCGGTCAGGACCGAGCCCCAGCGTGCGCGGGTGTGGGTCCTCCGGCGGCTTGCCGTTCCCCGGCTGGCCGCCCGGCTCGCGCTCGGCCGCGCGCCGCTCCGCCTCCTCGCGGTCGCGGTCCTCGGCCCGGCCGATCGCCAGGAACGCCAGCGAGACGGCGCCGACGGCCGAGCAGCCGATCAGCACGATCGCCACGACCGTGCCCGCCGTCGAGTCGCCGGTGGCGAGCGCAACCACCGCTCCGACCGCGGCCATCAGGACCAGCGCTGCCACCCCGAGCTTCACGTGCCGAGGATCGCACACCGGGGGCGGCTCAGAGCAGCGGGGGGCGCCAACCTCCGAGCGCCCGCTCGAGCGCGGCGGCCGCGGCGAGCGCGATGTCGTCGCGCCACGGCCGCGCGACGAGCTGGACGCCGATCGGGAGCCCCTCCGGCGAGCTGCCGGCGCGCACGATCGCGACGGGCCAGCCCGTGAGGCTGTGCGGGGTGGCGAAGCAGGCCGGATCGACGCCGTCGCGCCCCGCCAGTCCGCCGAGCAGCGGCGCCGGGCCGTCGGCGACGGGCGAGAGCAGGACGTCGTAGCGCTCGCCCCAGGCGAGCATCCGCGCGCGGTAGGCGTCCCAGCGCCGCAGCAGCCCGTAGCCGATCGCGGCGTCCCC
>DATFQI010000064.1:0-18126 GCA_035264365.1 Solirubrobacteraceae bacterium
GCCTGCAGCAGCTGGTGGACCTCGGGCTGGTTCTGGCTGTCGGTGCCCATGCGCTTCCACAGGAACGGGACGGCGTCCAGGCGCAGCACGTCGACGCCCACGTTCGCGAGGCCCAGCATCGCCTCCGCCATCGCCCTTAAGACCGCGGGGTTCGTGTAGTCCAGGTCCCACTGGAACGCGTTGAACGTCGTCCACACCCAGCGCTGCAGGTCCTCGTCGTAGGTGAAGCTGCCGGGCGCGATGCCGGGGAAGACCTCGGGGAGCGTCCGCTCGTACTCGTCGGGCTCCGTGTGGTCATCGAACGTGCGGTAGAAGGCGAGCTTCTCGGCGTCACCGGCGCGCGCGGCTTCCGCCCACGGGTGCTCGCGCGCGGTGTGGTTGACGACCACGTCGACGCACAGCGCCATGCCGTGTTCGTGGAGGTCCAGGGCGAGCGCTCGGAGGTCGCCCATCGTGCCGAGCGCGGGCTCGACCTCGCCGTAGTCCACGACCGCATAGCCGCCGTCGTTGGGCTCGGGCCGCATCTTCAGCAGCGGCATCAGGTGCAGGTAGCTGACGCCGAGCTCCTTCAGGTAGCCGATCCGCTCCCGCACGCCCTGCAGCGTCCCGGCGAACCGATCGGCATACGCGACATAGCCGAGCGCCTGCTCGCGCTGCAACCAGTCCGGCGTGATCTCCCGCTCGTGATCGAGCGCCTTCAGCTCCGGCGCCCGCTCCGCGCTCGCCCGCGCCATCGCCTCCAGCAGCCCCTGCAGCGCCGGCTCCAGCCGCGGGTCGTCGCCATAGAGGGCCCTGAGCGGATCGCGCAACTCCGTGAAGAACCTCGCGAGCCTGATGTGGAACGCATCGTCGCCGTCGAGAGGCCGCCCCAACCGCTCGTACTCCGCCCGCACGTCGGGCCGCATGACGTGGACGTTCTGCACGGCGACGGCGGACGATACCCGCCACTTACGAACGCCGAGCGAACTGCGACACTGGCGCACGTATGGCGGTCCGGCGCATCATGCCCTACCACGAGTCGTCGGACTTCGAGGCCACGCGCGCCTTCTACACCGGGGTACTGGGGCTCGACGAGGGCGGCTTCGGCGGCGGCTACATCGGCTTCGGCTCCGGCCCGGCGCAGGTCCTCTTCGCGCCGCCTGACACGGCGCCCCTGCTGCCCGACATGGGCGTGGACGTCGGTTCACGGGACGCCGTCGATGCTGCACACGCGGAAGCCGTGCAGGCCGGGCACGAGGTCGTCTACGGCCCGGTCGACGAGCCGTGGGGCGTGCGTCGCTTCTTCGTCCGCGACCCGAACGGTCTCCTGATCAGCGTGCTGGCGCACGACTGATCGCAGCGTCGGGACGGCGACGGCACCGCTCAGTCCGCAGGCCTCGCGTAGACGTGCCATTCGCGCTCGACCTCGAAGCCGACGCCGCGGTAGAGGCTGACGGCGCTCTCGTTCTCGCCCTGCACCCCGAGGGCGAACGATGCCGCGCCGCGCTCGCGGAGCTCCGCGAGCGAGTGCAGCAGCAAGGCGCGGCCGAGCCCGCGGCCGCGGGCCGAGCGGGCCACGGCGAGCTGCTCGACCAATCCGCGCCCGTCGCCGAACACGCGCCCGGCGACCCAGCCCACGGGGCGTCCGTCGCGGCGCGCGACCCAGCCGCGGTGCTCGGGCGTGAGCATCGACCGCCATGCCTCTAGCGACCGCTGCGTGTGGCCGGGCACCTCGGCCCAGGCGGCGTCGACGTAGATCAGCCGGTGGACGACTTCGTCATCCTCGCCGGGCCTGTAGCACGCGATCTCGACCCCGCTGGGCCAGATGGCGGGCGCGAGCGGCGGGTCGGCGCCCCGCTGGAGGTCGAAGAACGAGCGCCGGTGGGTGAAGCCGTTCGCCTCGAGCCACGCGATCCGGCGCGCGTCGCGGCCGTAGCTGTCGAGCTCGTGATGGCCGCGCTCGCCGAGCCACGCCACGAGCGCCTCGAGCGCCGGCTCCGGGTCGCCGCCCGGATCGACGAGCAGGATCGTCTGGCCACCCTCGCCGGTCGCGGCGTACCCGGCCATGGCGCCGTCGCGCTCGAAGATCCCACCCGGCTCGCAGGAGTCGATGAACTCGCCGACCTCCTCGGCAGACACCGCGGCGGCGCCGGACCAGGCTGCGTCCTCGGCCAGTGCGAGCGCGACAAGAGCGGGCCGGTCGGCCGGCGTCGCGCGGCGGATCATCGCGCTACGGCCGGACTGCCCGCATGATCAGGGCGGCCACCTCGTCCGCGGCTTCGAGGTATGGCAGGTGGGCGCGACCGGGGAGCGAGTGGTAGGCCGCGTTCGGGAGTGCTTGCGCCAGCTCCGCGCTGCGCTCGAGCTTGAGGGACACGTCGAGCTCGCCGCAGGCCACCATCACCGGGACGGCCACCTCGTCCAGACGACTTGCCGCGTCGAGCCCGCTCTCTCCGTCGAGCTCGGATTCGCCGTTGGCGAGCACGATGCGGTTCATCTCGAGGGCGAGCTCGCGCGGCGGGCCGCTGACGCGCCCCTCGGGCTCGCCCGGGCCGTCGAGCCACAAGCGGACCTCCAGCCGGTTGCACGCCTCGAGGTCTTGCGCGGTCCAGGCGTCGTCGATCGCCTCGGCGAGCCCGTTCGTCGCGGCGATGACCGTCTCCTCGTCGGGCTCGGGGTCGCCGCTGATCGTGGGCGCAAGCAGGACCAGCCCGGCCACGCGCTCAGGAGCGGCGAGCGCCGCGTCGAGCGCCACGCCGCCGCCCATCGAGCTCCCGACGAGGCGGGCGGGAGCGTCCGGCGAGACGGCCTCGAGCACGGCCAGCGCGTCGTCGACGTGCCGGAAGGGCCGATCGGCGGCCGGCACCTCCCCGAACCCGCGCCGGTCGCAGGCGACGACGCCACAGCCATCCCGTGCGAGGAGCTCACCCACCTCGCGCCAGCTGCGCCGGTCGCACACCCCGGCGTGCAGCAGGACGATCGTCGGTCCGTCCGCCGTCCAGCGGTCCGCGACGAGTGTCGCGCCGGCGACCGGGATCTCGATCCGCTCGAACGGCACGGCCCGAGCCTACTGATCGCCGCCGGCGGAGAGTCAGGATGCTCCGCGCCCTGCCACGGCTGGGAGCACCGCCGACGCGGCGAGCTCGATCTGCCGTGGCTCGTCGCCGAGCGGCCACAGATGGACGCGCTCGCAGCCCGCGGCCGCGTAGCGCGAGAGCAGCTCAGCGCAGTGCTCGGCCGGGCCGATGCAGACCTGGCCCCGCAGGTCGTCCGGGTCGCGCCGGAGCAGCGGCGCCAGGACGTCGCGCAGCACGCGGTCGGCCTCGTGCTCGTCCTCGGTGATCCAGGTCCACATGGTCACCAGCGCGTTCGGGAACCGCGCGGGATCCTTGCCGTGGGCGCGGAGCTGATCGGCCAGCGCCTCGCGGGCGGCCGCGAACGCGTCGGGGGTCGTGTTGTAGGCGGACGCGAACCAGCCGTCCCCGAGCCGCGCGACGCGCCGCAGGCCGGCCTTCGAGCCCCAGCTCCCGATCCAGAGCGGGATGCCCGGAGAAGCAGGCAGCAGCGGCGCGGACGGCACGCTGAAGTGGCGGCGAGGCTCCGGTGCCGGCTCGTCCCGCAGGAGCGCCCGGAGGACCGCCACCGCCTCGTCGAAGCGCTCCCAGCGCACCTCGAACGGCACGCCCACGGCCTCGTAGTCGCGCGCCGAGGAGCCCGGACCGACGCCGGCGACGAGCCGGCCGCCGGACAACAGATCCAGCGCGGCGAGCGTCTTGGCCGAGGCGACCGGGCCCCGGAGCCCGACGAGCGACACCGTCGTCGCCAGCTGCATCGCACCCGAGCGCTCGATCACGGCAGCGAGCGCCGTCGGGCCGTCCAGCCACGGCGTCTGGAAGAGGAAGTGGTCGTTGGCGGACACCGCGGCGAAGCCGCAGTCGCGAGCGGCATCGACGGCACGCATCAGGCGGTCGCGCGAGAGCCCCTCGCCCCAGAACTCCATCAGCGGCAGATGGACCGCGAGCTCCATGGTCACGAAGCCGGGCTGATGTGCGCGCCGATGACCTGCCAGTCGCCGGCGGCGCGGGTCCAGGTGCGCGTGTAGCGGTAGCGGCCGGAGACGTCCGCTCCGTCGATCGTGCCGCGGATCGCGAGCACGACGAAGGTGAGCGCGAGGTCCCCGTGCACCCTGACGTGGAGGTCCTCCTCGGAGAGCTCGGCGATGGTGAAGACGCCCGCGCGGTGGGCTTCGAGGTCCATGGCCTTGTCGGTCAGCCCGCCGTCGGGGCCGACGGCGAGCAAGTCGTCGTGAAGGAGGTCGTCGAGCGCGGTGACGTCGCTCGCGCGCATCGCCGCCTGCAGCTGACGCTCCCGGCTCAGCACCGACTGCTCGCATGCGTCATCGGCCACGCCGGCGAGCCTACTCCGGCGGGGCGCGTGCGCGGGATCGGCTGTGGGTAGGCCATCGACATGCCGGACGTGACCGTCAGCCGCCACGCCGACCGCTGGTCCGTGACCCTGCAGGGCGACCACTCACCGGTCGAGGAGCACCCGACCCGCGAAGCCGCGGAGATGGCTGCTCGTCGACTCGCCGGCGGTGGAAGCGTGTCGGTGCGGGAGGACGACGCGACCGGCCTCGACGAGAACGCGGCGGGCGACACGACCCGGGACGAGGCGACGCCCGCGCCGCGCGGCGTCGGCGCACCCGAAGGCGCGCGCGACCCTCAAGCCGGTCTCTGAGCGCTGGCTTCAGCCGGCCTCTACCGGATCGAACAGCAGCGCGGAGACCACCGGACGGGACTCGTGTCCAGGGGGCCGCCCCTAGCGGAACCCTGCGACGATGGACTGATGGCGTCGCGCGGTCAGCGCCCGCTCGTCCTCGGCGCGTGGGTGGTCCTCGTCCTGCTGGCAGCGCACGACGTCACGCACGTGCTCGACGACGGGCTGGAGACCCCGCTCGGGCAGGTCGCCTACGTCGCGATCCCGCAGTGGCTGTTCCTCGCCCTCGCCATGATCGTGATCGTCCGCGGGGACCCTGCACGCAGCCGGATCGCGGCGCTGCTCGTGGGGATCAGCGTGGCGCTCGGATTCGCGGCCATCCACCTGCTCCCGTTCTCGCCCGCCGGCTACTGGGACCTGCGCCCGTCGAGCATCTCGTGGGTGCTGGCGTGGATGCCCGCCGTCGCGGGCCTGGTGCTCGCGGGGATCGCGTGGCCCCGGTTGCGTCAGCCGGCCGGATGAGGGAGCGTTGGCAGACGGAGTCCATCCACCCAACAGGAGGCGCGACATGCGCGCGAAGCTGTTGACGGCCGCGGTGTTCGTAGGAGCGCTGGCATGGACGGGGCCCGCCGCGGGCCAGCCGCCGACCCAACCGTCCGGCGGCTGCCAAGCGTTCGGTCAGAACGTCGCCGGGCTCGCGCAAGGCCTGGGCGGCGCCTTCGGTGCGGCCGCTTCCGGCGCGGCGCGCAGCCAACCGGGCGGCATCGTGACGTTCGTGGTCGCGCCCGAGCAGGCCGCGCTCTGTTCATGAGGCCCGGCAGCGCGTAGTGGGCATCCTGGAGGTATGCCACTGACGGATCCGATCAAGAAGGCCGCCCACGCCGTGGGCGCGCACCGCATCACGACCCACCCGCTCTCCGCCACGGTGCGGGTCTCGAAGGACGGCGAGGTGCTTGCGGAGTCGACAAGCGCCGTGGCGCTCGAGGAGACCGGCCTGCCGACCCGCTACTACCTGCCGCGCGAGGACGTGCGCACCGACCTCCTGACGGCGAGCGACACCACGTCGCACTGCCCGTTCAAGGGCGATGCCACGTACTTCTCGGCGCCCGGGGCGAAGGACGCCTTCTGGGTCTACGAGGACCCGTCGGAGGAGGACGCGCGGCCGATCGCGCGGATGCTCGCGCCCTGGCCCGGGCGCGTCGACGTCACGGTCGACGGCGAGGACTGAGCGCGCGGACCGGGCCGCAGCCCGAGGGCGGCGGCCCGGTGCGCCGAGCGTCAGGCTGGAGCGGGCGACTCGTCGTCGGACGAGCGCAGCTTGGTCGCCACCACCGCGGCGGCCACGGCGGCGCCGGCGATGATCGGGATCCGCTTCACGACGGGTGTCTTCTTGGCGACCTTGTAGGCGGCGGTGCCCTTCGCGGCCTTCTTCGCGCCCTTGGCCGTCTTCTTGGCAGCCTGGAGCTTGAGGTAGGTCTCGAGCAGGTCGACGACCTGGCTCTTCTTGCTCTTGCGTCGTCTGAGTGCCATGCCCCGGCCCTACCCGGGCCGCCCGCCGGACACACGACCGCATGTAAGGGGACCTGGCTCGAACCCTAAGGCCGAGAGCGCCAGATCGTCTCCATGTGCCTGATGTGAGATCCGGGCCTCAGTCCGATCATCAAGGTCATGCTCTCCACGGGTTCCGGCATCATCGACGCGGAGCGGGCCTTCGCCCGCGTGAGTCGCGAGCGCCGCCGCGCGGCGCTGCTGCGCGTGCTCCGGCGCCAGCCCTCCGAATGCGGCCGGCTGCCGGTGTTCGACGAGCTGCGCAGCGCGCTCCAGCGTGTCGCGCGCCGCGGCGGCCGCCGCGAGATCCCGCTCTGCCGGATCCGCGGCACGCTCGAGCCGAGCCGCGCCGCCCAGTTCGATCCGGACTTCCGGCCAGCGCCGATCGCGCGCCGCCGCTGGCAGCGCGTGTGGCTGGCCGAGGAGCGCGGCGCCAACCTACCGCCGATCACGGTCGTGGCCGTGGGCGACGCCTACGTGCTGCGCGACGGCCACCACCGCGTATCGGTCGCGCGCGCCCGCGGCGCTTTGACGATCGACGCGGTGGTCGACGCAGGCTGAGCGCGGATACCGTGCGCCTGTGCGCACGGACGACCTCTGCGCGGCGCTCACCGGCTGGCTCGAGCGGCTGATGCCGGAGGAGGACCGGCGCGCGGCGCTGATCGCCGAGCTCTCGCGCCCCGACGACCGACCGGTCGATCCGGCGGTCTGCGCCGAGCTGCAGGAGCGGGCGCGCCGCTTCAGCCGTCACCTGGACGTCGAATGGGTGCCGGAGGGCGGGCTCGTGCCCGACACGGAGTCGCGCGGCTGGCCGGAGCCGGACGCCGCGGAGGTCGCGGTCCGCCGCGCCGACATCTCGGCCTGGCACTTCGGCGAGATCGGCGTGCTGACGGTCGCCGGGCTCTCCCCGCTCGTGCTCGCGGAGCCGTTCCTGGATGCCGCGCTCGCCGAGCTGCACGGCGCGCCCGCCGTCGTCCTGGACCTGCGCGCCAACGGCGGCGGCGATCTCGACACGGCGATGGCCGTGCTCGGCTGGCTGCTCGGCCCCGAGCCGGTCCACGTCTCCGACGTCGTGTCCAAGGACGGCATGCGCCGCTGGCACAGCGACCCGCGCGCCGGCCTCGCGCCCGAGACGCCCGCTGCGGCGTTGATCGGCGCCGGCACGTACTCGTCGGGGGAGGGCCTCGCTTACCACTTCCAGGCGCAGCGCCTCGGCCCGCTGATCGGCGCGCGCACGCCAGGCGCCGCGGACCACGTCACGCCGATCGTGCTCCACGAGCACGTGCGCGCGAACCTCCCGCGCGGGTACGTCGTCGACGCGGTCACCAGGACGAACTGGGAGCAGGCCGGAGTCCGGCCGGACATCCCGTGCGCGGAGTCCGAGGCCCTGGAGCGGGCGCTCGCCCTCTACGCTCAGAGCCCATGAGCGCGACGTCCCATCACCTCGACGAGCGCGAGCTCGTCGGGCGCGCGAGGAGGGGCGACGAGGGCGCCTACCGGACGCTCGTGGAGCGCTACCGGAGCGAGCTGCACGCGCACGCCTACCGGATGCTCGGCTCCGTCCACGACGCCGAGGACGCGATGCAGGACGCCCTCCTGCGGGCCTGGCGCGGGCTCCCCCGCTTCGACGGCCGCAGCGCGCTGAAGTCCTGGCTGTACCGGATCGTCACCAACACGTGCCTGGACCTGATCAACAAGCGTCCGAAGAAGGTCCTGCCGATCGACCACGGCCCGCCCGGCGACGCCCACGAGGGTCCCGGCGTGCCATTGACCGAGTCGATCTGGATCGAGCCCTACCCGGACGAGCAGCTCGGCCTGATGGATGGCCGGGCCGCGCCAGAGGCCCGCTACGAGCAACGTGAGAGCGTCGAGCTGGCGTTCGTCGCCGCGCTGCAGCACCTGCCGGCGCGCCAGCGCGCGGTGCTCATCCTGCGCGAGGTACTGGGCTACTCCGCCAACGAGGTCGCCGACACGCTCGAGACGAGCACGCCCGCCGTCAACTCCGCCCTGCAGCGGGCGCGCAAGACGATCGACGACACGCTGCCGGAGCGCAGCCAGGCGCAGACGCTGCGCACGCTCGGCGACGACCGGGTGCGCGAGATCGTCGAGGGCTACATGGACGCCTGGGAGCGCGGCGACGTCGAGGCCGTCACCGCGATGCTGGCCCAGGACGCCGCGATCACGATGCCGCCGATGGCGAGCTGGTTCCAGGGCCAGGGCGTGGAGATCTTCCTGCGCGAGTGGGCGTTCAGCGGGCGCGTGTACGACGCGCTCGGGCGGCGCAACGTGCGCGTGCTGCGTTCGCAGGCCAACGGGCAGCCGGCGATCGGGACCTACTCGTGGAGCGACGAGGCCGGCGCGCACCTGCCGACCGTGCTGCAGGTCCTGAGCTTCGACGGCGACCGGATCACGGAGATCACGGGGTTCGTCGACCCGTCGGCCTTCCCGCGGTTCGGGCTGCCGGAGCGTCTGTGAGCTCGCAGCACGAGGACACCGCCTGGTTCGAGGAGCTCTACGCCGACGCCGAGGCGGGCCGGCGGGCCGTGCCGTGGGACCGCGGCGGGCCGAACCCGTTCCTCGAGCAGTGGGTGCGCGAGCGCGCGGGTGACGGTCGCGGCCGGCGCGCGCTCGTGATCGGGACCGCGCTCGGCGACGACGCGGAGATGCTCGCCGCGCGCGGGTTCGCGGTCACGGCGTTCGACGTCGCGCCGACGGCGATCGAGCGCGCCCGGCGGCGCTTCCCGTCCTCGTCGGTCGAGTACGTCGTCGCGGACCTGCTCGACCTGCCGGCGGAGTGGCACGGCGCGTTCGACCTCGTCGCGGAGGCGATCACCGTGCAGGCGCTGCCGCTGACGCTGCGCGACCGTGCGATCGATGCGATCGCCTCCACCGTGGCCCCGGGCGGGACGCTCGTCGTCGTGTCCGGGATCCACGAGGGCGACGGGGAGCGCGACGGCCCGCCGTGGCCGCTCACCCGCGACGAGCTCGATCGGTTCGAGCGGGAGCTGCGGTCGGTCGAGGTCGGCGTCGCGCGGATCGGCCACGAGGCGCGCTGGCGGGGCGAGTACACCCGCTAGCCGGTGATGCGCGCCAGCGTGTCGGCCGCGGACGGCAACGCCCGGAACTCGTCGCGCAGGCGGGCGGCGGCGGCCGCGAAGGACGGCTCCTCGAGCACCCGCCTGACCGCGGCCGCGATGTCGTCCGCCGTGGCGGTGAGCGGGTCGAGCACCACGCCCGCCCCGAGCTCCTCGACCCGCGCGGCGGTGTGCGGCTGATCGGCGCCGATCGGCAGCAGCACGGACGGGAGCCCGTGCGCGAGCGTGCCGGTCACGATCCCCGAGCCGCCCTGGGAGACGACTGCACGGCACCACGGCAGCAGCTCGGCCTGCGGGATCCAGCGCTGGACGCGCACGTGCGGCGGCTGCGGGCCGAGCTCGGCCGGGTCGATCTGGCGGCCCGTGGTCACGACGACCGGGAGGCCGAGCTCGCGCACGCCGGTGAGCGCGCGCTGGAGCAGGTCGCCCGACTCGGCGTTGAACACGGTGCCCAGCGTGAGGTAGACGGCGTCGCCGTCGGCCACGGGCGGCGAGCCGCCGCGGAAGCAGGACGCGCCCGGGATCGGCCGCAGCGACGGCGGGAACGGCGAGAGGATCGTCTCGTCCGGCGGCTCGCCGGCCAGCCCGTGCGCGGCGCGCAGGGCCGCGATCGGTGCCGCCACGGCCTCCGGGGCCACGAAGCCGGCGCCGATGACGACCGGCACGCACGCGCTCGGGATGCCGAGCCGCTCCGCGGCCACCTGCGCTCCGTAGTCGCCCTCGTCGCGGACGATCGCGCCGGCGCCCCACTGCGTCGCGAGCGCGATCAGCGCGTCCGCGCGCCGGCGGGCGAGGGTGCCGGCGTACCACTCCCGCACGGCCCGCTCCTCGTCCGCCGGGTCGTAGGGCTTGAGCGGCATCCGTGCCGCGGGATCGGGCTGATCGCCCGGCGACTCGATCGCCTCGAAGCCGAGCTCCCGGATCGCCGGCACCAGCTCGGCGCGGCCGGTCACGGCCACGTCGTGTCCGGCGGAGCGCGCCGCCTGCGCGAGCGGCACGAGCGGATCGAGGTGCCCCTGCCCGCCGGCGAAGGCGAACAGCAGCCGCACTAGCCCTCGGAGCGGGCCGTTGACCCGGCGTCGTGGCCGTCGCCCGCGGCGATCGAGGCGGCGACGAGCGCGACGATCCCCTCGCGCGAGCCGGCCGACGCGTAGAAGCCGGCGGCGTGGCAGAAGATCGCGTCCTGGACCCCGGTCAGGGCGGCGAGGTCCGCGCCGCTGCGCCCGCGCCAGTCGGCCGGGAAGCTGAGCCGGTTCTCGAACGAGCCGAGCTCGCGCGGCACGGCCTGCGAGCCCCAGCCGTCGGCCTTCGGATAGACGACGTAGAGCGCCTCCGGCGCGCTGTTGACGACGGCCTCGCGCCACGGCATGTTCGAGGCGAGCTCGATCACGCGCGGGTCGTCGGCGCGGCGGATCGCGGCAGCGACAAGGTCGCGGGCGCGGTCGAAGGCCGCCGCGCCGGCGATCTCGCGCTCGAGCATCCCGCGCGCCAGCGCGACGGCCTGCATGAACCGTTCGTCCTCCTCCGCCGCCGACAGCGCCTCGTCCCACGACGGGTTGAGCCCCGCGATCACGCCGGAGACGCTCATCGGCCGGATGTCGCCGACGAGCGGCTCGATCAGCGTCTGGCCGACGTCGTTGGCGTCGACGCCGCAGACCAGGCGCTCGTCGATCGCGGTGGCGGCCTCGGGGCTGCCGGCCAGCGCCTCGCCGTGCTCGCGCCAGACGAGCCCGAAGCTCGCGTAGCGGATGCCGTTGGCGCGCTCGCCCGCCCCGCCCTTCTGGTGGTGGTCGAAGTCGCCGGTAGCGGGGTCGTGGCGCCCGCCGACGTCGATCCGCACGTCCGCGGCCGCCTGCGCCTCGTGGTCGCGCGTGCGCAAGACGTCGAGCTCGCCGTGGACGAGCTGCAGCACGGCGACGGCGAAGACGTCGTCGGCGTGGAAGTTGCCGGGGTGGGTGGCGACCTTCATCGCCGTTCCACGTTATCCGGCGAGCTGCGGCATCACCTCGGCCGCGAAGCGTGCGACCTGGTCCCCGCCGGGTCCGCCCCGGCGGGGACCAGCACGACAGCGTCGGCGCCCGCGTCGGCGCGGCGCCGCACCGCCGCGGCGCAGTCCTCCGCGGCACCCGGCGACGGCGAGCTCGTGCAGCGCGGGCGACTGAGGCCCATCCAGCGCCCCGGCGCGCGCGATCATGCCGGCGTACAGGCCGCCGTCGCGCCAGCGCTCGACCGCCGGCCCGAGCGCCTCACGGGCCCGTCGGGCATCGTCCTCGATCCTCAGCCACGTGTAGGCGACCAGCCGCCCGTCGCCGAGCAGCCCGCGCGCCCAGCGCAGCGCCGCCTCGCTCGCGCCCTCCGCGACGACGAGCCCGTCGGCGGCGCGGGCGGCGATCTCGATACCGCGCTCACCGGTCGTGCCGACGAGGATCTCCGGCGGCGTGACCGGCGGCTGCTCGAGCCGCACGTCGCGCAGCGTGACGAACCGGCCCTCGCTGTCGACGGTCTCGTCGTGCAGCAGGGCGCGAGTCGTGCGGACGACCTCCTCGAGCGCGACCAGCCGGTCGCGCGGCCGGGCCCCGATCTGGCGCATCCACGCCTCGACGCCGTGGCCGAAGGCGACCTGCACGCGCCCCGGGTGCAGCAGCGCGAGCGTCGCGATCTCCATCGCCGCGATCGCCGGATTGCGCACGGCGGCGGGGAGCAGGCCCGTGCCGACAGTGATCCGCTCGGTGAGCGCGAGCGCCGTCGCCGCCGCCGTCAGGCCGCCGTGCAAAAGCAGTCCTCGGCCAGCCAGAGCTCGTCGTAGCCGGCGGCCTCGGCGGCGCGGGCGGTCGCCGGCAGCTCCGCCACGGGCTCCTTGGCCCCCACAAGCACGCCGCGCCCCGGGTCCGCCGCGTCGTGTTCTTCATCCGCGGCGGCGCCCGCAAGACCGACCGCAAGCGCCCGTACGTCGTCAAGCTGCGGGCGTGCGCCGGCCCGCCGGATCGCGAGGGCGCGTCTACGCCCGCGTCGTCTTCACCCGCCCCGGCTCGAAGAAGCTGCGCCGCAAGACCGTGTCGCGCCGCTTCGTCATGTGCAGCTAGGGCTCACACCAGCCCGGCCTCGATCAGCAGCTTCCAGATCTCGCCCTGGTCGACGACGTCGACCTCGAGCTTCTCCGCCTTGGTGAGCTTGCTCGCGCCGACGTCGGCGCCGGTGATCAGCATGTCGGTGTTGGCCGAGACCGAGCTCGCGGTCGTCGCGCCGGCGCGCTCGGCGAGGCGCTGGAAGACGGGCCGCGGGACCTTCTCCCCCGTTCGCGGGTCGGAGATGGTGCCGGTCACCACGACGGTCTTGCCCTCGAGCGGGGCGCCCGAGACGACCTGCGGCGGCAGGTCCTCCTCGAGCACGTCGAGGTTCACGCCGCGGTCGCGCAGGGCCTTGATCTCGTCGCGGGTCCCCGGACGGTTGAGGTGCTCGCGCAGGCTCGCGGCGACCTTCGGGCCGACGTCCTCGACCTGCTGGAGCTCCTCCTCACTCGCGTCGGCGACGGCCTCGAGGCTGGTGAACCCGTGGCGGCAGAGCTTGGTCGCGGTGCCCTCGGAGGCCATCGGGATCGCGAAGCCGATCAGCGCCTTGCGCAGCCCAACGCTCTTGCTGCGCTCGATCGAGTCGATCATGTTCTGCGCCGAGACGTCGCCGATGCGGTCGAACTCGAGCAGCGTCTCCTTGTCGAGCGCGTAGAACTCCGACGCGCGGTCGAGCTTGCCCGCCTCGTTGAGGCGCTCGATCCACTTCTGGCCGATCGCGTCGATGTCCGCGGCGGCCCTCGAGGCCCAGTGGATCAGCCGGCGGACGGTCTGGGCCGGGCAGGCGACGTTGGTGCAGTAGAGCTCGCGCGAGTTGCCCTGCTCGGTGAGGTCGTGGCCGCAGCTCGGGCACTGCGCCGGCGGGATGATCTCCTGCTCCTTGCCGGTGCGCTTGGCCGCGTCGAGCACGCCGGCCACGAACGGGATCACGTCGCCGGCGCGGCGGACGAGCACGGTGTCGCCGATCCGCACGTCGCGGGCGCGGATGACCTCCTGGTTGGCGAGCGTGGCGCGCGTGACGGTGGTGCCGCCGACGAACACCGGCTCGAGCACCGCGACCGGAGCGACCTTGCCGATCTTGCCGACGTCCCAGTTGACGTCGGCCAGGATCGTCGTCTTCTCCTCGGCCGCGAACTTGAAGGCGAGCGCGCCCCGGGGGGAGTTCGCGCGGGTGCCGGCGGCCGCGTAGGCGGTGCGGTCCGCGAGTCGCAGGACGGCGCCGTCGAGGTCGTAGTCGAGCTCGTTACGGGTCTCCTCGATGGTGCTGATCGTCTGCTGCGCCTCTTTCGCCGTCTCGGTGTGGCGCATGTCGGCGGCGTCGAAGCCGAGCGCCTTCAGGCCGGCCTCGAGGTCGTCGTGGACCTCGCCCTCCGTGCTCAGGTCGAAGGCGAAGAACTGCAGCCGGCGCCCCTCGACGACCTTCGGGTCCTTCGCACGGACCGTGCCCGCGGCGGCGTTGCGCGGGTTGATCAGCGGCTTGTCGGGGTGTGCCTCGTTGTAGGCGGTGAAGGTGGAGCGCAGCATCACCAGCTCGCCGCGGACCTCGGTCGTGGCGGCCGCGGCGACCTTGCGCGGCACGCCGTCGGCGATCGCTTTCACCAGCGTCGTGACGTCCTCGCCCGTCGTGCCGTCGCCGCGCGTGACCGCGCGCGCAAGCCGGCCGTTCTCGTAGACGAGCGCGAGCGACAGCCCGTCGAGCTTGGGCATCACCACGACCGACTGACCCGGGAAGCGCTCGAAGAAGGCCTCGACCTGCTCGGCCTTTGTGGCCTTCTCGAGCGAGAGCATCGGGCGGCTGTGCCTGACCGGAGCGTGCAGCACGCTCGGCGCGCCGACCTCCTCGAGCGGGTTGGGGTCGGGCGTGAGCTCGGGGTTCGCATCGACGAGCGCCCGCAGCTCGTCCTCCACCGAGTCGTAGTCGGCGTCGGCCGCCAGCGGCTCGCCGCGGTAGTAGGCGTCGCGCAGCTCGGTCATCCGCGCCGCCAGCTCGTCGATGCGCTCCTTCGTGCTCACCCGCCTGAGGCTAATGGCGCGGCCAGCGGTACCGTCAACCGATGACCTCGCTCGCCTATTCGGCGTGGAGCGCGACCTGCGACACGCTCCATGCCCACACCCAGGTGCTCGGGAAGATCGCGGTCACGCTGGCGCCGCCGGAGCCGCAGCTCCAGCACGCGGCGCTGCGGCTGACAGCGCGGGGGTGGGAGAGCGTCGCGCTGCGCGCGGGCGGTGGCGGGGCGCTCGTGGTCGGGCTCGACCTGCACGCGCACGTCGCGTTCGCCGAGCACAGCGATGGCCGGGTCGTGCGCGTGCCGCTGGGGCCCGATCGGGCGGTGGGCGACGTCACCCGCGAGCTGCTCGAGGGGGTCCGCGGGCTCGGCGTGGCGGTCGAGATCGACCCGACGCCGCAGGAGGTCGCCTGGACGGTGCCGCTCGACCAGGACCGCGAGCACGCGACCTACGACCCGGCCCAGGTGGCCCCGTACTTCGAGGCGGCGACGGCGGCGGCGCTCGTGCTGGCGGAGTTCCGCGCGCCCTACCGCGGCCGCTCGACCCCGGTCAACGCCTGGTGGGGCTCGTTCGACCTCGCCGTGAACCTCTTCTCCGGCTTGCCCGCAGAGCCGCCTTCGGACGACTTCATCATGCGCAACGCCATGGACTCCCAGGAGGTCGCCGTCGGCTGGTGGCCCGGCGACCCCCGCCACGACGGCGCGGCCTTCTACGCCTACGCCCACCCGGCGCCCGAGGGCTTCGCGGGCGCACGGCTCGAGCCCGCCGCGGCCCGCTGGGACGACGCCCTCGGCGAGTACGTCCTCGAATGGGCCGACGCGGTCGCCACGGGCGACCCGCACGCGGCCGGAGTCGCCTTCGCCCGCTCGGCCTTCCGCCACGCCTGCCTCGTCTGCGACTGGGACCCCGGCCTCCCCGCCTCGGCCGAGGGCACCCCACCGCCGGTCAGCTGACCCCGCCACCGGGGTCAGACCCCGCGGCGCAGCTAAATGAAGTGTCACCGCAGAGGTGACGCTTCATTTAGACGCGCCTAGGGGTCTGACCCCGTTTGGCGGTGGGATGAAGGAACCGGTGCTCGGGGTTTGCGGGTTTTCGCATAGCGTCTGGGCATGCCCCGCTCGCAGCCTGTCGATGGGTTCTCGCTCGCCTACGACCGCCACGGAGAGGGCCCGACGGTCGTGCTGCTGCACGGCTGGCCGGGGATGCGGAGCGACTACCGCGCGCTCGTGCCGCTGCTCGGCGACTTCGACGTGCTCGTGCCGGATCTGCGGGGATTCGGGGAGTCCGACAAGCACCTCGCCGATCCGGCGGAGCACTACTCCGCCGCCGCTCAGGCGCGCAGCGTGGACGGACTGCTCGAGGAGCTCGGGTTGGAGGGCGCGATCTTGGCCGGCTACGACGTCGGCAGCCGGGTCGCGCAGGCGCTCGCCCGAGACCATCCCGGCCGCGTACGGGCGCTCGTGCTCGCGCCGCCGCTACCGGGCATCGGGCAGCGGATCCTCACCCCCGACGCGATGCGGGAGTTCTGGTATCAGCCGTTCCACCGGCTGGATCTCGCGGAGCGCCTGATCGACGGCGACCGCGACGCCGTCCGCAGCTACCTGCGCCACTTCTGGGACCACTGGGGCGGCCCCGGATTCATCCTCCCCGAGGCGGAGCTCGACGCGCTCGTCGAGCACTACGCCGAGCCCGGTGCCTTCGTCGCCTCGATCAACTGGTACCGGGCGGGCTCCGGCGGCGTCGCGATGAGCCTCGCCGAGCAGGTGCCGGCGCGGCAGGACCGGATCGCCGCCCCCGCGCGCGTGCTCTGGCCAGAGCACGACCCGCTCTTCCCGCGCGAATGGGGCGACCGGCTCGACGAGTTCTTCGCCGACGTCACCACCACCGACATGCCGGGAACGGGGCATTTCTCCCCGCTGGAGGCGGCTGAGGCGTTCGCTGCGGCGATCCGCGAGCTCAGCGCTTGGACCACGGCGTGACCGGCCGCTCCAAGCGCTCGCCGTCGACGGAGATGTCGACGAGCTCGTTGAAGAAGGCGACCCGATCGGTCACCTCGGCGGCCTCGCGCAGCGGCGCCGGGTAGTACCAGGCGACTTCGGGCTCGCCGGCATGGGAGAGGTAGGACGCCTCGCCCTTGTAGGCGCAGAAGGTGCGCTTGTCGCTCGGCGTCAGCAGGTCCATCCGGACGTCGTCGCGCGGCAGGTAGTAGCGCGGCGGGATCGGCGGCTCGAACAGCAGGTACGGCGCGCGCGACTCGGCGACCACCTCACCGCCGAGCGTGACGACGACGTGCCGGGAGCCGTGGACGATGTCGATCCGGTGGAACGGGTCGCGGGGGTGGCCGACGTTGCGCTCGTCCTCCTCGTACCACTCGTCGAAGCCGTCGAAGTCGACGATCAGGTAGCCGTCGAGGTCCGGATCGGCCGCCCGGAAGGCCTCCGCCGATGCCCCGTCGCGGCGCACCAGCAACGGCTCGCCCTCCGTGGTGCGCACTGAGAACGGGATGCTCGGGTCGAGCACGGGCCGGTCGCCGAGCTGCGGCATCGCGATCGCGTCGACGCCGATCCCTTCGCCCGTCTCCCCCGCGGCGCCCGCGACGACCTCCGCGTCGAGGTCCTCGACCGGCACCGCGTACGTCGGCACGACGCGGCGCGGCTCCCAGACCAGGAGCGCGCGCGAGGTGTCGATCACGGTCGCGCCGCCGAGCGTCGCCCGGATGCGCTTGTCGATCGGCTCGTGCCGGAGCGTGGGCAGCTCCCGCATCATGAGTTCGCGGAGACGGGTGCTCATGGCGTCCATCCTCCCGCCGCGCCGCCCGCGCGGCAACCGTGCCCGGTTGGCCCTAGCCGCGAGCGCCGCGGTCTGAGAGGTTCCCAGGGCAACCGACAGGAGGGAGTTCGGCATGCCGGATCGATCGCTGTTCATCGGGTTCGGACAGCCTGTCCGCGGTCGCGAGGAGCGCGCCGTCGAGGTCTTCAACGACTTCGTCGGCATGTTCGGGCGCCTGCAGGCCGCGGGTCGGATCGAGGACATGGACGTCGCGCTGCTCGATCCGCACGGCGGCGACCTCGGCGGCTTCTTCATGGTCCATGGCAGCGCCGAGCAGTGCTCCGCCCTGCAGATGGACGAGGAGTTCCGCCGCGCGTGCACCGACGCCAGCCTCATCGTCGACAACTTCGGTGTTGTGCCGGCCGCGACCGGCGCCGCCGTGGCCGGGGAGATGACGATGTACACCGAGGCGGTGCAGAAGGTCGGCGTGGGCGGCCACGCCCTCGCGAGCGCCTGATCCTCAACCCGTATTGCGCAAGCCCGCGGCGATCCCCGAGATCGTCGCGAGCAGCGCCTCGCGATCATCCTCGGCTCCGGCGCGGACGCGCGAGAGCAGCTCGACCTGGAGGTGGTTGAGCGGGTCGACCCAGGGGTTGCGGTGCGAGAGGCGCTCGAGCAGCGCGGGCGTAGAGGCCAGCAGGCGCTCCTCGCCGGTGACCTCGAGCATGCGGGCGCGCAGGCGGCGCAGCTCGTCCCGGATCTGGTCCCAGAGGCGGTCGCGCAGCGAAGGGTCGACGAGACGCAGGTAGCCGGCCGCCACGCCGAGGTCGGTCTTGAACAGCGCCATCTCGATCGTGTTGACCAGCGAGGCGAAGAACGGCCACTCCTCGCGCATCGTGCGCAGCATGTCCAGATCGGCCTCGGCGAGCGCGGTGCCCGCGCCG
>DATFQI010000065.1:0-3547 GCA_035264365.1 Solirubrobacteraceae bacterium
GTTGAGCAGCGCGCACAGGAACTCGGGCCCGTAGTGCACGCGCAGCCAGGTCGACTGGTAGGCGAGCAGCCCGAACGCGGCGCCGTGGGCCTTGGGGAAGCCGAAGCCCGAGAAGCCGACGATCATCGAGTACACGCGCTCGGCCGTCTCCGCGTCGACGCCGTGGGTGCGCTGCGCGCCCTCCACGAAACGCTGGTGGTGGGCCTCGATCGCCGCCGCCGAGCGCTTGCGGCTCATCGCGCGGCGCAGGCCCTCCGCCTCGCCCGGCGAGAAGCCGGCGAACGCCATCGCGCACTCGATCACCTGGTCCTGGAAGATGATCGTGCCGAGCGTGTCGCCCAGGACGGGCTCCAGCGACGGGTGCTCGTAGGGCACGACGTAGTCCGGGTCCGCCCGCTGCGCCTGCAGGCGCGCGATGTAGGGGTTGACCGCGCCACCGAGGATCGGTCCCGGGCGCACGATCGCGACCTGGATCGTGAGGTCGTCCAGCGACCGCGGCCGCGTGCGGTACAGCGACTGCATCTGCGCGCGGCTCTCGATCTGGAAGACGCCCATCGTGTCGGCGGACTGGATCGCCGCGTAGGTGTCGGCGTCGTCGAACGGGATCCGCGAGAGGTCCACGCGCTCGCCGCGCGTGCGCGCGATCGACTCCACGCAGCGCTCGACTGCCGAGAGCATCCCGAGCCCCAGCAGGTCGATCTTCAGGAAGCCCGCGTCGGCGCAGGAGTCCTTGTCCCACTGGCACAGCTGGCGGCCCTGCATCGCCGCCGGCAGCACCGGGCAGCAGTCGACCAGCGGGCGGGTGGAGACGATCATCCCGCCCGAGTGCTGGGACAGGTGGCGGGGCAGCCCGTAGGCCTCGTCGCACAGCCGCGCCAGCCACTCCCAGCGGCCGGGCAGCGCGGCGTAGCGCGCCTCGGCGACCTCCTGGTGCTCGGACTCCTTGGCAGGGTCGCGGCCGTTGACCGCCGCCAGCCACTCGGCCGTGGTCATCGCGAACGGCGCGCCCGCGTCCCCGCGCGAGTCGGGGTCGTAGATCGGCGGCGGCGGGCCGGTCTCGAGGCCCAGCGCGTGCTCGACGTCGCGCGTGACGCCGTGCACGGCGAACGGCTCCGCCCCGCGCGCGGCGCGCTCGAGCTCGCCCGGCGGCAGGCCGAGCACCTTGCCCAGCTCGCGGATCGCCCCACGCGAGCGGAAGGTCGGGAACGCGGCCACCAGCGCCGAGCGCTCGGCCCCGTAGCGGTCGTGGATGCGCGGGATCAGCACCTCGCGCACGTCGCGCGGGAAGTCCAGGTCGATGTCGGGCAGCGGCGTCAGCTCCTCGTTGAGGAAGCGCCCGAGGAACAGCTGGTTCTCGACCGGGTCGATGTGCGAGAGGCCGGTGAGGTAGCAGACGATCGAGGACACCGAGGAGCCGCGGCCGCGGCCCGGCGGCAGCAGCGCGCGCGCCGTGTCCGGCCCGCGCACCTCGACGGCGACCTCGCGCGCGAGCTCCAGCAGGTCGCGGTGCAGGATGAAGAAGCCGGGCAGCCCGAGCGCCTCGATCACCCGCAGCTCCTCGTTCAGGCGCGCGTGCGCGTCCGAATGGCAGGGGTGCGCCGGCGGATAGCGCTCGTCCATCTTCGCCCAGCACAGCTCGGCCAGCTTGCGGCCCGCGTGCGCGTCGTCGGAGCCCGGATAGCGGTAGCCGAGGTCCGAGCCGAGGTCGAAGCGCAGCCGGTCGGCGAGCGCGAGCGTCTCCGCGACCGCCTCCGGGTGGTCCTCGAAGCGGGCCGCCATCGCCTTCGGGGAGGCGAGCACGTGCGCGAAGTTGCCGCGCCGCACGGGCTCGGAGGCGTCCAGCGTCGTGTGGTGGCGCAGCGCCACGAACGCGTCCTGCAGCGGGGCGCGCGAGCGCGCGTGGGCGTGCACGTTGCCGGTCGCCACGCACGGGATCCCCAGCCGGGCGGCCATCGAGGACAGCCCGCGGTTGAGCGTGCGGTCGTGGCGCTGGAACGGGCGCTGCAGCTCCACACGCACGCGCTCGGGGCCGAAGGCGGCGAGCAGCCGCCGCATCGTCGGCTCGTCGCGCACGCCCTGGCGGGCGCAGCCGCTCAGGCAGATCAGGCCCTCCGCGTGCTCCTCGATCGTCTCCAGGGGAACTTGCGGGGGAGGCTCGTGCTTCTCGCGGGTGTCCCTGTGCGCTCGCGTGAGGATCCGGCACAGGTTGCGCCAGCCCGTCGCGTCCTCGACCAGCAGCGTGATGTGGCGGCCGTCGTCGAGGTCGATCTCCGTCCCGTGGATGGCGCGCAGCCCGAGCGCCCCTGCCGCCTGGGCGAACTCCATCGAGCCCGAGACCGAGTTGTGGTCGGTCAGCGCCATCGCCGTGTAGCCCAGCTCGGCTGCGGCCCCCGCCAGCTCGTCGGGCAGCGAGGCGCCGTCCAGGAACGAGAAGGCGGAGTGGGCGTGGAGCTCGGCGTACATCGAACACATGTTCGCACCCGACCCTCCCACCCGCAACAGGGGTCAGATCTTGCAATCCAGCATTCCCCTGCAAACGCGGATTCCGATTCCGCTCTGGGGCGCGATGCGCGATTGCAAGATCTGACCCCGTCGCGTGCGAGACTGGGCGCGGATGCGCGAGTTGCGACTGTTGAGCGTGGTCGCCCCGATGCTCGACGAGGAGGGGCTCGCCCGCGAGTTCTGCTCGCGGGTCGTCTCCGTGCTCGAGGACGTCCCGTTCGAGCTGATCGTCGTCGACGACGGCTCGACCGACGGGACCGCGGCGATCCTCGACGAGGTCGCGGCCGCCGAGGAGCGCGTGCGCGTGCTGCACCTCTCGCGCCCGTTCGGGCATCAGATGGCGATCACCGCCGGGCTGGACCATGCGAACGGCGACGCCGTGGTGATGCTCGACGGCGATCTCCAGGACCCGCCCGAGCTGATCCCGGAGCTGGTCGAGCGCTGGCGCGACGGTGCCGATGTCGTGGTCGCCAAGCGCCGTGCGCGCGAGGGCGAGACGCGCATGAAGCTCGCCACCGCGCGCTGGTTCTACGCGATCATGGGCCGCCTCGCCCAGGTCGAGCTCGAGCCCAACGCCGGCGACTTCCGGCTGTTCGACCGCCGGCCGCTCGACGCCCTGCTGGGCATGCGCGAGCGCTCGCGCTTCCTGCGCGGGATGAGCTCGTGGGTCGGCTTCCGCCGCGACGTCGTCGAGTACGACCGCGCCGCCCGCGGCGCCGGGACCACGAAGTTCCCCCTCGGCCGGATGATCCGCTTCGCGCTCGACGGCGTGACCTCGTTCTCGAACTTCCCGCTCCAGGTCGCGGCGGTCGCCGGCTTCGCCTGCGCGGCGTTCGCGCTGCTGCTGCTGCCGCTGACGATCGTCGCCCGCTACACCGGCATCTACGAGCGCGGCGTCCCCTCGCTGCTGTTCGTCGTGCTGCTGATCGGCGGCATCCAGCTGCTCGCCCTGGGCATGATCGGCGAGTACCTCGGGCGCATCTACGACGAGGTCAAGCAGCGGCCGCTCTACGTGATCGCCCGCGCGCGCAACCTCGAGCGCGAG
>DATFQI010000066.1:0-14600 GCA_035264365.1 Solirubrobacteraceae bacterium
CTAGCCAGGTCGCGGGTCGCGCCACATCCGCCACACCGGCGGGCCGCCGAACGGCAGCCGCAGCTCGCTGCGCACCGCGAAGCCGTGGCGCGCGTAGAGCTCGCGGCTGCGCGGCGAGCTGGCGTTGAGGTACGCGCCGCGCCGCTCGGTGTCGCAGCGCGCGCACAGCGGCTCCAGCAGCGCCGACCCGAGCCCGCGGCCCTGGCCCGCGGGCTCGACGCCGATGTAGTCCAGGTACCAGTGCGGCGGCTCGTGCGGGTGGTGGCGGTCGAGCGCCCGCAGCACGGCCAGCCCGCGCCGCGGCGCGCGGCCGAACACCTCGAGCCGCGCGCGGGCGACCGAGAGCTCCTCGCGCAGGCGGAACGGGTACGCGCCCGGGGCGACCCACAGCGCCGCGGCGGTCAGATCCTCCGCGACCCAGATCGAGCCGGACGCCGCATAGAGCGGGATCGAAGCCTCGAAGTGACGCAGCAGCTGCGCCGGCCGGCGCGCCTCGTCGTCGAGCAGGAAGCGCATCACGGGGTCGCTGGCGAACGCGGCCGCCAGGGTGGCCGCGATCGCTCCGTGGTCGGATCGGCTCGCCGGCCGCACGCGCATCGCGGCCGGCGACGCTAGCCGATCATCGTCGCGTAGCTCAGCTCGCCCGGTACAGCAGCCAGGCGTCGCGCATGCGTTGGACCTGGCCGGCGGTGAACTCCGTGTAGCTGCCCGTCTCGCCCTGGTCGTAGCGGCCCGCGTAGGTCGCCGACGTGCCCGGCACCGACTCCCAGTCGACGACCACGCCGTCCAGGTTCGTGTTGCCGGGCTTCGTCGTGATGTCCGGCAGGTACGCCCAGCCGAGGTAATCGCCGGCGGTCGTCGAGTACCAGTTGAGCGCGTTGTCGCCGCCCTGCTTGAGGGCGGTCTTCATCTTCTGCTCGTCGGCCCCGCCCGGGTTCGCGTAGAACCACGGGGGGTTGCTCGTGCGCGTGATGCCCGCCAGCTTGAAGCTGAAGCCGGTGGCCGCGCCGCCCTCGCCCCCGGCGCAGGTGTTGTTGAGGACCGCGATCTGGCCGGCGATCTGCGCGTCGGTCACGGCGCCGATCGCGCCGTCGGTGACGACGTGGAAGTACACCGGGATCGTGGCCTTGAAGTTCCGGCCCGCCTTGCCCTTCGCGCTCGCGGGCATGTCCGCGTGCGTCTGCGACAGGTCCGGCTCGCGCACGACGCCGCCGCGGCCGGCCAGCGCGTTCCCGCCCGTGACCGAGCCGCCGAACACCCGCGCGTCCGCGGTCGCCATCGGATCGCAGAACGCCGCCTGCGACGCGGCCGTCGCGTGCACGCCCGCACCGGCTGAATGCGCAGCACTGTAAAGCCGGCAGGCCAGGCCGATCGGTCAGTTTTCGATCGCGTCGGTTTCCGGAGAGTTCATAGCGATGTCCGCCATCGGGGAGAGCTTGCTGCAGCTATGGCCGACGACCCAGGCAAGACGAATGGAGCAGAGGGCCGCGAGGCCGATGGGGAGCGCTATCGCGCCGCCGCCGAGGCGGCGCTCGACCAGCTCGACTGGTGCATCGCCTACCTCCACAGCATCAGGAAGTCGCCGATCGCCACCGCTCTCGCCCGCAACCAATCGCAGATCCGAAAGCAGCTGACATGACCACCGACCTCCGCGAGAACTCGATCACCGACGTCCTGAGCGATCTGTCGCAGGAGTCGGTGGGCCTGATCCGCGAGGAGCTGCGTCTCGTGGTGGCGGATTTCGCGGCCCAGGGCCGCGAGCTGGGAACGAGCGCCGGGTTCCTCGGCGGAGCGGCGGTGCTGGGCGTCGGAGCGTTCGGTGCGCTCACCGCCGGGCTGATCGCCGCGCTGGGACGCCGTCCAGCACGGGGAGGCCTGCTGGTGGCGGCCCTCTACGGGGCGGGCGCGGCCGGAATGGCGGACGCCGGCATCAAGCGCCTCGGGCAAGTGGCGCCCGAGCTCGTCGCGACGATCCAGCGCGACGTCAAGGCGACCGCCAAGGGAGCGAGCCGCTCGGCGTCCGGCACGCCGTCCCGCGACTCCGCGACGAAGGCGGCCCCGCGGAAGCCGAAGGCCAACGGCGCGCGGCGCAAGTCTGCCTCCGGCGGCGCGCGCCGCAAGGCGGCCGCGAAGGCCCCGGTCAACGACGAAACCGCGCCGTAGCGCGGTTTCGTGAGGCACCCCCCAAGGATCCCTCACACCCTCACGCGCCTCCGGGCCATTGCCGCGAGGAGGGCCACGCACGCCACGATCGCCGTTGCTCCCGCCGCCGTTGACGCCGTCGAGCGCGAGACGTCGACGCCGGCGGCCAGGTACACCGCCAGGCTCGCGGGGATCCCGGCCCCCACCACCACCAGGATCGCGAGGAGCCGCGGGACGAAGACCTCCGGCTCGACGGGCCGGCGCCCGTGCTCGTCGATCGACCAGTACGCGAGCTCGCCGGTGAGGAGGAGGCCGCTGCCGTAGATCACCGTGCCGATCGACAGGCCGCCGTGGGGTATCACGTGCAGCGCGCCGAGCACCAGCAGCGCGCTCGGGATCGCCGCGGGCCGCCTCATGGACAGACCCAGGCCCAGGAGCAGGATCGCGGCGCCCGCACCGGCCAGGACCGCCGCGCGGCCATCGGCGTCGAGCGCGGCCGCGGCGCCGAGGCCCGCAGCCACTGCGAGCGCCCCGGCAGCGGTCGCTACACGCGCGGGACGGCTCGTGCGTGCCGCCGGGACGCGATCACCTCCTCGATCACGAGGTCGAGATCGGTATGCGGGCGATCCCACCGCGCAACCGGCACGCCGAGGCGCTCGAAGCGTGCGCGCAGCGCCTCGCGCTGGAGCCGCCAGAGTCGCAGCGGCAGCTCGTGGGAGCCGGCATCGTCCAGAGCCAACGGCGAGATCTCGATCACGGCAAGGTCGTAGCCGCGGGCACGGAGATCGAGCAGCGCGCCGAGCCCACGCTCGTCGAGCAATGGGCTCAGCCCGAGCACGAGGGCTCGCGCCGGCAGCAGGTGGCCCGGCACGTGCGTGATGTCCGTCCACCTGAAGCTGGGCTTGACGTGACTCTCGAGCAGCGCGTCGACGATCCGATACAGCTGCCTGGTCCCGGGGCTCCCTGCCAGCCAGCTCACGACCCCGCCGAAGCTCACGAGCGCGACGCGGTCGCGCCGCGTCAGATACCTCGAGGCGAGCGCCGCGGCCGCGTGGACCGCCGCATCGAGCGTTCCGGCCTCCGCGCGCTCGGCCTCGGCGAAGGTGTCGAGGAACAGCACGACGTCGGCGCTGTGCTCCGGATGGTGCACGTTCACGTAGGGGACGCCGCGCCGGGCGCTCGCGCGCCAGTTGATGCTGCGCACGCGGTCGCCGGGAACGAGTGGGCGCAGGTCCGCGAACTCGATGCCCTCGCCGCGCTCGCGGGACACCTGACTGCCGAGCACGGGCCGGTTGCGCAGCGGCGCGACGAGCCTCTGCAGGCGATCGACACGCGGGTAGGCGCGGAGCTCCTGGGTCCCGCCGAGCGTACGCTCGAGCGTGAAGGCGCCGAGCCGGTCGTGCGCGCGGACGGCGACCGGACCGACCACGTGGAGACCCCAGCGCTCGACGGTCAGCTCGAACGCGACGCCCCGATGCTCGCCGGCGGGCACCCAGCACTCGAGCGAGCTCGTACGCGTCGGCAAGCGCTCGGTCTGCGGCGGACCAACCCCGACGCGGGCGGCGGCCCCGCGGTTGTGGACGGTGAGCGTCGCGCGCACGCTCTCGCCCTCCAGGACGCGCTCGCGCTCCAGCTCCAGGCGTCCGTCGAGCGCGAGCGGCGCGCCCGTGAAGGCGGCGCCGAGGAGCACCACGAACGGCGTGGCGAGCACCGCGAGGTCGGGGCGGCCGAACGCGAGCGCCCCGATGAGCGCGGTCGCCGCGAGCGCGGTGTAGACGCGCAGGCGCGGCGAGAGCGTCATCGTCAGTCGAGGACGCGGACCGGCGGCACCGGGCAGCTGTCGAGGCAGTCGCGCACCACGTCCTCCGCGGCGACCCGCTGGATCCAGAGCTCCGGACGCAGCATGACCCTGTGCGCCAACGCCGGGACAGCGACGCGCTTGATGTCGTCGGGGGTCACGAAGTCGCGACCCTCCAGCGCCGCCGTTGCCCGTCCCAGCTTGAGCAGCGCGAGCGTGCCGCGAGGACTCGATCCCAAGTGCACCTGAGGACTCTCGCGCGTCGCGGTGACGAGGTCGACGGCGTATTCGAGGATCGCGGTGTCCGCATGGACCCGTTCGACCGCCCGCTGCATCGCCAGCAGCTCGTCGCGCTCGACGAGCGTCCGCAGCTCCACCTCGTCCTGGCCGCGGTCGAGGCGGCGCGCGAGCAGGTCGAGCTCCGCGTCGCGGTCCGGGTAGCCCACGCTGATCCGCAGCAGGAAGCGGTCGAGCTGCGCCTCGGGCAGCGGATATGTCCCCTCGTACTCGATCGGGTTCTGGGTGGCCAGGACGAGGAACGGACGCTCGAGCTGTCGAGTGCCGTCCTCGCCGGTCACCTGGCGTTCCTGCATCGCCTCCAGCAGCGCCGCCTGGGTCTTCGGGGGAGCGCGATTGATCTCGTCGCCGAGCAGGATGTTCGTGAAGATCGGCCCGGGCTGGAAGCGCAGGTCCCCAGTGCGCTGGTCGTAGATCGACGACCCCGTCACGTCGGACGGCATCAGGTCCGGCGTGAACTGCACCCGGGCGAAGCGCAGACCGGTCACGGAGGCGAAGGACCGCGCGATCAGCGTCTTGGCGAGGCCCGGGTTGTCCTGGATCAGCACATGCCCGTCCGCGAGCAGGCCGAGCAGCACCAGCTCCAGCGCGTCGCGCTTGCCCACGACCGCGAGCTCGACCTCGTCGAGGATCTGGGCGGCGCGTCCGGCGAGCTCGGAGAGCCCGCTCACAGCGCCTCGAGGGCATCGAGGATCTCCTCGAGCCGGCGGGCAGGGAGCCCGGGGGTGTCACGACGCCCCGGCGCCGGCCGGTCGGGGCGCACGAGCTCCCAGGCCACCGGCCCGAGCAGGCGCCGCACCTCCCCCGCGTCCCGGTCGAGCGTGAGGCCCCGCTGGGCGAGGCGGGCCTCGGCGATCTCGACGAGCACCGGCCGCAGGCGCGTGTGGGCGCTCGAGCCGCTCTCGCCCGACCACGCGACGATGCGCTCGAGCCGCACGAACTGGGCCGGCCGCGGATCGAGCTTGATGCGCGCGCTCTTGTGATCGTCGAGCCCGCCGCCGCGCGCCGGCAGCCTGGCGAGTGCGGCCGCGCCGGCCCCCGCCCCCGTGGCTGCGACGAGGATGAAGAGCGCTTCGGTGGCAACGCTCATTTCCGGGCCCACCGTCTCCTCGCGCGAGCAGGCACAGTGCGATGACCCTATCCGCATAATGCGGGCTCGGGGGCTTTATGCTCGACTGCTGCGATGCAGGCGAACGGCGTCCGAACCGCTGCCCTCGTGCTGGCGCTGACGGCGCTCATCAGCGCCGCGGCCATCGCCGGCAGCGAGCCGATGCGCCGCTTCGACCCTGTGGAGCCCCCCGCGAGCCGCGAAGAGCTCGTGGACATCGGGGCCATCACGTCGGGCTTCCCGGTCCCGGGCGCCCTGCCCCCGGAGGTCTACCCCCGGGAGGGGTGGGGGCTGGATACCGGACCGGACCTGACCTGGTTGCTGGTTCTCATGGCGGCGGCCGGCCTCGTCGGGCTGCTCGCCGCGGCCGTCGTGCTCGTGCCGCGACTCCTGCGCTGGCGCCCACGCCGGCCTCGCCTGAGGTGGAGGGGGCTGCGGCGCCGGCGCCGCGGCGAGCTGCCGACTCCGGAGCCCCCCGTCGACGAGCCGTCGCCCGCGGATGCCGAGGCCGGCGGAGAGATGGCGCGGCGAGCGCTCGACTCGGCGCTGGTCGCCCTGCGCGAGCCGGCTGACCCGCGCGGAGCGGTGATCGACGCATACGCGCGGATGGAGGAGGTCCTCGCGTCGCGAGAGCTCCCCCGGGGTGCCCCGGAGGCGCCGCGCGAGTACCTCGAGCGGGTGCTGCGCGATCAGGGCATGCCGGAACGCTCGCTGACGACCCTGACCGAGCTGTTCGAGGAGGCGCGGTTCAGCCTGCATCCGATACTGCCGTCGACGTCCGACCGGGCACGCCGCGAGCTGGAGAGCGCCCGGGACGCCCTCCCGTGAGGCCGCCGAGGGCCGCGAGGCGCGGTTCAACGAGCTAGGCCCGGCGCGAGCCGGGCCTAGCTCGTCCTATCGGTCGCCTCGTGAGCGACCGGTCCTACTTCGCTGCTACTTGACGCCCTGCGTGGAGTTGACCGGCATGCCGGCGCAAGCCTGCGCCGCGACCTTGCCGCCGCCCAGCGCCTTGACGTACTGGCCGTGGTTCTTCACGGACTCAGTGCCAGGCGTGGTCGTCGTCGCAGACGTGATGTCCGGCGTCGAAATCATCATCTGGATGTCGTTGGCAGGCCAAGTGCCCTCGGTGTCGACGTCAACCGAGACGTTGTACGCCGCGTCCGTCACCTTGAACGTCGCGCCGCCACCGACAGGCAGGGTCTTGAAGCTGACGCGCGTCTTGTCAGCGTTGAACGAGCCGGTGACCGTCTCGGCCCAGGCGAATGCGCCGCCGTTGTCCGTCGTGTTGCTGGTACCGCTGAACGAGCCGTCAGCGTTGACGATGACGGTGAAGTCGTGCTTCCACACGTTGTTGAACTGGTTCTCCGTGTCCTTCGGCTGGAGCGCCGTAAACGTCGCGGTCGTGACCGTCGTGCTGACCGGGACCGACGCCTCGCAGCGCGGCACGTCCGCCGAGGCGGCGGACGGGATGATGGCAAGCATGGCGACAGCCATGCCTGCGATGAGGAGCTTACGCATTGCGTACTTGTCTTTCTTTGGGCGTGCCAACGTTATTGGCGGTACGCCAACAAAGACACCATTGGCGAAGAGTCGTTACGCGGGCAGCCGACAACTACGGGTGTGTCGGGGCCGCCCGCAGGAAGTCCGCGACGGCCTACCCAGGCGCCTCGGGACCGAGTCACGGACCGCCGTGTCCCGCGGGCGTGAGACGCCCGGCGCGAGTCAACTACCAGGTGAGAAATGCCCCCGCCAGGAATCGAACCTGGAACCTTCGGATTAAGAGTCCGCTGCTCTGCCAGTTGAGCTACAAGGGCGCGGGTGCCCAATGGTAGCCAAGGCGTCCTGCCCCGGCTACTTCTCCTTCTTGGGCGTGGGCGTCGGCGTGGCCGAGCCCTGCTGCTGCTGGAGCTGCTGGGCGACCGCCTGCTGCTTGGCCTGGTCCAGCGAGTCCTTGAGCGTGTTGCGCTCGTCCTTGGGCGCGCGTTCGAGCGCCTCGTTGCGGGCGAGGTCGCCCTTGCGGGTCTGGCCCGCCTGGTAGGCGTAGATCGCCAGCGTCGCGTAGGTGTTCGCGGACGGTCTCGCCTCGGTGATGATCTCCTGCGCGGCCGCGGCGTCCGCGGGGCGGTTGAGGCCCGTCTGGTCGAAGGCGCGCACCATCAGGCCGGCCACGCGGTCGTCGGGCTTCTTCGGCTCGAGCGCGAGGTACTTCTCCCACGCGTCGGCGGCCTGCGTGAGCTTCGCCTTGCCCGCCTCGGTGTAGGTGGCCGTGTTGGGGTCGAAGTTGTCGCCGATGCCGGCGCTCTGCACGCGGGCGCGGGCGAGCGCGGCCCAGGCCGCGGCGTCCTGCGGGTTCGTCCGGGTGCGCGTGACGGCGTCCTTCTCGGCCTTGTCGAAGCGGTCGGAGCCGGTGTCGCCACCGGAGGAGCCGGTGATCGCGTCGACGAGGCCGCCCTGCATCGCGCCGCCGCCTCCGATGCCGAAGAGCACGAGGCCGCCGCCCATGAGCAGCGCGAGCGTGATGTAGACGATCTTGACGGTGCGGCGGCGGCCGCGGCCTCTCAGGTCGAACAGCATGGAATCTTGGTCAGTGGTCCCGGTCTGGATGGAGCTCGATGTCGCCCGAGGTGGCCTCCTCTGCCTCCTCGCGGGCCCGGGCGCGCGCGGCGCGCCGGTCGAGCAGCGATGCGAAGAGGATAGAGGCCTCATAGAGGACCCACAGCGGGGCGGCCAGGATCAGCATCGTCACCGGGTCCTGGCCCGGCAGCAGCGCCGCGATGATCGCGATGATCACGATCGCGTAGCGGCGGCCCTTGCGCAGCTGCTGCGGGGTGATCACGCCGAGCCGCGTGGCGGCCAGGATGCCGACCGGGATCTGGAACAGCCCGCCCATCGCGATCAGCACGAGGATCTCGAACGAGTAGAAGTCCCTCGCCTGCAGGAGGATGTCGAAGGAGTCGTCGTTGAAGTTCTGCAGGAAGCTGATCGCCGGCGGCAGCACCAGGTAATAGGCGAACACCACGCCCGCGATGAACAGGAACGGCACGGCGAGCAGCAGCGGCAGCGCCACCTCGCGCTCGCGCGGCGAGAACGCCGGCAGCAGGAACGCATAGGCCTGGAAGAGGAGCAGCGGCATCGCCAACAACAGCGCCGCGTACGCCGCGACCTTGAAGGTGGCCGTGAACGGCTCGCCGACCCCGGTGGTGATCGGCCGCTTCCCCGCGCGCGGCGGCGTCGCCTCCGCGGTGACGCGCGCGTCCCGCGCGAGCTCCTCGAACATCGCCCGCGTGTCGGACTTCAGCCCATCGTCTGCCGCGAGCGCGGCGTAGGCCGCCGCCTGCTTGAGGTAGAGCGCCTTCTGCTTCTGCTGGAAGTTCGCCGCGCGCTCGAACGGATCCTGGCTTCCGGACTGGAAGGCCGTCTTCGTGAGCGGCCGGTTCATGATCTCCAGCAACGTGCCGTTCTGCCAGAAGGCGAAGCCGAAGCAGACCAGGAACGCCACCAGGCACAGGATCAGCCGCGTGCGCAGCTCGTCGAGGTGCTCGACGAGGCTCAGGCGGTCGTCGTAGTTGACCGGCCTCAGCGCGGCGCGGGCCATGCGTGGATCCGGTCCTGCGCTCGGCTAGGGCCGCCGGTCGTGGACGACCTGGCCCTCGAGCGGGGCCTGCTCGCCCTCCGGACGGCCGAGGGCAGCCTCGGTCTCCCGGCGGTTCTCGGCCTGCGCGGCCTCGTCGTCGTCATCGCGTCCGCCCTTGCCCGAGATGGAGTCCTTGAACTCGCGCATGCCGGAGCCGAGCTGCTTGCCGAGCCCCGGAAGGCGCTTGGGGCCGAAGATAAGGAGCACGATCACCAGGACGATGATCAGCTCCGTTGGTCCGATGTTGGGCACCGCGAAACCTCGCTGGTCGTTGGCCGTTGAGGACCCCAACGAAGGGTAGCGCCCGCGACATGCACGGATGTACGAGTCAAGGATCTTTCCAGGGCGCCGATCAGGAGGGCAGCAAGCCACTCCCTCTTGAGAGCATGAGTTACTCCGATCCCAACAGCCAGCACGTCCGTCGCGTCGTCCTTCCATCCGGCCGGGCGATCGAGGTCGTGTACTTCGAGAACCTCGCCGAGGCCGCCGCCACCGAGCCGCTTCCGACCCGCGAGCGCACCGGCACCGGCGACCTGCACGTCTGCCCAGACTGCGACCGCGAGCTCGTCTTCCCCGTCGAGTGGTCCGAGGTCTCCCCGACGCACTGGGAGGTCCTCCTGCGCTGCCCGAACTGCGAGTGGAACGACCTCGGCGTCTTCGACCAGCCCACCGTCGACCGCTTCGACGACGAGCTCGACCGCGGCACCGAGGCGCTCATGCGCGATCTCAAGCGCCTCACCCAGGCGAACATGGAGGACGAGATCGACCGCTTCGTCAGCGCCCTGGGCGCCGACGCGATCCTCCCGGAAGACTTCTAGCCGCCCGGCTAGCTGTAGCGGTCGACGACCCCGTCGGCCACCAGCTCGAGCGCTCCCTGCTGGGCCTCCGGGAGTGCCGGCAGGGCGGCCTTGGCCGCCTCGACCATCTCCAGCGCCTCCGCCCGCGCGGCCTCCAGGGCGCCCGTGGCGGCGATCGCGTCGCACACCCGCTCCGCCTGCTGAGGCGTGCGCACGCCGCGCAGGTCGACCTCCGCGAGCTCCGGGTCGCGGTCGCGCGCGAGGATCAGGGGCAGCGTGACCGTGCCGTCGAGCAGGTCGGTGCCGCGGTGCTTGCCCGTCCGCTCGGCGGGCCCCGAGACGTCGAGCACGTCGTCGAGCAGCTGGAAGGCGAGCCCGATCGAGCGGCCGAAGCGGCCCAGCACGTCCGGGTCCCCGGCGCCGCCGAGCGCGCCCAGCCGGCAGGCGGCCTCGAACAGCCGCGCTGTCTTGAGGTCGCAGCGGCGGTCGTAGCGCTCGCGCGTGATCGTGGCGTCCCAGGCGTCCTCGCGCTGGAGCAGCTCCCCCTGCGCGAGCGCCGACGAGGCGTCGGAGAGGATCCGCACCGCCTCCGCGCTGCCGCCGCCGGCCAGCTCCGCGAACGCGCGCGAGAACAGCAGGTCGCCGGTCGCGGTCGCCATCGCGCGGCCCGCCGTGGCCACGACGGTCGGCCGGCCACGCCGCAGCGGCGCCGCGTCGAGCACGTCGTCGTGCACGAGCGTCGCGGAGTGCACGAGCTCCACCGCGACGGCCGCCCGCAGCACCGCGGCCGGGTCGCGCGGCTCGGGTCCCGCCGCCACGAAGACCAGCAGCGGACGGAGCCGCTTGCCGCCCGCCGCGATCGTCGAGCCCGCGTGCTCGGCCAGCACCGCGCCATGCGAGCGCGCGAGCTCCGCGAGCCGCGCCTCGAGGCGCTCCATCAGCTCCGGGACGTGCGCGCCGCCCGCCTCGATCACCGCGGCTACCGACTCGGCGCTGGCCATCAGGCAGCCCTCGTCCCGGAGTGCAGGGCGATGATCCCGCCCGCGGTCAGGATCCAGCGGACGTCGACGAGGCCCGCGGCCGCCAGCTCTCCGCCCAGCGCCTGCGGGCCGGGGAAGCGCCTCACCGAGCTCGGCAGGTACGTGTACGCCTCGGGCTCCTTCGCGAGCTTGCCCAGCATCGGCACGATCCTGTCGAACCAGAGCGAGAAGAACGTCGACAGCGGCGGCTTCTGCGGCGTCGTGATCTCGAGCACCACGACGCGCCCGCCGGGCCGCACCACGCGCGCCATCTCGCGCAGCCCCTGCGGAAGGTCGGAGAAGTTGCGTGCCCCGAAGCCGACCGTGGCCGCGTCGAAGGAGGCGTCCGGGTAGGGCAGCGCGAGCGCGTTGCCCTGCTCCCACGTGAGCCCCGGCGCTTTGCGCCGCGCGACGTCGAGCATGCCCTCGGAGAAGTCCGAGCCGACCACGTCGGCCCCGCGCGAGGCCAGCTCGATCGCGAGGTCGCCGGTGCCGGTGGCGACGTCGAGCGCCCGCGAGCCGGGCCCCACGCGCGCCAGGTCGGCCGCGCGCTCGCGCCAGCGGTGGTGCAGCCCCGCCGTCATGACGGAGTTCATGAGGTCGTACGGGCCGGCGATGCGGTCGAACATCGCGCGGACCTGCCCCTCCTCGAGGGTGCCGCTGCGGGCGCCGGCGCTCATGCGCGGGCTACTGCTCGCCGGGGTTGCTGTCGTCGCCCTTGAGCTGTGACAGGAACGCGACCAGGTCCCGCTTCTTCTCCGGGTCGAGCTCCCGGTAGGAGGGCATCGGCGCCGTCGGGTTCTCGAGCGTGCGCTGGATCGCGCCGGGCAACAGCTTGTCGCCGATGTCGCTCAGCTCCGGGCCCGGACCGTCGTTGCCGTTCTCGCCGATCTTGTGGCAGGCGAGGCAGCCGGATTGGGCCACGATCAGCTTGCCGGGCTCGTACTGCGCGGCGACCTTCATGTCGATCTCGTTCGGTGAGCCGGCCGAGGCGCCGAGGTAGGTCAGGTAGCCCATCGCGCAGATCACGAACAGCGCCGTGACCATCGCGATCGGGCGCCGCTCGGGCCGCCGCTCCGGGCCGCGGTCGATGAACGGCACCAGCAGCATCAGGATCATCAGGATCGTCGGGACCCCGATGGTGGCCAGCGGCACGAGCAGCGCGGGCTTGATCACGCGCAGGAGCTCGAACAGGAAGAAGAAGTACCACTCCGGCCGCGGCACGTAGGTGGTCGTCGTCGGGTCGGCCTTCGGGCCCAGCTCGGCGCCGAAGAGGATCGACATCCCGATGATCGACGCCAGCACGACGCACGCCATGATCGAGTCCTTGGCGACCGCGTAGGGGAAGAACGGCTTCCCCTGCGCCTTCAGGAGCGAGTACTCCCGGAGGTAGAGCTCCTTCTCGCTGTGCTTCATCTCACACGCGGTCCTGCTTGTCGCGGCCGTCGCCATTGGCCTTCAGCCACGGCGGCGCGGTCGTGCCGAGCTTGGTGACGAGGTACAGGTGCGCGCCGATCAGCG
Organism: Solirubrobacteraceae bacterium; assembly: GCA_035264365.1. Classification (GTDB taxonomy): domain Bacteria; phylum Actinomycetota; class Thermoleophilia; order Solirubrobacterales; family Solirubrobacteraceae; genus DATFQI01. Next base: position 12,317 of record DATFQI010000066.1, read on the forward strand.
CGATCAGCGCGCCGGGGATCAGCAGCATGTGGATCGCGTAGAAGCGCGACAGCGTGGTCGCGCCGAACTCCGCCCCTCCGCGCAGGAAGTCGGACAGGTACGGCCCGACCACCGGGCCCGTGCCGTTGATGTTCACGCCCACGATCGTCGCCCAGTAGGAGCGCTGGTCGAACGGGAGCAGGTAGCCCGTGAATGACATCACCATCGTGAGGATCAGCAGCACGCCGCCGATCACCCAGTTGAGCTCGCGCGGGTACTTGTAGGCGCCGAAGAAGAACACCCTGGCCATGTGCAGGAAGACCAGGATCACCATCACCGACGAGCCCCACTTGTGCATGCCGCGCACGAACTCGCCGAGGAACACCTCGTTGGTGATGTGCCGCACCGACTCGTAGGCGCCGCCAGCCGCGTCGGGCCGGTAGTACATCGCCAGGAACACGCCCGTGACGGCCTGCGAGAGGAAGGCGAACAGCGTCGCCGAGCCCAGCGTGTAGAACCAGTTCGTGCCCTTGGGCACCTTGCGGAACAGCACCCAGCGCAGGCCGCCGGCCAGCGAGGTGCGCTCGTCGACCCAGTCGACGGCGGAGATGCCGGCCTCCTTGACCTGCTCGACGGGGCCGGGGCGCCGGTCTTCGGCGGGGCTCTGCGGGCGGCCCTGGAGGGCGTTGGGAAGCGGCGGGGCCGGGAGCTTGGGCAGCTTCATGTCGAGGTCCTAGTTGGGCAGCTTGGGGGTCGAGAAGCGGCCGGGGTACATGTACTGACCGATGCCGTCCAGCGCCTGGCCGGGATCGCGGTAGCTCGGGAAGCGGCGGAACTCGGAGTTGACCGAGTAGCGCGGCCCGACCTGGACCTGACCGTCCTGGACGCGCACGTAGAAGTGGTCGAGCGGGCGCACCGGCGGGCCGCCCGAGACGCCGCCGTCGAAGTTGTAGACGCCGCCGTGGCACGGGCAGATGAACTTCTTCGAGGCCTCGACGAAGCGCACCGGGCAGCCGAGGTGCATGCAGCGCGTGGAGATCGCGATGAACTCGGCGGTCGTGCCCGCGGGCATCGGGTCGGGGTTCGGCGGCTGGTCCTCGGCGTTGCGCTTGCGCATGTACACCGTGGTCTTGCCGGTCTGCCCGACCCCCGTCACCTCGGTCACGACCTTCGGCACGTAGGTGTCGCTCGGGAAGTCGTCGACCGAGCCCACCGTCTCCCACTGGACCTCGGGCCGCTCGAAGATCGCCGAGCCGGCCGCGAAGCCGAGCGCGGGCAGCGCGAAGGCCGTGACGGCCACGGCGCCGGCGCCGTGCGCCGTCAGCGTCATGAAGCGCCGCCGCGTGACGGTCTCGCCCTCGAACGCGCCCGCGACGTCGCGGTCGGCGGTGTACTTGGACTTCGGCGTCTTGCGGGGGTCAGGCACGAACGTGGGTTCCGGTCGGAGAGGGACGGCGAACAATATCGACCGAGGGACGGCCGGGCAGCTTAGTCGGCACCCTGCAGCGCGGACGTGGCGCGGGCCCACGCGGCGTCCGCCCTGGCCGGGTCCAGCTCGGCCTGCGCGGCGGCGCACTCGGAGATCAGGTCGGCGAGCACGGTGACGGCGGGCAGGTCGCCGCGTTCGGCCAGCAGCGCGAGCCCGAGCGCGTACAGCCGGTCGCCCGCCAGCAGCGCCAGGTCGCGGTCCTCGGTGCGGATCACGCGGCCCTCGCCATAGTGCTGCTCGTAGCCCTCGCGGATCGCCGCGAGCACAGCGGCGTAGGGACCGTCGCCGTCGGCGGGCGCGTCCGGGGCGACGGCGGCGGCGATCAGCCCGCCCTCGCCGCGCAGGGTCTCGGCGAGGCTCACGCGCTGATCTCGTCGAAGGCGGCGGCCGCGGCCTCGAGCGTCCGCGTGAGGTGCTCGGAGCCGTGCGCGAGCGAGGGGAACCAGGCCTCGAACTGCGACGGCGGCGGGTAGACGCCGCGCGCCAGCAGGGCGCGGCACCAGGCTCCGTACGCCTCGGTGTCGCACGCGCTCGCGCCCGCGTAGTCGTGCACGGGCTGCTCGCTGAAGAAGACGGTGACGAGGCCCGTGGTGTGGGCGACCTGCACCGGCCGCGCGCCCGCCGCCTCGCGCAAGCCGTCGGCGAGCTGGAGCGTGATGTCCGAGAGCTGCAGGTAGGTCTCCTCGCCGAGCATGCTCAGCGCGGCGCGGCCCGCGGCCACGGCGAGCGGGTTGCCGCTCAGCGTGCCGGCCTGGTAGACGCTGCCGGCGGGCGCCACGAGCTCCATCAGCTCCTTGGTGCCGCCGTAGGCCGCGG
>DATFQI010000067.1:0-8028 GCA_035264365.1 Solirubrobacteraceae bacterium
GAGCCGAGGCAGACGACGTGGCGCAGCTCGCCGATCCAGGAGCGGCCGTCGCGCTCGCCGTAGTGGCAGGCGCTGCGGGCGACGAGCCCGCCCATCGAGTGCCCGACGAGCACGAGCTCGTCGACCGGCACCGGCCACTCCTCGACGAGCGCCTCGAGCGCGGCGGACAGCGCGCGCCCGTTGTCGGAGATGTGGCGGCCGGTGTTGTAGCGGGCGTAGACCGGCGTGTGGCCGAGGTCCTCGCGCAGCCGCTCGCCGTAGGTCGACCCGCCACCGAGGCGCCAGGCCTCGTCGGTCTCGCACAGGCCATGGAGGAAGACCGCGATCTTCGCGCCCGGCTCGCGCGCGCCGTCGACGCGCAGGTCGAAGCCGAGCGCGAGCGCCGCGTGGTCGCGCGCGAGGCGGTCGCCCCACATGCCGTTGATCGCGCCGAGCGCGAACGAGCCGCCCGGCGTGTCGGCCAGCCGCGGCGCGCCGGGCGGGGCGCTGAGCGCGAGCGCGCGGCCCCCGCCCCTCGGCACGGCGCGCAGCCCCGCGCGCACCGACGAGTGGACGGCCGAGGTGATCCCGTCGTGGGCGACGCGCACGGGTGCCGCGCCCTTGCCGAGCAGCCCGAACACGCGGCCCGCGACGCTGCGGTGGACGTCGCGCACGATCGCGCCGGCGCCGCCGAGCGCCTCGCCTGCCAGCTCCCCTGCCGCCCTCAGCTCAGAACCTCGCACGCTCCACCTCCGTGCAAGAAAGGTGTCTGACACCTTTCTTGCGTCGTGTGCAACAGATCGCGCAAGTGTTTCAGATGACTAGGATGCCGCGCGATGGACGGCTACCCCCACGTGCGCGAGATCACTACGCGATGGAAGGACAACGACGTATACGGGCACGTCAACAACGTCGAGTACTACTCCTACTTCGACACCGTCATCAACGAGTACTTGATCGCCGAGGGCGGCCTGGACATCTTCGCGGGCGGGACGATCGGGTTGTGTGCGGAGTCGCACTGCGACTTCCACGGGCCGCTCGCCTTTCCGGGGGTGGTCGAGGCCGGGCTGCGCGTCGGCAAGCTCGGGCGCTCGAGCGTGCGCTACGAGATCGCGCTGCGCGAGAAGGGCGCGGGCGAGCTGGCGGCGGAGGGCTGGTTCGTGCACGTGTTCGTGGACCGGGCGACGCGACGGCCGGCCGAGATCCCGGCGTCGCTGCGCTCCGCGCTCGACGCGCTGGTCGTGTGAGCGCGGCGCCGCACGCGGTCGCGGAGGTGCTGCGCCGGCGGGCGCTCGGCGGCGGCCGCGACGACGGCGCGCGGCTGGCGCTGGCGATCGAGGGCGGCGGGATGCGCGGCGCGGTCTCCGCCGGGATGGCGATCGCGATCGACGAGCTGGGCCTCACGGACGCCTTCGACGACGTCTACGGCGCGTCTGCGGGTGCTCTGAACGCCGTCTGGCTGCTGAGCGGCAACCCGGCCGACGGGCTGCGCCCGTACGCCGACCCGGGCCTGATCCGCCAGTACATCCGGCGCTCGAACGCGCTGCGCGGGCGGCCGGTCGTCGACACGCGCCATCTCGTCGAGCACCTCTACGAGCACGTGCTGCCGCTGCGCTTCGACGCGGTGCTTGCGGATCGCGCGCGCTTCCATCCGCTCGCCACCGACGTCGAGACGGGGCGGGCGGTCGACCTCGGGCCGGCGATCCGCGACCGCGCCACGCTCAAGCTCGCGCTGCGCGCGACGACGGCGCTGCCGTTGCTGGCCGGGCCGCCGGTGCTGATCGACGGCCGCAGCTACCTCGACGCGGGGATGGCCGAGTCGATCCCGTTCCATGCGGCGCTGGCGGCGGGAGCGACGCACGTGCTGGTGCTGCGCTCGCGCCGGCCACAGGACTCCGAGCGGCCCTCGCGGGTGTCGCGTGCGGTCACGGGAGCCCTGCTGCGGCGGCTGGGCGAGCCGGTGCGCCGCGGCTACCTCGAGCGCCCCGCGCGGCTGGCGGCCGACGACGCGCTGCTCGAGGATCACGAGGCGGTGCTCGGCATCCGCCCGCCCGCGGACTCCCCGCGCGTTTCCCGGCTCGAGTCCGACTCAGGCGTCGTGCGCGCTGGGCTGGAGGCGGGGCGCGAGGCCGCGCTGGCGCTGCTGCGGCCGCTGCTGGCGTAGCGCCGCGAGCCCCAGCAGCGCGGCGATCATCGGGCCGAGACCCGCGATCACGAGCGCGTTGCGGGCGCCGGCCGCGCCGACGATCGCGCCGCCGGCGCCGAGCGCGCCCAGCTCGGCCGCGTTGCGCGCGGCGTTGTAGGCGGCGAACGCGCGCCCGTGCGCCGCGCTCGCCACGCGCTGCGCGATCACGGTCCGCACGAGCGCGTTCTTCAGCCCGTGGCCGACGCCGCCGACGAGGTACCCGGCGAGCGCGGCGGGCAGGACGGCCCAGGCGGTCTGAGCGGCCATCCCGAACCCCTGCAGGCCGAGCGCGAGCAGGGCGGCGGCGGCCATCGCCGCGGGCGGGACGCGCTGCGGCAGCGCGAGCGCGCCGAAGACCATCCCGAGCGTCCAGGCGGCGAACATCGCGGCGTAGCCCGCATCGCCCGCGCCGAGCACGTCCTTGACGTAGAAGACCTCGGCGGTCATCGACGCGGAGATGAACAGCAGCGCGCCGACCGCGGCCAGCACGACCGGCCGCAGCACGCGGTCGCCGAGCAGCGCCCGCAGGCCGGCGGCGCGGTCCTCGTGGGCCGCGGCGTGCGGTTCCGGGTGGCGGCGCGTGCGCAGCCCGGCGGCGGCGAGCGCGACGGCCGCAAAGCTGGCGGCGTTGACGAGCAGCGCGAGCTGGGTGCCGCCGAGCGCGACGAGCCCGGCCGCGAGCAGCGGGCCGGCGGTGAAGCCGGCGTACCGCGCCGCCTCCATCCGCCCGCTCGCGGCGGCGAGCCGGTCCGCACCCGCCACGGCCGGCACAAGCGCGAACTCGGCCGGCTGCGCGATCGCCGCGCCGGCGGTCAGCAGCGCCGTCAGCGCGAGGATCCCGGCGAGCGGGTCCACGAAGGCGAGCGCGGTGGCGACGAGCGCCTGCGCGAGCGAGGCGGCCAGCAGGACCCGGGTGCTCTCCACGCGGTCCGCGAGCCGCCCGCCGAGCGGGGCGAGCGCGACGATCGGCAGCATCGTCGCGCCGAACAGCGCCGACACCGCGAACGCGCTGCCGGTCAGGTCGTGCACCTTCAGCGAGAGCGTGATCAGCGCGATGAAGTCGCCTGCGGCCGACACGCCGACCGCGAACGCGAGCAGGCGCAGGTCGCGAGCGCCGCTCGCCCCAGCACCGCCCGCCGCGGCGGCACTCACGGCTGCGCCGCTCGCGGCCGGCCGCCGCCGGGTCATGCGGCGGGTTCGATCGTGTGGTTGCCGCGGAAGACGTTGCGCGGGTCGAAGCGGGCCTTGACGGCCGCCAGCCGGGCGTGACGCTCCGCGCCGAACGCCGCGCGCACGCGGTCGCCGCCCTCGTCGCCGAGGAAGTTCAGGTACGAGCCGCCCGTGCGGTACGGGGCCATCAGCTCGCGGAACCCCCGCGACCAGGCGATCGCCGCGACATCGTCGGCCGGGTCCTCCCACAGCGACAGCGGGTGCACGACGAAACGCGCGCCGCGCTCGGCCAGCGGCGAGTGCTCGGCGCCGATCCGCGCCATCGCGCCGCCCCAGCCGACCAGGAACAGCTGCGACGGGCCCGCGGGCCGGTCCGCGCAATGGGCGACGATCGCGTCGACGAGCTCGTCCGGGAGGTCGTCGGCCTGCTCGGCCGTCCAGTAGTTCCGGTAGCCGGGCGGGTCGTCGAGCATGCACTGGAAGTCCGCGTAGGGCATGGCGCCGAAGAAGTCGGCGATCGGGTCGCCGAGGCCGCGCAGGCCCGCAAGCGCGCGCTCGCCGTCGGCCACCTCGCCCGCCCACATGCCGGCCACCGCGACCGCCGGGCGGCCGATCCAGGATGCGTCGAAGTCGGGGTCGTCGGGGACCGTCAGGCTGGCGTAGGCGAGGCTCAGCTCGTCGGGCGCGTCGCGCATCACGTCGCGGAACGCGCGCAGCAGCTCTCCGGCGCGCTCCTGCGGGTAGAGCACGATGCCGGCGAGCACCTCCGGGCCGACCGGGTGCAGGGTCAGCTCGAGCGCCGTGACGACGCCGAAGTTGCCGCCGCCGCCGCGCAGCGCCCACAGCAGCTCCGGGTTCTCGGTCGCCGACGCGCGCACTCGCTCGCCGTCGGCGGTGACGAGCTCGGCCGCGAGCAGGTTGTCGCACGCGAGGCCGTGCTTGCGCTCGAGCCAGCCCGAGCCGCCGCCGAGCGTGAGACCGGCGACCCCGGTGCTCGAGACGCGCCCGCCGGTCGTGGCGAGGCCGTGCTCCTGCGTTGCGCGGTCGACCTGCGCCCAGGTCGCGCCGCCGCCGACGCGCGCGACGCGCTGTGCGGGGTCGATCTCGACGAAGTCGATCCCGCGCAGGTCGAGCACGACGCCCTCGCACAGCGCTCGGCCGCTGACCGCATGGCCGCCGGCGCGCACGGAGACCTCGAGCCCGCGCTCGGCCGCGAAGGCGAGCGCCGCGGCGACGTCGTCCGGCGACGAGCAGCGCGCGACGTAGCGCGGCCGCGTCGTGATCATCGAGTTGAACAGGACGCACGCGTCCTCGTAGGCGGGCGAGCCGGGCTCGTGGAGAAGGGACGGCGCGATCGTGGTCATGCGCCGACGCTACGGCCGCGACGGCCGCTGGACTTCGCCCGGAGCGGCCATCTTGAGCGGAATGGCCGGAACCGGCCAGCGCAAGAAAGGTGTCTGACACCTTTCTTGCGTCAGAGGTCGAGCAGCGCGTCGCGCACCGCGTGCGCGGCGTCGGCGGTGCGGCGGACGAGGTCGTGGATGTCGCGGTCGGCCGCGACGCCGACGAGCACCCGCCCGCTGCGCGAGACCGACCAGCCGAGCTCGGCCGCGGCGCGCTCGGCGACCTCGTGCCAGCCGGGCGCGCGGCCGCCCACCTCGACCGCCCAGCCGCGGTCGTCGATCTCGCAGCGGCCGCCGCGGCAGCGCACACGCACGAGCACCTCGCCCAGCTCGTAGAGGCGCTCGTCGCGTTGCTCGGCCTCCTCGAGCAGCACCGCGACGTCGTCGGCGGCGATGTCGGCCATGCCCTCGGTGACGCTCGCGCCCGCGGCGATCAGCGCGCGCGCCGCGGCCACATAGCCCTCGACGCGCTCGCCGCCGGGATCGAGGTTCCGCGAACCCCACGCCGTCCAGCCGAGCGCGTTGGAGGGGTGCTCCGGCGGGCCGGCCATCAGGTTCGCTCGGCGCCGCGGGCGAGCAGCAGCTCGACCGTGCTCGCGCGCCCCCACATGCCCGCGTAGTGCAGCGCGGTGCCCTCGCCGACGCCGCGCGCGTGCAGCGGGACGCCCGCCTCGAGCAGCCGCTCGACGACGTCATCGCTGCCGGCGCTGGCGAACATCGGCAGCAGCTCGGCGTCGGCCCGGCGCAGCGTCGCGGCGGCCGGGCGGGCCACCGCCTCGCCACGCACGAGCGCGCCTCGAGGTCGGCGCCGTGCGCGATCAGCAGCCGCGCGGACTCCTCGCCGCGCACCCACAGCAGCGCGTCGCGCAGCTCGGGGTCCGACGGGCGCAGGTCACCGCGCTCGAGCAGCAGCCGCTGCATGTCGGGCCGCCGCTGCGCGTTGCCGAGCGCGTTCGTGTGCCGCACCGTTGCACCACGCTCGAGCAGGATCTCGAGGCACTCGGTGCTCTGCGCCTCGACCGAGTGGTAGACCGACTCGCCGTCGTCCGGGTTCGCGCCGCGGTCGAGCAGTAGCCGCGTCGTCTTCGGGTCGTGCGCGACGCCCGCCGCGCTGTAGAGCACCGGCATCGCGCCGTACTCGTTCTCGAACGTCTCGTTCGGGTCGGCGCCCGCGTCGAGCAGCAGCTCGACGACGCCCCGCACACCGGCCGCGCGCGGCTGGTCGGGCGCCAGGAACGCGGAGTGGCACGCGCACGACAGCGGCCGACGCCCCGCGCCGGGCAGCTCGCGCGAGACGAGCGTCCGATCGGCGGCGAGCGCCCGCTCGACCGTGTCCGCGTCGCCGAGCACGAGCGCCACCGCGAGGTCGCCGCGGGCCAGGCCGGGATCGGCCGCGAGCAGCGCCTCCGCGCGCTCGGCCCGCCCGGCCAGCGCCTCGCGCACGAGCCGGGCGGCGCGCTGCGCCGGTCGCCGCCCGTCGCCTCCACGTGGGCCACGAGCGCCGGCCACGACGCGAAGCCGAGCTCGTTCGCCACCGAACGTTGCGCGTCGGCGAGCCGCGGCTCGCGGTCGTCGCGCAGCACCAGATCGCCCCGGCGGGCGGCCCGCAGCCGCTCCTTCGCCCGGCGGCGCGCCTGCTCCAGGTCCAGCTCCATCACGATCCTCTCCGGCGCATCGGCGTGCTCGCATCCCACCGGGCGCCCGAGTCGATGGCGTCACGGGTGCGCGGGTCCTGCCGTCGGCGATGGGCCTCGGGCCCTGTCCGCGAGCCGGGCGCGCTCGCCGGGGCGCGCTCGGCCGGATCGTACCGCCGGGCGCCGCGCGCGCCTACAGCAGCCCGGCGCGCGCCGCGTACGCGACGGCGGCGGTGCGCGACGGCAACCGCAGCTTCGTGCGCACGTTCGCGACGTGGCGGTGCACCGTGTGCGGGCTGAGCACGAGCCGCTCGGCGATCTCCGCATCGTTGAGCCCCTGGGCCACGAGCCGCAGGATCTCGACCTCGCGCGTGGAGAGCTCGCCGAGCGCCTGCGCGCCGGCCGCGCCGCGCGCGGTGGCCGCGCGCGCCTCCGGGGCCCCGGTGCCGTGACCGGCGAGGGTGCCGGCGGTGCTCGCCACGAGCGCCTCGGCGGCCGCGAGCTCGCGGGCCGCCCCGAGCGCGGCGAACGCGTCTCGCGCGGCGCGCGCCGCGGCGGCGGCGCTTTCCTCGCGGCGCAGGCCGAGCAGCGCGCGGGCGAGCGAGAGCCGGGCGACGGCCGCGTCGTAGGGCGCGGAGGCGTCGGTCAGGCGGTCGATCGCGTCCTCGCTCGCGCGCCGCGCCTCCTCGTGGTCGCCGGCCGCCAGCGCGAGCTCCCCGGCCGCGAGCCGCACACGCCCGAGCAGGTACGGCGTGCCGAGCAGCGCGCACGCGCGCTCGAGCTCCTCGAAGGCCATGCGCGCCTCGTCGATGCGGCCGAGCTCGGCGGCGGCGCGCACGAGCAGCTCCAGCGCCGGCACGCGACCGAGCACGTCGGCGGGCGGCAGCCGGCGCAGCACGCGTTCGGCGGCGTCGGCGGCGTCCGCGGCGCGGCCGTCGTGGAGGTCGATGTCGCCGAGCCCGAGCACGCCGGACGGGCCGGCCCGCTCGTACAGCGCCCGTGCCTCGTCGGTGCGGCCCTGGCGTGCGCGCAGCTCGCCGAGCCGCGACAGCCCGCCGGAGGCCTGGCCCGGCCGGGTCGCCTCGAGGTCGGCGACCGCGGCGACCAGCTCGCCCTCCGCGCCCACCCAGTCGCCGCTGGTGGCCAGCACGCGGCCGTAGGTGCTGCGGCAGACGCCGATCAGCTGGCGCGCGCCCCAGCGCTCGGCGACGTCGCGCATGACCATGCACCACTGCGTCGCGCGCGGGAAGTCCCCGACGCCGTCGCAGGCCGCGATCAGGTAGCAGAGCGCCCACCCCTGCGAGAGCGGGAAGCGCAGCTGCTCCGCGGCCGCGATCGTAGACGCCTCGTCGAGCAGCCGCATGCCCTCGGCGACGCGCCCGCCGATCACCTCGGCGATCCCGTCGAGCGCGAGCCCGACGGCCTCGAGGTCGGCGACGGCCAGCTCGCGCCCGAGCCGCGCCGCGAAGCGTGCGTGGCGGGCCGCGGCGACCGGGTCGAGCTCCACGTTGAGCGCGAACGAGCCCTCGTTGAGCGCCAGCCAGCCGTGGTCGGCGGACTCCGGCAGCGGGTCGAGCAGCCGGTGCGCGCGCACCAGCCAACCGCGCGCCACCGCGTCCTCGCCGCGGAACTCGCGGAAGTCGGTCGACAGCCACGC
>DATFQI010000068.1:0-2726 GCA_035264365.1 Solirubrobacteraceae bacterium
GCGCGCATAGTGCGGGAGTCGCCAACGCGATGTGTGACTCGTTGCTGGTCACGCATCCGTTCCATCCGTTGCGGGGGCAGCGGCTGGCGGTCCTGTTCGAGCGGCGGTACGCCGACGGCCGGTTGTACGTGTGCGAGGGCGGTCCGTCCGGGACGATCGGTGTCCCGGAGGATGCGACCGATCGCGCGCCGGCGCCGGCGTCGACGCCGCTGACGACGGAGGTCCTGGCCGGGCTGGTCGAGCTGGTGGCGGCAATCAGCGGGCTGGATGGGTGATCGTGGGGAAGGTGTCCGTAGCCTGTGCTAGAAACACACACAAGCTAATGGGTGACGGTCTTCAAGGGCTCAGCGAGCGGCAACTGCGCACGCGACGGCAGCGGCTGGCGGCGACGGTGGAACGCGTCGAGCTGACGTTGCCGGGCTCGCTCGTGCGCCAGGGGCGTCGCTGCTCGAGCGGCGGCTGCCGGTGCCGGCGCGGCGAGCTGCACGGTCCCTATCTGTACTTGGCGTTGTACTTGGGCGGGCGCAACCGGACGCTGTATGTGCCGGCCGCTTCAGAACCGGCGGTCGCCGAGCACGTCGGCGTCGCGCACGCGAATCAGGCCGCGTTGGAGGAGATCGCGCGCATCAACGTCGAGCTGCTGCGGCGACGGGCGCTGGGGTGATGGCGCATGTCAGCGGTCAGCGCCGAGGCAGTGGCGGCGGTGGCCAACATGGTCGAGGCGGCGCTGGCCGCGGGAGCGATCGATGGGCACGATGACGATGGGGCAGGCGAAGATCACGCGCGAGCAGCTGGACCGGCTGGCGGTCGTCTACGTCCGTCAGTCGACGCTGGCGCAGGTCCGCGACCACGGCGAGTCAACCCTGCGCCAGTATGCGCTGGTCGAGGACGCCGAGCGACTCGGCTGGCCGACCGAGCGGATCCTCGTGATCGATGCCGATCTCGGTCTGTCGGGTCGCGGCGGATCGGCCCGGTCGGGGTTCAAGGATCTGGTCGGGCGCGTGTGCTGCGGCGAGGTTGGTGCCGTGTTCGGCCTGGAGGTCTCGCGGCTGGCGCGCTCGAGCGCGGATCTGCAGCGTCTGCTGGAGCTGTGCAGCCTGACCGACACGCTGATCGTCGACGGCGACGGCGTCTACGACCTGGGCCAGTTCAACGACCGGCTGCTGCTCGGCCTGAAGGGCACGATGAGCGAGGCCGAGCTGCACCTGCTCGCCGGCCGGCTCCAAGGCGCCCGGCGCGCCGCCGCGCAGCGCGGCGAGCTGCGCTTCGCGCTGCCCGTCGGCTACGTCTACGACGACGACGGCGGGGTCGTCATCGATCCCGACGACGAAGTCCGCGCGGCGATCGCTGATGTGTTCGCGTGCTTCGAGCAGACCGGGTCGGCGTTCGGCGTCGTCGGCGCGTTCACCGACCGGCGGTTCCCGGCGCGCGCCTACGGCGGCGCCTGGGCCGGGCAGCTGCGCTACGGCCGGCTGACGCACAGCCGCGCGCAGACGGTGCTGCGCAACCCGGCCTACGCCGGCGCCTACGTGTTCGGACGGCGCGCCAGCCGGCGCCGCGTCGACCCCGACGGCAGCATCCACGCCAAGACCACGATCCTGCCGCGCGACCAGTGGGACGTGGTGATCTACGACCACCATCCCGGCTACATCAGCTGGGACCGGTTCGTGCGCAACGAGCAACGGCTGGCTGCCAACAACACCAGCAGAGGCGCGCGTCCGCCGCGGGCCGGCAGCGCGCTGCTGCAGGGCATCGTCCGCTGCGGCGGCTGCGGGCGCTCGATGTCCACCTACTACAGCGGCGGCAAGCCGGGCTATGACTGCGCTCACAGCCGCAGCGACAAGGTCAACACGCCGGCCTGTCGCGGCGTGATGGGCGAAGCGATCGAGCAGGCGATCGCCGAGCGGCTGCTGGCTGCCGTCGCGCCCGACCAGATCACGCTCGCGCTGTCTGCGGCCGATGCTGTCGCCGACCGCGCCACTCGCGCGACCCGCGCCGTCGAACTGCGCGTCGAACGCGCCCGCTACGACGCCGCCCGCGCCGAACGCGCCTTCCACCAGTGCGATCCCGACAACCGGCTCGTCGCGCGCACGCTGGAGTCGCGCTGGGAAGCAAAGCTGCGCGACCTCACCGACGCCGAAGCCGAACTCGTTCGCCAAGCCGCGCAGCCCGCGCCGCCGGCGCGCGCCGACCTCGAAGCGCTCGCGCGCGACCTCCCGCGCCTGTGGGCCGCCCCGTCGACCTCGCACCGCGACCGCAAGCGGCTCCTGCGCTCGCTCATCAACGACGTGACCCTGACCTCGCAACCCGACGGCCCCGAGATCGAGGTCGGCATCCATTGGCGCTCCGGCGCCAGCGACCAGCTCACCGTCCTGCGACCCCAAGCCGCCCGCACCGCCCGCGCCACCGCCGTCGCCGACCTGCTGCGCGAGCTCGGGCCGACGCACACCAACGCCCAGCTCGCCGAGCACCTTAACCGGTCCGGACACCTCACGGCCGGCGGCCTGACCTTCGACGAGGACGGCGTCCGCTGGCTGCGCTGGCAGCACCGCATCCCGTCCCCCTCGCCGCTGCACGACGACGAGATCGGCGTCCACGAACTCGCCCAACGCCTCGGCGTCGGCGACCACGTCATCTACGCCTGGATCAGGCAGGGCAAGCTCACGGTCCGCCGCGCCGGCCGCCGCCGCCTCGCGATCCGCCTCGACGCCGACACCGAGGCGGCC
>DATFQI010000069.1:0-31066 GCA_035264365.1 Solirubrobacteraceae bacterium
CGGCGGGCCGCTTGACGGCCGTCTTGGGCCGCAGCATCTTGAGGATCATCACGGCCTGGTCGACGTTGGCGGCCAGCGCCGGGCGGTGCGCCACCTCCCACGCGCCGAGCCGCGCGGCGACGTCGGCCGGCGAGCCCGCGACGATCATCTCGCCGCGGCGGGCGCGCAGCTCGCGCGCGGCGGCGACCAGCGCGCCGAGTGCGTCGTCGGAGACCTCGGTCGCGCCGGAGAGGTCGGCGATCAGCCAGCGCACGCCCGCGGCGAGCGCGCCGTCGATCCGGCGGGCGAGCTCGGGCGTGGTCTCGGCATTGACCGTCCCGCGCACCTCGACCTGCTGCACGACGTCATCGAGCCGGTGTTCCCGGATCGAGATGGCGCCGGGGCGCACGATGGCGCGCAGGGATTGCGACGTGAACACGCACAGGAAGGGTACCCGCGCGCGCAAGAAACGTGCGGGACGTCTTGCGCGCTTTGCAGGCGAGTTACGGGAGCAGCGGGCCGGTGAAGCGCTCGGTGCCGTTGGCGAGCGTGACGCCGGCGCCGTTCGCGTTGGCGTAGGCGAGCTCGCGCGACAGGTCGCCGACGCCGTTGGCGCCGACCTTCGGGGCGATCTGCAGCGTGCTCAGGACGCCGAACGCCTTGCCGTCGCGGTTGATGAACGCGCTGCCCGAGTCACCGGGGACGCCGGGCGTGACGGTGTAGACCTCGTGGCTCCAGCCGTTGCCGGTCTGGCCGAGGCTCAGGCCCTCCTTCGGGCTCAGCTGGGTGATGCCGAGGCGCAGCGAGGAGTTGCCGTAGGAGAGGACCTTCTCGCCCTGGGCGACGGTGTCGGTGATGCCGGTCGGGCCGCCCCAGAACGGGATCGACGGGTTGACCTTGCCGTAGTCGGCCGGGTCGAGCTTGACGAGCGCGAGGTCGTTGTACGCGCAGGTGTCGGGATCGCTCTCCCCGTTGGCCTGCATGGTCAGCCAGGAGTTGTAGACCATGGTCCCGGGCTTGCTGGCGCCCTCGACCTCGACGGGCGTGCCCAGCGGCTGGGAGCCGGAGTCGCAGCCGTCGGTCTCCGTGCTGCCGCCGGTGCTGGAGCAGTGCGCGGCCTGGCCGAGGTAGACGTTGTTCGCACCGTCGAAGTAGACGAAGTTCGACGTGCACTGACCACCCTCGGTCACGGTCTGCACGCCGGGGTGGACGGTGGCGGAGTCGGCCGGGGCCCAGGTGGGCTCGGCGGCGGCCGGGGCCGCGATCGCGAGCGTCGCCGCGATCGTGGCGGCGATCAGGTGGGGCGTTCTCATGTCCGCCTCAACGACCGTGCGCGCGGGAACTTGCGCAAAGTCGGCTTCTAGGCTGTCGTGGATGGCTGTCCCGCTGTTCGACACGAAGACGCCGCTCGCCCCGCTGCGCGCCGAGATCGACGCGAAGATCGCCGAGGTGATCGACCGCGGCGCGTTCATCCTCGGGCCGGAGGTCAAGGCCTTCGAGGACGAGTTCGCCGCCTACCTGGGCGCCCGCCACGTGGCCGGCGTCGCCAACGGGACCGACGCGCTCGTGCTCGCGCTGCGCGCGCTCGGCGTCGGGCCGGGCGACGAGGTCGTCGTCCCGTCGTTCACCTTCTACGCCTCCGCCGAGGCGATCCCGCACACGGGTGCGACGCCCGTCTTCTGCGACGTCGACCCCGACACTTGGTGCGTGAGCGCCGAGACCGTCAAGGCCGCGCTGACGCCGCGCACGAAGGCGGTGATCGCCGTGCACCTGTTCGGCAACGTCGCGCCCGTCGCGGAGATCGAGGCGCTCGGCGTGCCGGTCGTCGAGGACACCGCGCAGGCGGCGGGCTCGCTCGCCGCGGACGGCCGCCCGGGCGCGCTCGGGACGATCGCCACGTTCTCGTTCTTCCCGTCGAAGAACCTCGGCGCCTTCGGCGACGGCGGCGCCGTCGTCACCGACGACCCGGAGCTCGACGCGACCATTCGCCTGCTGCGCTTCCACGGCTCCAAGGACAAGGGCACGTTCGAGCTCGTCGGGCACAACTCGCGCCTGGACGAGTTGCAGGCCGCGATCCTGCGGATCGAGCTGCCGCACCTGGACGCGTGGTGCGACGGGCGCCGCGCCGCCGCGGCGCACTACGAGCGGGCCGGGCTGGGCGAGCTCGTGCGGCTGCCGCAGCCCGCCCCGGGAAGCGACCCCGCTTGGCACCTGTACGTCGTGCGCGACGACGCCGTGGACGCGCTCGCAGGCGCGCTGAAGGAGGGCACGATCGGCCACAAGGTCTACTACCGCGTCCCCGCGCACCGCCAGCCCGCGATGACCGAGTGGGGCGCGGCGGCGGACCTGCCCGTGACCGACGAGCTCGCGCGCACGCACGTCGCGATCCCGATGAGCCCCGTTCTGAGCGCCGAGCAGGCCGCGGAGGTCGCCGGCGTGGTCCGGTCCGCGCGCCTCCAGCACCAATAGACTGCTCGGGATGCGCCGCAGGACACGCCTTGCGGCCCTCCCCGTCCACCGGCACTCGCTGCCGCAGATCGTGGTGGACGCGGGGCTGGCCGCGCTGGCCTACTTCCTCGCCTATCGGCTCCGCTTCGACGAGGGCGTCCCGACCGACTACCAGCAGCTGTTCGAGAACACGATCTCGTTCGTGGTCATCGGCAACGTGGCGATCTTCGCGGGGTTCGGGCTCTACCGGCACTGGATGCGCTACTCGTCCCAGCGCGAGTACCTGCGGGTCGTGCAGGCCGTCGTCGCCGCGGTGCTGGCGCTCGTCGCCTACGTCGCGGTGGTCAAGCCGAAGGAGATCTTCGTCGGCTACCCGCGCGGGTTCGTCCCCGTCCCGCTGCCGGCCAGCGTGCCCGTCATCTACGGGCTGCTCATGCTCGTCTTCCTCGGCGCCGTCCGCTACGCGGTCCGGATGTACTTCGAGCGCCCGCTCGGCGGCTACCGCTCCCGCCGCGGCGCGCGCTCGGTGCTGATCGTCGGCGCGGGCGACGGCGGCCGGCTGCTGCTGCGCGAGATCCTGCGCAACCCCGACCTCGGCATGCGCCCGGTCGGCTTCGTCGACGACGACCCGCGCAAGCAGGGCGTGCGCGTGGACCGCGGCCTGGACGTGCTCGGCACGACCGAGGACCTGCCGTTCGTGCTCGAGGACGTCGAGCCCGACGAGGTGCTGATAGCCATCCCGTCCGCGCCCGGCACCCTGCGCGCGCGCGTCGTGCGCGCGTGTCGCGAGCGCGGCGTGCGCGTGAGGACCATGCCGACGGTGTTCGAGCTGCTGCAGACCGGCGGCGGCCGCTACATCCGCCAGGTCCGCGAGGTCCGCGTCGAGGACGTGCTCGGCCGCGAGCCGGTGCGGATGGACGTCGAGGCGGCCGGCGGCTACCTCACGGGCCGCACCGTGCTGGTCACGGGCGCGGGCGGCTCGATCGGCGCCGAGCTCTCGCGCCAGATCGCGCGCGTCGGGCCGAGCCGGCTCGTGCTGCTCGACCACGCCGAGGACAACCTGTTCGAGATCACGCGCGAGCTCGTCGAGGACCGGCATGCGCTCAACACCGTCGCGGTGCTCGCCGACTGCAAGGAGGAGGAGCGTATGCGGGAGGTGTTCCGCGAGCACCGCCCGACCGTCGTCTTCCACGCGGCGGCCTACAAGCACGTCGGGCTGATGGAGGAGAACCCCGTGGAGGCGGTTCGCAACAACGCGATCGCCACGCGCGTGATGGCGCGCGTCGCCGGCGACACCGGCACGCGCGTGTTCGTCCAGGTCTCGACCGACAAGGCCGTCGAGCCGGCAACCGTGATGGGCGCCTCCAAGGCGCTCGCGGAGTGGGCCGCCGAGGCCGCCAACGCTCGCTTCCCGGACACGGCCTACACGTCGGTGCGCTTCGGCAACGTGCTCAACTCGTCGGGCTCCGTCGTCCCGATCTTCCGCCGCCAGATCGAGGCGGGCGGCCCGGTGACGGTGACCGACCCGGACATGACGCGCTTCTTCATGACGATCCCGGAGGCCGTGCAGCTCGTGATCCGCGCCGGGTCGCTCGCGCAGGGCGGCGAGGTGTTCGTGCTCGAGATGGGCGAGCCCGTCCGGATCATGGACCTCGCGCACGACATGATCCGCTTCTCGGGCCTGGAGCCCGGCCGCGACATCGCGATCGACATCGTCGGCCGGCGGCCCGGCGAGAAGCTCCACGAGGACCTCTTCAACGCCTACGAGCACCCGGAGCCCACGCCGGCCGCGAAGATCCTGCGCGCGCGCCGCCCGGCGGTCGACCCGGCCTGGGTGGAGGCGACGTTCGACCGCATCGGCCTGCTCGTGCTGGAGGGCGACGCGGCCGGGCTCGCGACCACGGTGTCCGAGCTCGCGACGGGCCGCGTGGCCGCCGTGATGCCCGAGCCCGCCGCCGTCGACGCCGTCGCGCTCGACCCCGGCGACGGCATCGAGCTGCCTGGCAGCCGGGCCGCCTCGTAGACTGGACTCGCCCGTCCATGGTCCATCTCCTCGCGTTCTCGCTCCAGGACCAGGTTGAGAAGTACGGCGCCTACATCGGCATCGCGGCGTTCTTCGGCCTGGCCGTGCTCTCCATCCTCTACTTCGCGCAGGCCCGCGAGCTCCGTCGCCTACGCGACTGGGCCGGCCGCGCCCCTGAGCGCGCGCAGGAGGTCGAGGCGCGCGCGGTGGCGCAGGCCGAGGCCGCGCGCCGCGTCCAGGCGCAGCCCCGACGCATGCCCGCCGCCACTCCCGCCGGAACCGGCGCGGCCGCCGCGACGGTCGCGGCCGCCGGCACCGCGACCGCTCCGGCTGCGGGCCAGGGGGAGCCGGCGACCGAGGTCGTCGAGCCGGCCGAAGGCGACAAGCAGGCCGGCAACGGCACGGCCGCGGCGGCCTCCGAGGCCGGCGACGGCGCCGAGCAGCCCGCCGAGGCGGCTGCGGGCGGCAACGGCGACAAGCCCGGCGGCGGGGCGAAGGCCGCGGGCGCCGGCGCGGCGGGCGCGGCTCCGGGTGCCGCCGCCGCGAAGCCGGACGGCGACGAGAAGGGCGACGGCGAGGAGAACGGCGAGCAGAGCGATGCGAAGCCCGAGGCGGAGGCGAAGCCGGAGGGCGAGCCCGGCCAGGCCGACGATGCGGCGCAGCCCGCCGCGGCCGCCGCTGCCGCGAAGCCCGGCTCCGACGCTGCCGCGCAGCCCGGCGACGGCGAGGTGGCGAAGCCAGGTACCGAGGCCGCCGGGGCGAGGTCCGACGGCGAGCAGAAGGACGCGAAGCCCGCGGCCGCCGCGCCCGCGGGCGACGCTGCGAAGGACCAGGCCGCCGACGACGATCGCGCCGAGGGCCCGCCCGAGATCCCCGTGGCGCCCGTCCCGCGCGCGACCCCCTTGCCGCGCCGCACCCCGGCGCCCGCGGCGCCGCTGCGCCAGCCGAGCCGCTCGGCCACGATGCCGCCGCGCCGCCCCGCGCCTGCGGGCCGCGGCGCGACCGCTCAGCGGAAGCCGTCGGGCGGCGGGTCGAAGCTCGTGCCCGCGCTCGTCGGCGCGGCCGCGCTCGTGCTCTTGGTCGTCGCGCTGTTCGCGACGGGCGTGATCGGCGGCGGGGAGGACTCCCCGCCCGCGCCCAACACCACCAGCAGCAGCACCTCGCCCGAGGGCACCTCCGAGCCCAGCGAGGGCCAGCTCACACCCGCCTCGACGAAGGTCGCCGTCCTCAACGGCACGACGATCCCGGGGCTCGCCTCGCGCGAGAAGGACACGCTGACCGATGCCGGCTACGACGGGATCGCGACCGGCAACAACACCGACCAGCAGCGCGCCGACTCGTCCGTGCTCTACGGCACGCGCGCCGGCGCCCGCCAGCAGGCCCGCTCGATCGGCCGCGCCCTCGAGATCTCCGACGTCCGGCGCGCCGACGCCGACACCATCCAGCTCGGTGAGGACGCCGACGTCGTCGTGATCCTCGGCCAGGACAAGGCGCCGTAATGCGGGGGCCGGTTCCCCCGGCCGCCGGCCCCGGGCGCGCGTGACCACCCTCGCCCGCGTCGTCTTCCTCGCCCTCGTGGCGGCGACCTTCGGCGCCTTCTTCGTCGCCCAGCGGCTCAAGGGCGCGCCGCCGGTCGTGCAGCTGCAGGGCCAGCGCTGGCTGTCCCCGAACGGCGACGGGCGCAAGGACCGCGCCGAGCTGCGGCTGCGCGTGCGCGAGTCCGACGTGCTGACCGCCGACCTCATCGACGAGGCCGGCAACCCGGTCAAGCGGCTCGTCACGGAGCGGCCGGTCGGCCCGTCGCGGCCGCTGCGGGTGACCTGGGACGGGCGCGGCGACGACGGCGCGGTCGCGCCCGACGGCGTCTACCGCCTGCGCGGCACGCTGCTCGAGCAGGGGCGCTCCGTCGTCAACCCGCGGCTGATCACGCTCGACACCACGGCCCCGACTCCGGAGGTGGAGCGGATCCGGCCCGACCAGGTGGTCGGCCCGCAGGCGCCCGAGATGTCGGTGCTCGTCAGCGGCGTCTCGCGGCGCAGCGCGACGCGCTTCCGCGTGATCCGCACCGACACGCCCGAGCCGCAGCTCGTGGCCAAGGGCCGCCGCGCGCCCGGCCTCAAGCGCTGGACGTGGAACGGGCGATCCGGCGGCAAGCCGGTGCCGGCCGGCGTCTACGTCGTCCAGGTGCGGGTGCGCGACCGGGCAGGCAACGTCGGCAGCAACCCGGCGCGGGTGCCGTTCGACGCTGGCGACTCGCCGGGCCCCGCCGGGATCACCGTTCGCTCGCTGGCCGCCCAGCCCCCGCTGCGCCCCGTCACGGCCGGCGCGAAGGCGGACTTCTTCGTCGACTCGCGCGCGCGCCCGTACCGCTGGGCGATCCGCCGCGTCGGCGGCAAGCGGCCCGTGCGCCGCGGCAAGGTGGCGGCGGGCGCCAAGGGGCCGCTGAAGCTGCGCGCGCCGCGCGGCAAGAGCGGCCTCTACATGGTCGAGCTGCAGTCCGGGCGCAACCGGACCGCGGCGCCGTTCATCGTGCAGGCGCGCGAGCGCGCGACGATGCTCGTCGTCCTGCCGGCGATCACCTGGCTCGGCACCGACCCGGTCGACGACCCGCCGCTGCGCGACGGCATGCCGGACACGCTCGACCGGGCAGGCGGCGGCCGCGTGCGGTGGCCGCGCGTGTTCGCGAGCGAGGACGGACGGCCCGCGGGCCTCGCCGGGCAGGTCGCGCCGCTGCTGCGCTTCCTCGACCGCAACCGGATCCGCTACGACCTCACCAGCGACCTCGACCTCGCGCTCTCGGACTCGCCGCGCGCCAGCGACCGCAAGGCGGTCATGCTCGCCGGCAGCATGCGCTGGGTCCCGCGCACGCTCGCGCGGCGGCTGCGCCGCTACGTGCAGGACGGCGGGCACCTGGCGATGTTCGGTCCCGAGACGCTGCGGCGGGGCGTCACGCTGAAGGCCAACGACGCCGAGAGCGGCGGCGAGCTGCTGCGGCCGACCCAGCCGAGCGCGGAGGACCCCTTCGGCGCTCGGCTGGACCCGGTTCGCCGCGCGGACGCGCCGCAGCCGATCTCCCAGCTCGGCGGCGATCCCGGCTACGGCCTGTTCACCGGCACCGGCGGGACGCTCGACGGCTTCAGCGCCTTCGAGGAGTCCGCGGTGCCCGAGGAGGGCGGCAAGGAGACGGTGCTCGGCGCGATGGGCGTCGCGCCGGCCGAGCCCGACCCGGACGCCCCGGCCGACGAGCCGCCGCCGGAGTCGCGCTACGCCCTGACGGCGATCCGGCTCGGCGAGGAGGAGGGGCTGGTGATCCGGGTCGGGCTGCCGCAGTGGGCGCAGCGGCTCGGGGAGCCGCAGGTCGCCCAGGTCACGCGCAACATCATCGACCTGCTGCGGGGCCAGGAGCCGAAGATCCGCACGATCCGCTAGCGCGCCACGTCGGCGCGCTCGGAGCCGAGCCGGCCGCTCTGGACCCCGAGCCGCTCCATGCGCTCGTAGAGCGCGCGGTTGCGCTCGCGGGCGGGTGCGTCGGGCTCGGCCCCGAAGCGGACCGCGGCGCGCGCGCCGGCGGCTTCGTGCAGCTCGCCGGCGCCGTCATGGCCGCCGTACCAGAGCTCCGCCTCGGGGTGCTCGGCCAGCAGGGCACGCGCGAGCGGGTACTGGGCCGCGTCGAAGACGACGATCGCGCGCGGATGGCCGGGCAGCGCCATCCGGCGCGCCTGGCCGGCGGCGATCCGCTCGCGCAGCTGGGCGGGCAGCCGCGAGGTCGCGCCGTAGCCGATCGCGGCGGGCTCGACGGCGACCGTGCCCGGCGCGCCGAGCAGGTCCTCGATGCGCTCGCGGTCGGGCGACGCCTCCAGCCTGGCCGGCAGCAGCAGCACGCACAGCGCGCGGTCGGGAACGTCCCGGCGCTTGCGCCCGCGCACCATCAGAGGCGCCGGCCGCCGCGGTTGTACTCCGCGGCACTCTCCGCGAGGCCCTCGCCGCGGCCCGGGAGCAGCGTCGCGGTCGCGTGGCGCGCGTAGATGCGCGCCTCGTGGCCTGGCAGCACGAGCGCGGCCAGCGCCCGCATCGCGTAGGTGAAGGAGGTCAGCCAGCGCACGCTGCGCGCCGCCGACGCACCGTGGTGCTTGCGCATGTAGCGGTCGCGGTTGCGCGAGAGCTCGACGATCCGCTTGCGCTGGTCATAGGCCGGCGGCTCGTGGCCGACCGCGCGCGCGGACGGCACGAAGAAGATGTCCCAGCCGGCGTCGTGCAGGCGCTTGCAGAAGTCGACCTCGTCCGAGAAGACGAAGAACGCCGGGTCGAGGTAGCCGACGGCCTCCGCGGCGTCGCGGCGGACGAGCAGCGCGGCCGACTGCACCCAGTCGACGCGGCGGGTCTCGCTGCCGCGGCTCTGCACGACGAAGCGCCGGTGCAGGTGGAGCGCCGTCAGCAGCGCGGTGAGCGGGCTCGGGAAGCGCCAGGCGGACGGCTCCTGCCGGCCCGCGTGGGTGACGAGCGTGGCGCCGGCGATCGCCGCCTCGGGCCGCGACGCGAGCGCCTCGTGCAGCGCCATGGTCGCGCCCGGCTCGAGCTCGGCGTCGTCGTTGAGCAGCAGCACGTAGCGGCCGCGGGCGCGGCGCAGCAGCGTCGAGTCGTTCTCGCCCTTGCCGCGGCGCTGCTCGAGCGCGATCACCTCGGTCGTCGCGCCGTGCGCCCGCGCGGTGCCGGCCGAGCCGTCGCGCGAGGCGTTGTCGAGCACGATCACCTCGGTCTCGAACGGGACCGCCGCGCGCTCGCGAGCGATCGAGTCCAGGCAGTAGCGCAGCAGCTGCCGCTGCTCGGTGTTGACCACGCAATAGGACAGCTCGACGGCCACGCTCGTCTCAGCTACCCGTCGTCGGCTTGGTCACGCCTCCCACAAATAGACGATGAGCGCAGGAGGACCGGGGTCGTCATCGCGCGGCAGCGTACGCAGTTCGCCCGTGTCGGCGAACCCTGCTCGGAGCGCCACCGCGCGCGAGGGCGCGTTGTCGCGATGGACCAGGATCTCGATCGTCCGGAGGCGAAGCGCCTCGACGGCCCAGTCGCGCAGCAGGACGACCGAGCGCGTGGCCGCGCCGCGGCCGCGGGCGTCCGCCGCGACCCAGTAGCCGATCTCCCCGTAGCCGTCTCCACGGGACAGCTCGAGCAGGCTGAACGAGCCGGCGAGGCGGCCGTCGCCGTGCTCGGCGAGCAGCGTGATCGCCTCACCGGCCCGCGCCTGCGCGGCGCACCTCGCCAGCCACGACTCGGCGTGCTCGCGCCGGTACGGCGAGGGAACCCGTACCCAGCGGTGGATCGCGGCGTCCTGGCACGCGGCGGTCACGGCCTCGGCGTCGCCGGGGAGCGGAGGCCGCAGGGTGAGATCGCCGTCGCGCAGGGTGGGAGGCTCGATGGCCGGCACATCGCCCATCGTGCAAGAACGGTGCCAGACACCCTTCTTGCGTGCGGCCGCGCAGCGCCCGCTCCGCCGCGGGTTCGAGTCCCGCCCCGCAAGAAAGGTGTCAGGCACGTTTCTTGCGTGTCAGCATGGCCCGCCGTGGCTCGCGCGCTGCTGTGGATCTCCGCCGCCCTGATCGCCTGGACTCAGGTCGGCTACGCGCTGCTGCTGGCGCTGCTGCGGCCGGGCGCGGCGGCGGCCGGCGGCTCGGGCCCGGCTGCGGGGCCGGGCGCGCTCCCGCGGGTCTCGCTGATCGTCGCCGCCCACCGCGAGCAGGCGGTGATCGCGGCGAAGGTCGCCAACGCGCTCGCGCTCGACTGGCCGCGCGAGCGGCTCGAGCTGATCGTCGCGGTCGACGGCGGCGCCGAGCCGGGTGCCGACGCCACGGCGGAGCGGGCGCGCGACGCCGGCGCGGACGTCGTGCTCGAGCTTCCCCGCGGCGGGAAGGTGCGCGCCCAGGACGCGGCGGTCCGGGCAGCCTCGGGCGAGCTGCTGGCCTTCGGCGACGCCAACGCGCTGTGGGAGCCCGGCGCCCTGCGCGCGCTCGCGGGCGCGTTCGAGGACCCCCGCGTCGGCTACGCGTGCGGCCACGTGTCCTTCGTCAACGCGGGCGGCACCAACCAGGAGGGCGTCTACTGGCGCTACGAGATGTGGTTGCGCGGCCGCGAGTCGGCGCTCGCCTCGGTGACCGCCGGCAACGGCGCGATCTACGCGGTCCGGCGCGCGGCCTACATCGAGGTCGACCCGGTCATGGGCCACGACCTGGCGTTCCCGTTCAACATGGTCAAGCGCGGCTGGCGGGCGGTCGACGTCCCGGGCGCCCGGGCCACGGAGAAGATGGTCCCCTCGATCGAGGGCGAGTGGGTCCGCAAGCGGCGGATGATGTCCCACGCCTGGCCGATCGTCCTGCGCGGCGGGCTGCTGGACCCGCGCGGCTACCCGCCGCTGTACGGCCTGATGATGGTCTCGCACCGGGTGCTGCGCTACGCGACGCCGCTGCTGCACGTCATCGCCGCGCTGGCCACGCTCGCGCTGGTCGCCCGTGGCGGCGCTCGGGCGGCGGCGCTCGCGCAGGCGTCGCTGCTCGCCGGGGCCGCGGCGGGCGGGCGGGTGCGCTCGCGCCCGCTGCTGCTCGCGCGCTACTACGTGCTCACGACCGCCTCGCTGGCCGCCGGGCTCTACGACCACCTGCGCCACGGGACCGAGGCCGGCTGGGACGCGCCGGAGGGCACGCGGTGAACCGCTACCTGCACTCGCGCCGCAAGCGCGCGCTCGACCTGGCGGGCGCGGCGCTCGGGCTGCTGCTGGCGGGCCCGATCCTCGCACTGGCGGCGCTCGCGATCCGGCTCGAAGGCGGCGGGCACTTCATCTATCGCCAGCGCCGCGTCGGCCGCGACGGCGTCCCGTTCGACCTCTACAAGCTGCGCACGATGGTCACCGGCGCCGAGACGATGGGCTCGGGGCTGATCGTCGACGCCGGCGACGAACGGATCACCAAGGTCGGCGCGCTGCTGCGGCGCACCTCGCTCGACGAGCTCCCGAACCTGATCAACGTGCTGCGGGGCGAGATGTCGCTCGTCGGCCCGCGCCCGACCGTGCAGGTCCAGGTCGACCGCTACACCGACCGCCAGCGCCACCGGCTCGACGCGCTCCCGGGGATCACGGGGTGGGCCCAGGTCAACGGCCGCGCCTCGCTCCCCTGGCACGAGCGGATCGAGCTCGACCTCGCCTACATCCGCGACGCCTCGCTGCGCCAGGACCTGTTCATCCTCGCCGCCAGCGTCCGCATGGTCGCCACGGGCCACGGCCTCTACCGCGGCGAGACCGGCGGCTGGCGCGAGCCGCCCGCGGCCTGAGTCCGCAGTTCCTCGGCTCGAGGCCGAGTTATCGCGGACTCGGGGCACCGCGAGGCGCCGCGAAGAGTGTGGGTGGCCGTACTTGACCGATTCAGACGACTCGGTACTGTACCGATCAAGTTGATCGATTCAGAAAGGCTCGGACCATGTTCCTCTACTCCATCGCCGCCGCCGACTCGCGCCGCCTGACCCGCTCGCTGGCCCTGTCCGCACTGCCGAAGGCCCGCACGATCCGCTAGGAAGGGAGCCCGTGGCGCGCAAGGTGACCCTGCAGACCATCGCCGAGCACCTCGGCGTGTCGCGCACCACCGTCTCCAACGCCTACAACCGGCCGGACCAGCTCGCGCCCGAGCTGCGCGAGCGGGTCCTGGCCACGGCGGCCGACCTCGGTTACACCGGGCCCGACGCCGCCGCCCGGCGCCTGCGCTCCGGCGGGCGCGAGGCGATCGGCCTGCTGTTCACGGAGTCGCTCGCCTACGCGTTCAACGACCCCGGCGCCGTCCAGTTCCTGCAGGGCTTCTCGCGCGCCACCGAGGAGGCCGGCATCGCGCTGCTGCTGCTCCCCGGCTTCGCCGGCCGGCCCGGCACCACGCATCGCGGCCGCGAGCGCAAGGAGGCCGTCCGCGAGGCCGTCGTGGCCGGCTTCTGCGCCTACTCGCTGCCGGTCGACGACCCCGACTTCGCCGCCGCCGTCGAGCGCCGGCTCCCGCTCGTGGTCGTCGACGAGCCGCGCACCGGCGATCACACCTTCGTCGGCATCGACGACCGCGCGGGCGGGCGGCTGGCCGCCGCACACCTCGCCGCGCTCGGCCACCGCCGGATCGGCGTCGTCTCCTTCCGCACGGCCGACGACGGCTACGCGGGCCCGCTGACGCGCGAGCGCGAGGCGGTCGCCACCTACCCGGTCTCGCTCGCCCGCCTTGTCGGCTGGCGCGAGGGCCTCGAGGCGGCGGGGATCGCGTGGGACGACGTCGTCAAGGAGGAACGCGTGACGAACGCGCCCGAGGAGGGCGCCCTCGGCCTGCGCGCCGTGCTCGCGCGCGCCCCGGACGTGACCGCGATCCTCTGCTCGACCGACCAGATGGCGCTGGGCGCGCTGCGCGCGGCCGCCGAGGCCGGCCGCGACGACCTCTCGTTCGTCGGCTTCGACGACATCCCCGCCGCCGGCGCGCTCGGCCTCACGACGATCCGCCAGCCGCTGATGGAGAAGGGGCTGACGGCGGGGCGGCTGCTCGTGGACCCGCCCGCCGAGGGGGCGCCGCGCGAGATCGTGCTGCCGGTGGAGCTGGTGCCGCGCGGGTCCACCCGCCCAGCGTGAAGGCCTACGGGACGGCTTCGGGGCCCTTGTCGATGTAGGACGTGCGGAAGGTCCGCAGCGCGTCCCACGTCGCGTCGTCGATCTTCGAGCAGGTGAGCGAGTGGCCCCAGGCGGTCGCGGCGACGGCCGCGTCCATCCCGGTCGTGTTCTGGAACAGCAGCATGTGGTAGCCGTCCGTCTCGCCCAGGAACGCCTCGAGCTTGGCCACGTCGTCGGCCGACGTGCCCTCCTTGTACTGGACGTCGATGCGCCCGTGCTCGAGCGTGTGGACGAGCATGCCCAGCTTCGGCGTGTCGCCTGGGTTGTAGATCCCGTCCTCGTACCAGTCGGGGTTGTGGTCGCCCGACGTCGGCGGGTTCGTCTTGTAGTCCGAGGCCTTGAACTCCTTGCTCTCGTGCGTCGAGCCCTCGATCTCCGGGTTGTCGAGGGTGCAGCCCGCGGCCTCCGCGGCCGCCTTGAGGTCGCCGTTCTTCTGCTCGGGCAGCGTGACGTCCGACGTGACGTCGCCCGCGTCGCGCGGGTTGCCCGGGCCGCCGCCGTCGTCGCCGCCCAGCACGCCGAGCGCGAGCACGGCCACGATCCCGCCGACTGCGGCCACGGCGAGCAGTCCGCCGAAGACGTACTGGAGCCGCTTGCGGCGCGCCGCGGCCTTGCGCTCGGACTCCTCGCGCGCCTGGCGCTCCTGGCGGCGCTTCTCCTTCTCTTCCTGCCGGCTGGCCATGAGGCCGGGCAGGGTAGCAATCGCCCGTACCCCCACCGGGTATAATCCACAGACCATGCACGCAGACTCACGCGCTCTTCACAATCGCCTCCGCCGGATCGAGGGTCAGGTCCGCGGCTTGCAGCGGATGGTCGACGAGGACGCCTACTGCGTCGACATCCTCACGCAGGTCGCCGCCGTGCAGACGGCGCTCGAGCAGGTCGCCGTCAACGTGCTCGACGGGCACGTGCGCCACTGCGTCGCCGACGCGGTGGCCGGCACCGACGAGGGCGAGGCCGGCGCCAAGCTCGACGAGCTGATGACGGCCGTGCGCCGCTTCGCGAAGGTCCGCTAGCCCTGGCTGCGCCGGGGCGGTCACGGCCAAGCTCGGCAAGAAGACGATCGCCAAGAAGGCCTACAAGGGCCTGAAGGCCGGCAAGACGAGCCACGTCAAGCTCGCGCTGTCCAAGGCGGGCCGCAAGGCGATCGCCCCGGTCAAGCGCGCCAAGAAGTTCAAGATCGCGGTGACGGTGACCGTCAAGGACGCGGCGGGGACGGGCGCGGCCGCGAAGCGGACCGTGTCCCTGCGCCGCTGACGCGTGCGGCGCCCCCCCGCTTGGCCGGCCGCGGGCGCCAGCACTCGTCCACGAACTCCGCGATCTCGTTCGTGAGCCGCTCCGGCGCGAGCCGCAGCTCGAGGATCGAGCTCGCCTGCAGCAGCCGCCCGTTCGGGAGCTCCTCGACGAGCATGCCGGCGTCGGAGAACGGGTGGACGACGTCGTACTGGTGGCCGATCACGAGCGCCGGCGTCTGGATCGTGCGGCGCTCGGAGCGGTGCGGCGCCGTGCGCCCGAAGAACAGGCCCTGCAGCACGGCCGCGCTCGGCTCTGGCCGCTGGCGCACGGTGTCGAGCACGTAGTCGAGCGGCCCCGGGAGCGGCGGGATCCGTCGCGTGACCGACGACAGCAGGCGCATCCAGGGCGCGCCGACCGTCAGCGCGAGCATCAGCGGCGTGAACGCGATCGCGCAGCCGAGCAGCGCGTGATCGAGCACGGGCATCTCGATCACCATCCCGCGCAGGCGCTCCGGCGCCAGCGCGGCGGCCTCGAGCGCCGTGTTGGCGCCGAGCGAGGTCCCGAGGACGACCGCCTCGTCGACCTCCAAGTGATCGAGCAGCGCGATCACCTCGGCGCCGAACGTGGTCATCGAGTAGCGCAACATGTCCGGCGGGCGGTCGGAGCGGCCGTGCCCCAGCAGGTCGAGCGTGATCACGCGGTTGCCGCGGGCGGCGAGCGCCTTCGCGAGCTCCGCGTGCATGCGCTGGCTGAGCAGCAGCCCGTGCACGAGCACGATCACGCGCGGGCCCTCGCCGTAGACGGTGTAGGCGAGCCGGTGGCCGCCCAGGGTGAAGGTGCTCTCGACCGCGTCGGGCATCGCCGCCGCAGTCTACGGCCGGCCCCTGCGTATGGTCCCCGGTTCGATGAGCATCACCTACCGGCCCATGCGCGAGGCGGACCTGCGTCCCGCGTTCGACCTGCAGCTGCGCTCCTTCATCGACCTCGACCGACGGCGCGGCGCGCACGAGGTCGGACCGCTGCCGGACCCCGACATCGCGCTCCTGCGGTTCCGGCGGCTGCTGGAGGCCGACCCCGGCGGCGCGTGGGTGGCGGAGCGCGACGGTGCCCTCGCCGGCGTCGCGCTCGCGCTCCTGCGCGACGGCTTCTGGGGGCTCTCGCTGCTCGTCGTCGACCCGCCGGCGCAGGGCGGGGGAGCGGGTCGCGAGCTGCTCGCCCGAGCCTGGGAGTACGGCGACGCCGCGCGCGGCCACGTGATCCTCTCCTCCTCGGACCCGCGGGCGATCCGCGCCTACGCCCGGCTCGGGATGGAGCTGCACCCGGCGATCGCGGCCAAGGGCCGGCCGCAGGGGATCGCGGAGCCCGACGGCGTCCGCACGGGCGGCCCCGACGACCTGCCGCTCACGGAGTCGGTCGACCGTGCGGTGCGCGGCGCGGCGCACGGGGGCGACGTGCTCGCCATGCTCGCCTCCGGCCACGAGCTGCTCGTGGCGCCCGAGCGCGGGTACGCGCTGCTGCGCGGCGGCGAGCTGCGGCTGCTGGCGGCCTTCGAGGATGAGGCGGCCCGGGAGCTGCTGCGAGCGGCGCTCGCGCGGATCGCGCAGCGCGGCGAGGACGCGAACGTGCAATTCATCACCGCTCGCCAGCAGTGGGCGGTCGAGGTGTGCGTCGAGGCGCGGCTCGAGCTGGAGGCCGACTGCGGCTGCGTGTTCACCCGGGGTGACGTCGGGCCGCTGGCGCCCTACCTTCCCAGCGGGGCGTACCTGTAGCGTTGACGCCTCGTCATCAGAGGAGGATGTGAAGGAATGGCCAAGCACCCCCGCCAGCTGAGCGGCAAGACCGCCGTCGTTACGGGCGGCGCCAGGGGGATCGGGCGCTCGATCACCGAGGCGCTGATCGCCAAGGGCGTACGCGTGGCGATCGGCGACGTCGACCGCGAGGGCGCGGAGCGCACCGCCGCCGAGCTCGGCGACGCGGTCGTCGGCCTGCCGCTGGACGTCACCGACCTCGCCGGCTTCACCGGCTTCCTGGACGACGTCGAGCGCCGGCTCGGCCCGATCGACATCCTCGTCAACAACGCCGGGATCATGCCGATCACGCCGCTCGAGGAGGAGACGGACGCGAGCATCAGGCGCCAGCTGGAGATCAACCTGCGCGCGGTGATCCACGGCACCCAGGAGGCGATGCGCCGGATGCGCCCGCGCGGCACCGGCCACATCGTCAACATCGCCTCGCTGGCGGGCAAGGCCGGCACCCCCAACCTCGCCACCTACTCGGCGACCAAGCACGCCGTCGTAGGACTCTCGGAGGCCGCGCGCTTCGAGCTGAAGGGCTCGGGCGTCGAGGTGTCCTGCGTGATGCCCGGGCTCGTCAACACGGAGCTCACCAGCGGCATGCGGGAGGCGCGCGGCGTCAAGAACCTGCGCCCGGAGCAGGTCGCCGCCGAGCTGCTCGGCGCGCTCGAGGTCCCGCGCTTCGACGTCTACGTGCCGCGCTCGACCGGGCCGCTGCTGATGCTCGCCGCGATCCTGCCGCGGCGAGCCCGCGAGGCGCTCGCGCACGTCACCCGCGCCGACCAGGTCGCCGTCACCGTCGACCGTTCCGAGCGCGCGGCATACGAGTCGCGCGTCGCCGCGAGCGCGCCGACCGCCGGCAAGGTGGCCGATGTCCAGCGCGACCCTGAGCAGCGCTCGGCCGCCTAGGCCGAGCCGAGCCAGTCGGCGATCAGGGAGCCCACGAGGGCGCCCTGGTCCTCCTGCAGGAAGTGCCCGGCGCCGTCGATCACGCGTGGCGCCGGCCAGCCGAGCGCGCTCGCCAGCGCCTCGCCCGCCCGCACGGGCAGGACGGGGTCGGCGTCGCCCCACAGCACGAGCGCCGGCCGCGCGTCGTCGCGCAGCGCGGCCAGCGTGCGCCGGCCCTCGGCCGCGCCCGCGTCGTCGGGACGCAGCGGCAGGATCGCCGGGAACGCGCGGGCCCCGGCCTTGGCCGCCTCGCTCGGGAACGGGGCGTCGTAGGCGGCCGCGACCTCGTCGCCCGGGTCGGCGGCGCAGGCGCGGCGCACGAGCAGCGAGACCGGCAGCTCGTCCACGCGCTCGACGAACTCGCGGAAGCGGTGCCAGTTGTCGCTCATCGGCTGCTCGCCGGTGAACACGCCGGTGTCCATCACCACCAGCCGGTCGACGCGCTCGGCCAGCTCGACCGCGACGCGAAGGCCGATCGGGCCGCCCCAGTCGTGGCAGACGAACGTCGCGCCGCGCAGGTCGAGGTCCTCGACGAGCCGCTTGGCGGCGTCCACGTGGCGGTCGTAGGAGTACCAGTCCTCGTCGATCGGCTTGTCGGAGCGGCCGAAGCCCGGGAGGTCGGGCAGGACCACGCGATGGCCGGCCTCGAGCACCGGCGGGACGACCTTGCGCCACAGGAAGCTCCAGGTGGGCTCGCCGTGCCAGAAGACGACCGGCGCGCCGTCGCCCTCGTCGACGTGCGCGAGCCGCAGGCCGTCCAGCTGGCGGTAGCGCGGCTCCCAGGGGAAGTCCGGGAGCCCCTCGAGCAGGACGTCCGGCGTGCGGATGGCGTCGGTCACGGCTTCTCTCCGATCCGGTCGAGCAGGGGCAGCAGGGCCTTGGCCTCCGAGGAGACCGTGATGTGGATCGCGTCGGGCTCGCGCACCCACGTGATCCCGCCGAGCACGGAGAGCCGGTCGAGCACGTTCTGGAACGCCAGCGCCTGGCGGCGCGAGACGTACGTGCGGTCGACGTCGAACGCCCAGCCCGTCGTGTGCAGCGAGAAGTTGCGGGTGGCCTCGCGGTTGCCCTTGACGAGCTCGCGCTGGTAGGCCTCGTCGCGCACCGTCGAGGTGATCGTCAGCGGCCCGTCGCCGCTTAGCGCGCGCACCTGCGCCCCGATGTAGAGCGCCATCGCCAGCGCCTCGGGCTTGAGGCCGCGGTAGAGCCCGGCGGGCTGGTCGAGCCGGCCCGCGAGCTCGCCCATGCGCGGGTCGCGCTCGAGCCCTGTGACCCGCGGGCGGTCGGGGAAGGCGACGATCTGGCCATCGTCCCACGCCGCGCGCAGCTGGCCGGGGTCGGCGAACTGCGGCGCCGAGCCGGGCGGGTGCAGCACCTCCTCGGCGGAGCCTTTCGCGCCGTGCAGCGCGATCAGGCGCTCGAGCTCGGTGCGGTCGTCGCGGTACAGGCGCATGATCTCCCGCCCGGCGAGCACCTTCCAGTAGTAGTTGGAGGAGTCGTCGCCGAGCTCCAGCAGCTTCCCGTACGCGGCGGCGTGGCGGCTGAACGAGGAGTCGAAGTAGACCTCGGGCCAGCCCGAGCTCTCGCCGAACGCGCGCAGCACCCCCTGCAGGTTGCCGATCCCCATGTGGTAGGAGACGAACGCGTAGTCCTCGCGGCGGAGCGTCTCGCGCGCGAGCTTGAGGTAGCGCCCGGTCGCCTCGAGCGCCTTCTCGCCGTCGAAGCGCTCGTCGACGCGCGCCCGCTCGGCGCGCAGCCTGCGGACCTTGTCCTCGTGCCCGCGGGCCTGCTCGCGGTCGATCCGGCGGCTGAGCTGTGCGCTGCGCCCGGTGTCGACGTTCATGTCCAGCAGGTCGGTCGCGGTGCCGGCGAGGATCTGGGTCAGCCCGACCGCGCCCTCGATGCCGTTCGGCGTCACCGCGTCGTCGCGGCCCGCGCTCTCGAGGAAGACGAGGCCCTCGAGCGTGTCGGGGCTCACATCGGCGACCTCCGCCGCGGCCTCGATCTGCGGCCGCCAGCGGTCGACGCGCTCCGCGCTCTCGGCGACCCCGCCGGGGGAGAGCGTGTAGAGCAGGTGGCTGGTGCCCTTGGCGGCGCGCGAGACGAACTCCTCCTCGCGCTCGGGGTCCCATGCGAACGGGTCGGGCAGCCCCTGCTCGTCCTTGCCGCCGGGCGCCGGCGCGACCGTCGGGATCCCGCCCGGCGTGCGGTCGCCGAGACCCGCGATCCCGAGGATCCCGAGGGCGGTGAACAGGACCGCGGCCAGCACCATGGCGATGCGGAGCCGGGCCCGGTGAGGACCGGAGCGAAGCGCGGGTGGCACAGCTCTGAGGCTGGCACACCCACGCTGAAGCTCAGGTCATCAGTCGTCGTCGCCGTGGCGGCCGCCGCCGCCGGAGCGCTCGACCTCGGACGCGACCCAGCGGCCGTTGGAGCGGTGCACGGTGGCCTCGATCCGGGTCATGCCCGTGCGCAGGCCGGAGAAGCCCGCGATGCGCTCGAAGCGGGTGCGCTTGGTGACCTTGATGCGGATCGTGCCGCGCTCGGAGTCGTGCAGCCGGAACGTGCGGTTGTCGCGGTTGACGGACACGACGGTGCCCTCGAACTGGGTCGCGGCGGAAGCGGCGGCGGGGGCCGCGAGCGAGGCAGCGGCGAGGACGGCGATGAGGGCGATGCGCTTCATGGGTGGGCCTCCTGGGCTCGTGGTGTGGTGAGGACCCTCTCCGTTGCGCAGGCAACGACGGGGAAGCGTCGGGTTAAGACTTGGTGCGGGCGCCCGCACCTGGCACCTGGGGGGTGCCTCCGCGCGCACCGGGGAGATTTCCGCCGTATCGCGCCCCCGGCGCGCCGGGAGGATGGCCCGCATGCTCTTCATCTCCCCGCTCTCCACCGACGTCGCCGCCCTCCGCGAGGGCCTGGCGGGCGCCGTCGTGCTCCCTGGCGACGCCGGCTGGGACGCCGCGCGCCAGGCCTGGAACCTCGCCGCCGATCAGCGTCCTGCGCTCGTCGCCCTCCCCGAGAGCGCCGCCGACGTGCAGACGCTCGTGGACTTCGCCCGCGGCCGCGGCCTGCGCGTCGCCATGCAGGGCACCGGTCACAACGCGGTCCCGATGGGCCCGCTCGACGACACCCTGCTGATCAAGACGGAGCGCATGCGCCGGGTCGAGATCGACGAGCGCAACTGCATCGCGCGCGTCGAGGCCGGCGCGCTGTGGATCGACGTCACCGCCCCCGCCTCCGAGGCCGGCCTGGCCCCGCTGGCCGGCTCCTCCTCCGACGTCGGCGTCGTCGGCTACACGCTCGGCGGCGGCCTGAGCTGGCTCGGCCGCAAGTACGGCCTGGCCGCCAACCGCCTGCTCTCCGCCGATGTCGTCACCGCCGACGGCCGGCTCGTGCGCGCCTCCCGGCACGAGAACCCGGACCTCTTCTGGGCGCTGCGCGGCGGCGGCGGCAACTTCGGCGCGGTCGTCGCGATCGAGTTCGAGCTGATCCCGATGCGCAGCGTGTACGCGGGCATGATGCTGTTCCCGTGGGAGCGCGCCCGCGAGGTGCTGCAGGCCTGGCGCGAGTGGACCGCGGGCGCACCCGAGTCCGTCACCACCTCGGCACGGATCATGCAGTTCCCGCCGATGGAGGAGCTGCCCCCGTTCCTGCGCGGCCGCGGCGTCGTCCTGATCGACGGCGCGATCGTCGAGGAGACGGAGCGCGCCGCCGAGCTGCTCGCGCCGCTGCGCGCGCTCGGCCCGGAGATGGACACCTTCGAGGACATCCCGCCCGTCGGCCTGTCGCGCATCCACATGGACCCGGAGCAGCCGATGCCGGGCATCAGCGACTCGATGATGCTCGATCGCCTCGACGCCGAGACGGTCGACCGGCTCGTCGACGCGACCGGCCCGGGCTCGGGCTCGCCGCTGCTGATGGTCGAGCTGCGCCACCTCGGAGGCGCGCTGGGCCGCTACGCGGGCGGCGCCCTGAGCCGCTTCGAGGGCGAGTACCTGTACTTCGCCGCCGGCATCCCGATGGACCCGGCCGTCGTCGCGGCGCTCGAGGCGCACTTCGCGATCGTCGGCTCGGCGCTGGCGCCGGCCTCCAGCGGCCGCCAGTACCTCAACTTCGCCGAGCGGCCGCACGACCCGGTCGCGTTCTACGGCGAGGAGACCTACGCGCGCCTGCGCGAGGTCAAGGCGGAGGTCGACCCGCTGGAGGTCTTCCGCGGGAACCACGAGATCCCCGCCGCTTAGAGCGAAGCAGAGAGAGCGAGGCCCCCCGCCCGCACGGAAGCGGGCGGGGGATCTCGAGGGCTACTTGGGCAGCATCGTCGCCGCGGCGGCCGCGGCCGCACGGCGCCGGCGCGGGGCCCGGCGCGGGTCCGCGCCCTCGGAGCCGAGCCCCGTCTCCGAGCGCACCAGCAGCTCGTCGTAGGTCCGCTTCTCCTCGGTGGCGGAGCTGAGCATCGTGCC
The DNA here is from genome assembly GCA_035264365.1 of Solirubrobacteraceae bacterium. Classification (GTDB taxonomy): domain Bacteria; phylum Actinomycetota; class Thermoleophilia; order Solirubrobacterales; family Solirubrobacteraceae; genus DATFQI01. Next base: position 21,565 of record DATFQI010000069.1, read on the forward strand.
CAGCCAGCAGCCGAGGAAGCCGATCGGGATCGTCACGAGGCCCGGGAACGTCAGCGACGACGGCGAGCCCTGGCTGTCCGGGCCCGGCCACACGGGCGGGCTCAGCACGATCATCACGACCGACGCGATCACGCCGAGGGCGACGCCGGTGAGCGCCCCCGTGGTGTTGAAGCGCCGCCACGTGAGCGCGAGCAGCAGCGCCGGGAAGTTGGCGCTGGCCGCGAACACGAAGGCCATGCTCACCAGCACGGTCACGTTGAAGCCGGAGCCGACGAGCAGCGTCGCGACGATGGCGAACACGGCGATGCTGATCGACGCGATCCGCGCGACGCGGGTCTCGTCGATGTCGTCGCCGTTGCGGATCACGTTCGCGTAGACGTCGTGCGCGACCGTGCTCGCGGACGCGAGCACGAGCCCGGAGACCACCGCCAGGATCGTCGCGAAGGCCGCCGCCGAGAAGAGCGCGAGCGCGACGTCGCCGCCCACGGAGCCCTCGCCGCCGCCGAGGAACTGCGCCAGCAGCGGCGCGGCCAGGTTGCCGCCCTTGCCGACGGCCTCCGTCGCGCCGTCGCCGACGAGCAGCGCACGCGCCCCGAAGCCGATCAACGTCACGAGCAGCGTGAAGACGCCGATGAAGCCGATCGTCCACACGACGGACTGGCGCGCGGCCTTGCCGTCGGGCACGGTGAAGAAGCGCATCAGGATGTGCGGCAGGCCGGCGGTGCCGAAGAAGATCGTCAGGCCCGTCGAGATCACGAGCGCCGGCGTGGTCAGGTACAGGCCCGGACCGAGGAACTTTTCGCCCTTGCCGGACTCCGTCGCCGCCTTGTCGAGCAGCTGGGAGGGGCTGAAGTTGAACTTCGCCAGCACCCAGATGCTGATCACGACGCCCGCGATCATCAGCATCGCGGCCTTGACGATCTGGATCCACGTCGTGGCGAGCATGCCGCCGAAGACGATGTAGACCGTCATGAAGACGCCGCAGATCACGACGGCGATCGCGAAGTCGATGCCCGCGAGGGCCTGCAGGAGCGCGCCCGCGCCGACGAGCTGGGCGATCAGGTAGATGCCCGTCACCAGCAGCGACGTCGAGGCCGCCGCGGCGCGCGCCGGCTTCTCCTTGAGCCGGTACGAGAGCACGTCGGCAAGCGTGAACTTGCCCGCGTTGCGCATCCGCTCGGCGAGCAGGTAGAGCACGACGATGAACGACATGCAGGCCGCGAGGCCGATGACCCAGCCGTCGAAGCCGAACAGGAACATCAGGCCCGCGTAGCCCAGGAACGTCGACGCCGACAGGTAGTCGCCGGCGATCGCGAGCCCGTTCTTGCGGCCCGAGATCCCGCGCCCGGCGGTGTAGAACTCGGTCGTCGTCTTGGTGCGCGTGGCCGCCCAGCGGGTGATCAGCAGCGTGATCGCCAGCACGACGGCGAAGATGGCGACGGCGAGCCCGTTGAACTCGCCGGTGACCGCGAAGACGCTCATCGCTGGAACCTCCCCGCCGGCTCGACCCGCTCGCCCGCGTGCTCGAGTGCCGCGGCGGCCATCTCCTCCCACTGCCTGGCCTTGCGCGAGTAGGCGATCGCCATCCCGAAGGTCAGGATCACCAGCCCGGCGCCGGACAGCAGCGCCCACGTGATCGAGCCGATCGCCGGCTCGCCCATCGCGTCGGGCGCCCAGCCGTAGAGCCCCATGACGACGACCAGGGCGACGGTCTGGATCGCCATCCCGGTCAGCGTGAAGCGCCGGCGGCTGCGGTGCAGGCGCAGGAACTCGGGCGTTCGGGCCAGCTGCTGCCAGTCATGGGGTCGTTCGGCCGGCCGCTCTTTCACGGCCTCCCCTGGTGGCGCGGTCGCGCTGCGACCGGCGGATGATGATGCGGACACGGGTCCTCCCTCCCGTTTCGCGTACTGCCTCCTGTTCCCGGGTCGGTGCGTGCGCATTCGCACGTTCTCAGAAAGGCGTTCCCGCCTGAAGTACCGTCTGATCCCATGACGACGGCCACCCTGCTCGATGCCGCGCGGCGCGGCGACCAGGACGCCTTCGAGCGGCTCCTGGAGCCGCACCGGCGTGAGCTGCACGCGCACTGCTACCGGATGCTCGGCTCGCTGCACGACGCCGAGGACGCCTTCCAGGACGCGCAGCTGCGCGCCTGGCGCGGGCTGCCGCGCTTCGACGGCCGCAGCTCGCTGCGCACCTGGCTGTACCGGATCGCCACCAACACGTCGCTGGACGTGATCGGCAAGCGCAGCGACCGGCGCGTGCTGCCGCTCGAGGCCGGGCCGCCGTCGGACCCGTTCGACGGGCCGGGCGAGCCGCTGGTCGAGACGGTCTGGATCGAGCCCTACCCCGACGAGCAGCTCGGGCTCGAGGACGGCTACGCCGCGCCCGACGCGCGCTACGAGGCGCGCGAGAGCGTGGAGCTGGCGTTCGTGGCCGCGGTCCAGCACCTGCCGGCGACACAGCGCGCGGTGCTGATCCTGCGCGAGGTGCTCGGCTTCTCCGCCAAGGAGGTCGCCGAGTCGCTCGAGACGACCGTCGCCTCGGTCAACTCCGCCCTGCAGCGCGCGCGCAAGACCGTCGAGGAGAAGATGCCCGCCGAGAGCCAGCAGGCGACGCTGCGGGCGCTCGGCGACCGCAAGGTCGAGCAGATCGTCGGCCGCTACATGAAGGCGCTCGGGAGCGCCGACGTCGACGCGGTCGTCGGCATGCTCACGGAGGAGGCCGCCTGGTCGATGCCGCCCGCCGTGACCTGGTACCGCGGCGCCGACGTGCCCGACTTCCTGCGCGTCGGCCCGCTCTCGGGCGCCTGGCGCTGGCGCCACCTGCCGGCGCACGTGAACGGCCAGGCCGCCGTCGGCGTCTACCACTGGGACGAGGCCGCCGGCACGCACCTGCCGTTCGCGCTCGACGTGCTGACGCTGCGCGGCGACAGGATCGCCGAGGTGACCGCCTTCATCGTGCGCACCACCGAGCTGCCGGACCGCGAGGCGTTCAAGAGCTGGCCGTTGCAGCCGCTCGACGAGCGCCGCGCGGAGGCCGTCTTCGGCCGCGCGGGCCTGCCGCCGTCGGTGGACTAGGCGGCGCGCCGCAGCGCGTCGATGCGCTCGTAGCGCGCCGTGAACTCGGCGAGCGCGCGGGCGCTGTCCCACGGCTCGATCTCGATGTCGAGCTCCTCGGCGCCGTCGAGCTCGGGCCAGTGCCAGGTGACCTCGCTGAACGTGCGCCGCTCGGTCGCGAGCAGGGCCTTGTCGAGCGGCTTGATCTTGGCGGCCGCCTCCGGCAGCGCGAAGCGCTCGGCGATCACGGCCTCCAAGCGCTTCTCGGCCACGCGGAACGCCGCGCCGAGCTCCGAGCGGTGCTTGAGCGGGTGCGGGAGGTCGCCGAGGTAGGCCTCCGCGGCGTCGTGCAGCAGCGCCGCCATCAGCTCGTCCGGCCTCGCGCCGCCGCGCTGCTCGAGCAGGTCGCAGACGATCGCCGAGTGCTGGGCGACCGAGTAGAAGGCCTTCGAGTGCCCGCCGAAGCGGCACAGGTTCGACAGCGCGCGGGCGATGTCCGCCGGGTCGATGTCGTCCGCGGCCGCGTCGAGCGGGTTCACGCGGCGGCCGGAGAGGGTCTGGATGAACGGGCCCGGTTCGAGCACCCGGTCATCGTAGTTCATTCGTATTACCGGCCCCGAGGGGCGACGGGCGGCCGCACGCGGCGGCCGCCCGTCGAGGTACTGCCTAGCGGCGCTTGGCGGTGATCTTCACCGTCTTGCCGAGCGGGGTCACGACCCGCCCGCGCATCGCGCTGCTGCTGTAGCGGACCACGACGCGGTCCTTGCCGCGGACGCGCTTGGCCTTGAGAACCACGCGCACCTTGCCGCGACCGCTCTTGCGGGCGGTCTTGGCCACGCCGGCCTGCCGGATCGTCAGCGTGCCGCGGGCGGCGGTGCCCTGCGGGGTGACCACGCAGACGATCGTGTTCTTCTTGCCCTTCTCGCAGTTGACCGAGAAGGACGGGCTGGGGCCGGCCGGGCCCTGCGGACCCGCGGGGCCTGCCGGGCCGCTCGGGCCGGTCGGACCTGCCGGTCCCTGGGCGCCGTTCTGGCCGTCCTGACCCGTCGGGCCCTGCGGACCCGTCGGACCCTGCGGACCCTCCGAGGCCGAGCTGACCGTCACCGCATCCGACGTGGAGTCGGCGTCGCCGGCACTGTTGGTCGCCGTGACCTTGCACGCCACGTCGCGGCCGATGTCCGCGTCGGCGAGCTCGTACGCGGACTCCGTCTCACCCGCGATGGCGGCCCCGTCGCGGAGCCACTCGTAGGTGAGGTCCACGCCGTTGCCCGAGAACCCGGACGGCAGGCAGGTCAGCTCCTCGCCGACCACCGGCTTGCCCGTGAGGGTCGTCACCCCCGTGGGCAGCGGCGCCTCCTCCATCGCCGACGCCGCGCCGACCGTGATGGTCCGCGTGGACGTCGAGACGTTCCCGGCCTTGTCCTCCGCGTCGACCGACAGCGTGACCGTGTCGCCGATGTCATCGGCGGCCGGCTGCCAGCGCATCTGGAACGGGAAGGAGACCTTCTTGGCCACCTGCGTGCCACCGACGCTCAGGCGGACCTCCTTGAGGTCGCCGCGCTCGTCGAAGGCCTCGACCTCGATCTCCACCGGGTCGGCGGCGTTGACCGTCGCCCCGTCGCCCGGGCGCAGCCACGTCACCGTCGGCGCGGCCGTGTCGGCCGTCGCCGGCAGCAGGTGGCCCATCACGCGGGCGACCAGCTCGTTGCGCTGGGTGGTGTCCGTGACCTGCTCCAGGCCGAAGCCGATCGCGACGGAGTCACGGGTGGAGACGATCGCGCCGCCGGGGTTGGCGGTCGCGGTCGAGTAGTCGGCCTGGACGGCCTCCTGGCGGAACGGCCGCTGGGTCGTGATGCCCGACATCGTGCGCAGGCGCGTCGGCGCCTTCGCACGCGGCTCGGGCGCGCCCGTCGTCGCGTTCTGCGTCGGCTCCTCGGTCGCCCCGGCGCCGGCGGTGGTGTCGAGCGCGATCGGGCTCATCCCGTCGAGGATCCCGCCCGTGGCCGGGTTCACCGTCGACGTGTTGTACGTGGTCGTGCCCACGCCGCCCTGCCGGACGCCGACGCCGAGCCACCACTGCGCCCAGTCATTGGAGATGTCCAGCTCGCGGAAGAACGCCGTGTGCGGACGGTCGTCGTCACCCGCCTGATCGGGCGGGTACGAGAAGCCGTACACGGGCTCCTGCCACCAGGTGTAGTTCGAGTACGTGTTCAGGCCGGTGCTCGTGCCCAGCTGCTGCTGCCAGCCGTTGCGGCCCGAGAAGACGACCTTGCCGCCCTCGTTCATGTAGTTGCGCAGCATCTGCGCGTTGCGCACGCTCTCGCGGACCAGGTGCGACGAGCCCGTGAGGGAGAACGTGCCCGTACCCGACGGCGTGTTGCCGCGCCGGTAGTTCGAGTCGGTCACGCCCTCGCCGACGGCCTGCGGGAGCAGGTCGTCGCCCGTGTAGTAGACGACCGCGTCGAAGTGCTCGAGGACGCCGAGGTCCGCCAGCTGCTTCGAGCCGGCAGCACCGTTCGGGCCGGCCGGCGGGTTGTCGACGTCGTACGTCTCGACGGTGTAGCCGGCGGCCGTGAGGGCGTCGACGTGCTCGTCGAGGTACCGCGGTGCGGTGTCGTACGCGATCTTGTTGGGCGAGAGGCCCTTGTAGTCCTCGGCCGCCACCACGAGCACCCGCTTCTGCCCGTTCGCCGGCCGCGTGGAGACCACGCGGTAGGAGAACCGCTGCTGCTGGGAGCCCGCGATCACGCGGACGCTGACCACGTCGCCGGCCACCAGCGGCCGGGCGGTCTGGGCCGTTCCGGGCTGGACGAAGTCAGCCGGGATCTGCGCTCGGACCTTGTGGTAGTACTTGCCGCGGAGGTCGCCGAAGCGCTCGCCGCCGGTCCACGGCGTGGCGCGCAGCGTCAGCGTGCGGCCGCCGCCGCCGGGCCCGCTGGCCTGGACGACGAAGTCGACGGGCCCGAGCACCTTGCGTGCGTTGGCCTCGAGGATCTGGTCGTTGCCGTAGGAGACGCCGAACTTGTTCGGCTCGATGTCCGGCGAGCCCTTGACCTGGTACTGGGTCTCGTCGTCGGTCGCGTTGCGCGGGCGGTCGGGCCGGTCGCGGTCGAGCGTGGTCGCCGCGACGTTGCGGGCGAAGTCGAGGTTCTTCTCGAACACCGCTTCGACCTTGCCCTCGTCGTCCGGGAACGTGAACCCGGAGCCGCCGGAGCAGAACGTGCCGCCGGCCGCCGTCTCGCACTCGTCGAGCTCGGGCGTCCAGCTCATCGACCCGTACTTGTTGTACGCGTGGTCGGTGGTCTCGCCGTTGGTGATGTAGAGGTCCGACGAGCGCTGCGAGATGTACGGGTCGACCGCGGCGTCGCCGTCGGTGCCGGTGATCGCCTTGAACCACGGGTCGTCGTCGGCGTAGACGTCGGTGATGTAGCCGAACGGGTACAGCAGCAGCTGCGCGGCGGAGTGGTAGTTGATGACCGCCTCGGGGGTGATCTTGCGCAGCAGGCGGTCGTACGCCAGGTTCTCGGGCTCCGAGAACGGCGTCAGGCCGCGGAACGTCGCGCTCGAGCGTGAGTTGCTCGCGCCCTCCTCGTCGAGGCCCCAGGCCGTCGGGTAGTTGCGGTTCGGGTCGATGCCGTCCTGGCCGTCGCCGAAGGTGCCGTTGCCGTCGTTGTCGCGCACCGTCTTGCGCCACAGGCGCTGGGTCGGCTTGCGCAGGGCGGTGTCCGGCTGCGCGGCGTTCGGCGCGCGGATGACGCCGGCCTCGTTCTTGTAGACGTAGGTGCCGCGCAGCGGGTCGGCCGGGTCGGTGACCAGCGTGGCGCCGCACATCTCGTTGTCGGCGGAGCGGAAGCCGGTGCCGCAGGTGAACGTGTAGTCGTAGCCGTCCGGGTTCTGGATCGGGAGGAACCAGAGCTCGTTGTCGGCCAGCAGCTCGGCGACCTGGGGATCGTCGGCGTGCTCGAGCCACCAGGTCGGCATGCGCCGGCCGACCTCGGCCGCGATCCACTCGCGGGCGTGGTTGACGGCGGAGAACAGCATCGCCGGGCGCGCGCCGTCGGCGACGTTGCGGGCGTCCTTGGTCACCTTGAGGGCGACGATGTCCTGGCCCTGGCCGGTCTGGCCGATCACGACCAGCTTGGCCATGCCCTTGTTGGCGGCGGCGAGCGTGGTCATCTCGTCCTTGATGCCGCCGGGCTCGGAGTACGTGCGGAACACGTCGTAGAACGGGTTCGGCGAGTCGCCGCCGGTCTCGGGCTTGGCGGACGCCGTCCGCTGGTTGGTCTTGCTCGCCGCGATCCGGTTGGCGATCTGGGTCTCGCTCACGTGCGGACCGGGCGTGACCTCTTCGAGGGCGAGGCCCTCGGCGCGCGCCTTGCGCGCCTGTGCGTCGATCAGATCGACGAGGATCGTCTGTGCCCGGTCGACCGAGCGGTCGTAGCCGGTGTGGCTGACATCGACGCCGAGATCGCCGAGCACGCCGACCTTCTCGTCGTCCACCGTGGTCCGGTACATCTTCAGCGCGTCGTCCGCCGAAGCCGCCGGCGCGCCGAGCGCCATCGAAGCGAGCAGTACCGGTACGGCCAGTAGGCCGCGTCGTTGCATCTACAAACCCCCTTCTGGGTCCGTCGCCCCCTCCCCAGGGGGTCCATTGCGCGGGAAGTGAATCGTGTTACGTATGCGCACGCAAAATCGGGGATTCCGGTCCGTCGGCCGGAACCTCCAGATCAGGCGGGCGCGGCGGACGTACGGCGGACCACGAGCTCGAGCTCGAGCCGCTCGCCGAGCGGCTCGCCCGGGTCGCCGCACAGCGCGGCCACGAGCCGCTGGATGCCGCGGGCGCCGCTCTCCTCGAGCGGCTGGTGGACCGTGGTCAGCCCGACGTAGGGCGCGACCTCGATGTCGTCGAAACCCACCACGGACAGCTCGCGGGGCACGTCGAAACCCTCGTAGCGCGCGGCTTCGAGCACGCCGAGGGCCTGCGTGTCGGAGGCCGCGAAGATCGCGGTCGGCGGCTCGTCGAGCGACAGCAGCTCGCGCGTGAGCCGGTGGGCGACGAGGCGCCCGTGGGGGCCCTCGCGCTCGAGCTCGGGGTCGACCGGGAGGCCCGCATCCTCGAGCGCCCGCCGGTATCCGTCGCGTCGCCGCTCGCTCGCCACGAACCCGAAGTCAGGTTGCGGACGGTCGCCCACGAAGGCGATCCGCTCATGTCCGAGTTCGATCAGATGGCGGGTGGCGAGCGCCCCGCCCTCGACGTCGTCGATCGAGACGCTCGGCAGCCGCGGGTGGTGGGCGTCGAGCAGGACGACCGCGGCGCGTGCGCGCAGGAACGCCTCCACCTCGGCGTCGGTCGGCGCCATCGAGGTGACGAGCAGCCCGTCGCTGCGGTCCAGCGGGGCGCGCCGGCCGAGGTACTCGTCGCGGTGCGCCGGCGTGGCGACGTTGCAGACGACGAGCTCGAAGCCGACGGCGTCGACGGCGGTGAGCACGCCGCGCATGCGCTCGACCGCCGAGGGGTGCGTGAAGAACGGGATCACGAGCGCGAGCGTCCCGGTGGAGCCCGTCACGAGCGAGCGGGCGCTGGCGCTCGGTCGGTAGTCGAGGTCCTCGATCGCGGCGAGCACGCGGGCGCGCGCCTTCGAGCTGACCTGGCCGCCGTTGAGCACGCGCGACACCGTGCTGGCGCCGACGCCGGCCTGCGTGGCCACTTCGGCGATCGTGGCGGTGGCGCTCTTGCGCCTCGGTACGGGCGGGGCCCCGGAGTCGCTCGACGCCATAGGCAATCGGGGCTGCATCTTGCCAGCGCCCCGGAGCACGGTGCCGCCCGGCCGCGGGCGAGGTGCGTCAGCTGACCCCGAGCAGGCCGCGGGCGACGCGCTCGGCGACCTCCTCGTCGTCGCGCGGGTTCCCGGCCAGCGCGATCACGGCGCCCTCGATCGCGCTCAGCGAGGCCGCGGCGAGCGCGGGCGCGGGCGGGCCCGGCGGGATCGAGCCCTGCGCGCGGCCGGCCTCGATCAGCCGCGCCAGGCGGGCGACGAGCTCGCGCGCCACCTCGCGCACGGCGGCGCCGATCGGGTGCTCGCGGGCGGCGAACTCGACCCGCAGCGCGGCCATCACGCCGGCGATGTCGCGGCGGCAGTAGACGGCGTGGCGGCGGGCCAGCTCGACCAGCGCCTCGTGCGGCGGACGCGGCTCGTCGAACACGGCGCCGACCTCCTCCCACCACGTCTCGCGCACCCACCCGACGGCGGCCAGGGCGAGCGCCTCCTTGCCCGCGAACTGGTGGTAGAGCGCGCCGCGGGTGTAGCCGGCCTCCGCCGCCACCTGCTCGAGCTTCAGGCCGCCGTAGCCGGCGCGCGAGATCTGCCGCGCCGCCGCCTCCAGCAGCGCCGCCCGCGAGCGCGCGCGGCGGTGGGCCTGGGTCAGCCGCGCGCTCGCCACCGGCG
>DATFQI010000070.1:0-5075 GCA_035264365.1 Solirubrobacteraceae bacterium
GGGCCGCGGAGCCGGCATCACTCGCCGAACATCGGGTCCATCGGGTCCGGATCGACGAGGTCGCCGGAGTGGGTGATGAGCTTGCCGCCGAGCAGCCCCTTGTGGAGCTTCTCGAGGTCGTCGAGCAGCGCCTGCGACGCCGCGCGCGCGGACGACTCGGCGCGCGCCCAGGCGTTCAGGTCGGCGGCCTGCGCCGCGTTGAGCGGGGCGCCGAGCGCGGCCTGCTCGCGCAGCGCCTTCGTCGCGGTCGCCATCGCCTTCTGCAGCTGCGCCGCCTGCAGCTCCGCGCGCGCCTTGATCTCGTACATGTTCTGCGCCGCCTGGTCGACGAAGCGCGGGGTCTTCGCCTGCTCGAGGATCCGCCCGAAGCCGCCGCTCAGCTGGTCGAAGGCGCGCGGGTCGAGGCCGCGCGCGACGTCCGCGCCGATCGTCTCGAGCACGCGCTGGCCGTGCTTCGCGAACGCCTTCAGCGCCTCGGCGATCTTCTGCGCGTTCTCGCCCTGCCGGATGCCGCGGAAGGCGTGGTCGATGTGCGGTCCCTCCCCGAGGATCTTGAGGTAGCGCTCCTGCGGGAACACGGTGCCGAGCCGCGCCAGGCTCTCTGCATCGAGCGCCCCGAGCGCCGCCTCGATCTTGCGCGCGTCGATCGGCCGCCGCGTGACGAGCGTCTTGATGTTGCCGGCGTCGAGGTACATGTTCGGGTTGTTGGCGAGCACCTCGGCCTGGGCGGCGCCGATCTTCTCGATGTAGCCGCGCTTGGCGGCCTCTTCGCCGCCCCGCTTCTCGAGCTTCGCGAGCTGGCCGGCCCACTCGTCCATCGCCCGCTCGAGGCCGGCGATCTCCTGCGGCGACATCGGCTTCCACGTCTTCGGGATGTCGCCGATCCCCGTCGCAGCCGCGAGCTCGTCGAGCTGGCGCATCAGGTGCTGGTCGCGGGCCTCGACGGCGTCGTGCCAGCGGCGGGCGAAGATCAGCTTCTCCTGGTGCTTCGCCGACACCTGCAGGATCGCCTCGTGCGCGGCCTCGGAGATGCCCTTGACGAGGTCCTGCAGGTGCATCCGCGAGGGGTTGACGGCGGCGTCCGCGTCGAGCAGGAACTCGAGCCGGTCGCGCCGCACCCCGGTGCGCCGGGCGAGAAACTCCTTCAGCCGCTCGACGTTCTGCGCGGCGTCGCTCCCGAACGTCGAGATGTCGACGTCGCTGGTGCCGCGCTCGGTGCCGGTGCGCACGGCCCCCGCGTCGCCCTTGCTCGAGCGCTTGATGTAGCCGGCGGCCTCGTTCACCAGGCCGCTGCGCCAGGCCTCGAGCGCGGTCACGTGCGCGTGGCCCTCGCCGAATCGCTTCGTCACGACCTTCCAGCCGCCGGCCAGATCGAGCGTCCCGAGATAGCCGTAGCGGTCGAACGCGTCGGCGACGGCGCGGGCGGCGCGCTCGTCGTCGAGCCGGTCGAGCCGCTTGAGGTCGGCGGCGAGGTCGCCGGCGTCGGCGGCCGCTCCGGCGAGCGGCGAGTCGGCGGCGGCGAGCAGCTTGGCGGCGGCGTGGCTGTCCGCCGGCAGCAGCTTCGCCAGCTCGCGCACGTCCATGCCCGCGGCGCGCGCCGCGCCCTCCGTGCCGAGCTCCGCAACCGCGCGCTCGATCGTCTCCGCGCGGCCGAGCGCGCCCTCGGGCCACGCGACCGCCTCCCTGAGGCCCACCTCCGCGGAGGCCTCCATGCCCGCCTCGCCGGCGCGCACCAGTTTCATCGCCGGCGAGCCGATCTTCGCGACCGCGCCGACCGCGGCCATGCCGTCGAGGATCGCGAAGGCGGTGTCGAGCACGGCGGCGGTGAACGCCGAGTCGACCGACTCCTGGCTCATGATGTCGAGCTCCGGGTCGCCCGTGCGCGCCTCCCGCGCGGCCGCCTTGTCGAGGTAGTCCTCGATCGAGAGCCCAGCCTGGAGCCCGCTCGCGCCCGCCCCGACGGCCGCGCCGATGAAGATCGCCATCCCGCCGGTCGCGAAGCTCGCGAGCAGGAAACCGGCCGCGGACAGCACCGTGAGGCCGAGCGTCCGCAGCAGCCCGTCCGTGTTGTGGTCCTTGACGTCGGCCGCGATCCGCGCGCGCTCGATGTTGCCGCCGAACTCGGAGGTCTGCATCAACTGCCGGTGGACCGGCGTGACATCGCGGTAGTCGAGGTCGTCGCCGACGAGGCCCTTGGCCCCGTCGATCTTCTCCAGCAGCTCCTGCAGCAGCGGCCGCAGGGCGCCGCGCGCGCCGCCCGCGTCGTGACCGGCGAGCTTGCCGGCCGCCTCGCCGCGCTCGTTCCAGACGCGTCGCGCGGTCGTCTCGCCGATCGCGGCGAACAGCCCCGGCGACCGGGCGATCGCCATCCGCACGAACATGTCGAGCTTGTCGTACTCCCTCTTGACCGCGTCCCAGTCCTGGTAGCGCGGGTCGCCGTCCTTCCGCGCGTCGGCCTTGCGCGACGGGTGGAAGTACACGAGCCGCTTCGTCGCCTTTTGCACGCCGGGCTGGAGCGTGTTCGGCGTCACCTCGACGTAGCCGATCGGGATCGTCTGCGCGAGCGCCATCGCGCGCTGCGCCTTGGCGACGCGCTCCGCCTGGACCTGGAACTCGCGCAGCTCGCGGTCGGCGTCGACACCGGGGTCGTGGCTGCCGACCTGCGCGATCCCGAGGCGCTTCATCTCCTCGGTCACGTAGAACTCGTTGGCCGCGAGGTTCGCCCGGACGCGGGCCTCGACGGCCTTCTTGAAGTCCTGCGAGAACGGCTTGAAGCTGTGATGGCGGATCAGATACCCCTGCTCCGCCAGCGTCGCCTCGAAGAGCGCGCGGTTGGCGAGCGCGAAGTCCGCCATCGCCGTGCCGAACGAGTCCCAAACGGTCGCGGCGGCGCGCGTGAGCCCGGCCTCGTTGAGGCGCCCGATCTCGATCAGCTTGTCGCGCGGCGAGGCGCTGCCCAGGTCGATCCGGATCGCCGGGTCGGGCTTCATCGCCTCCTCGACGTCCCTGTCGATCTCGGTCAGCGACCAGTCGGCGGAGACGCGCGCGAGCACGGCGTTGCCCGCCGCCGGCGACAGCCGAGCGAGCGTCGCGGCGCGCGCCGCCGCCGGCTGGCGCGCGAGCGCGGCCATCGACGGGCCCGGCTGCGCCGGCGCGGCCGGGCGCCGCTCCGCCTCCGGCTCCTCCGACGCCTGCGGCGTTCGCGCGCGCTCCACCACGGGCCGACGGTAGGGCCGCAACGGCCGCCGCGAAATGGAGCTAACCCCCGTGTTGTACGACTCGGCGCCCTGCGTCTGCCGAACCCGTGCCTCGTCGTCCTCATATATGCGCCACCGGCGCCGGCAAGTCGCACCGGCGGCGGAGTGGTTCGGGGCCGAACAGGTCGTCTCCTCGGAACGCCTACGCGCCATCGCCGGCGCCGGCGAGCGCGACCAGCGCGCCGGCGGCGACGCGTTCGAGGTGCTCGACCTGATCGTCGAAAGCGAATGCGCCGCGGCTTGACGACGGTGACCGACTCGACGGGGCTCGTCGCCGGCCGCCGCGCCGCCTGGCGCGCGCTCGCGGAGCGCAACGGCGTGCCGGCCCACGCCGTGTTGTTCGACGCGCCAGCCAAGGTCGTGCGCGAGCGCAACCGCGCGCGCGAACCGCCGGTGCCGGGCAAGTTCGTGAGCGCCCAGCTCCCCGCGGCGGCGGACGCGGGCGACGCGGTCGCCCTCCGAAGGATTCGCCGGCGTGCACGCGCCCGGGCCGGTCGCGCTGGTCCCGATCGCCGCGCAGGCAGGCCGATCTCTGGCACGTTGACCGCTGTTGTCGTCATCTCGGGGCGCGAACGAAACACGCGCGCACCAAGACCCCGCGCGCTCGGTTTGTTCGGAAGGCGAGCACCAGCTGACAGCCCAGCGCTACTGTCGCGCCTCCTCCGTAGCGACAGCCTGCGGGCAGCGTTTGCGGACACCCCCATCCCGGGCTGACGCGCTCTTTCATGCGCTCGCCGATCCCACGCGCCGCTACATCCTCGCCGTGGTGCTGCGGGACGCGCACTCGGTCTCCGACCTGGCCCGCCGCTATCCGTTCAGCTTCGCTGCCGTGCACAAGCACGCCGGAGCGCTGGAGCGCGCGGGGCTCGTCACCAAGACCCGCCACGGCCGGGAGCAGCGCGTGCGCGGCGATGTCGCGACGCTGCGGACCGCCCATCGTCTGCTCGACGATCTCGAAGCGCTCTGGCGCGGGTGCATCGAGCAAGTGCTCGCGCATCCGACAGAGGGAGCACCGCAATGACCGCGATCAGCGCGGTCAAGGACGCAGACGCCAGCGGCGCCCTGGCCCGGTGGCTGCTCGCTAACTACCTCGTCGACGAGATCAACCTGCTCATCGTCCCCGTGGTCGTCGGCCAGGGCGCGCGGCTGGTCCCGGACACCGGCCCGGACATTGCGCTTGACTTGGTCGACTCGCGAGCCGACTCGAAGGGCGTAACGATCCAGGTCTACCGGCCCGCCGGGCGCCCGCAGTACGCACCGCCACCGCCGACTGAGCACGTGACAGAGAGGCCGCAGTCAGTGAGAGTCGTGGGTCGGTGCGGGCGGCAGCGTAGACAGCTGGCGCCTGGTAGCCGAGCGCGGAGTGTCGCCGGCGGTGGTCGTAGTCCGCCTTCCAGTCGCTGATCACCACCCGCGTCTGAGCCAGTGACCAGACCTGTTGATGTGCCGTAGCCGAACGTGCTGGGTTACACCCCGTAGCGAGCACCTTGCGATCGCCGATCCCTGACCGGGAGGAAGGTTGCACGGGCGTCGAAGGCGGCTCAGCCCGCTGCTCCTTCTCGTCCCCACCCAGGAGGGCGATCGCCCCGCGACCGCGCTCAGACCGGTCATCGGCGCACCCGATAGCGCACGTGGAGCACCCGTTTGCCCTGGACCACCGCGTCAGGATCCTCCAGCAGGTGCTGTGCGTCGACCGACCCGAAGTAGCGCTTGCCGGACCCGAACACCACGGGCGCGACGTCCATGGCGACCTCGTCGACGAGCCCTGCGGCCAGCACCTGGCCGCCGACGTCGCCGGCGGCGACCTCGACCGTGCGG
>DATFQI010000071.1:0-12741 GCA_035264365.1 Solirubrobacteraceae bacterium
AGGACGGCTTCCTCTACTTCGAGTCGCGCGCCGACGACGTCATCGTCTCCGCCGGCTACCGGATCGGCCCGTTCGAGGTCGAGTCCGCGCTGGTCGCGCACCCCGCGGTCGCCGACGCCGCGGCCGTCTCCTGCCCCGACCCCGAGCGCGGCGCCGTCGTGCGCGCGATCGTCGTGCTCAACGACGGCCACGAGGCGGGCGACGCGCTCGCGCGCGAGCTGCAGGACCACGTCAAGGCCGAGACCGCGCCCTACAAGTACCCCCGGATCGTCGAGTTCGCCGACGCGCTGCCGCGCACGAGCTCCGGCAAGGTCCGCCGCGCCGCGCTGCGCAAGAAAGGGGTCTGACCCCTTTCTTGCAGGGGCCGGTTAACCGCACCTGTCAATGGGGCTGGCACGAGTAGCCTCGCTCCCTATGAGCGCCACGGCCCCCATCCCCGCCTCGATCGATCGCGACCGCGTCGCCTCCCTCACGGAGCAGATGCGCACGGTGTATCGAGAGCGGACCGCCCACTCGGGCGAGTACTTCGAGCGGGCCAGCGGCGTCATGCCGGGCGGCGTGCCGAGCCAGTTCCAGAAGAACGACCCGTGGCCCGTCTACATCGAGCGCGGCACCGGCGCGCAGGTGTGGGACGTCGACGGCAACGAGTACCTCGACTTCCACAACGGCTTCGGCGTCATGTGCGTCGGCCACGCCAACCCGGCGATCGCCGCCGCCGTCAAGGCGCGCATGGACGAGGGCACCCACTTCGCCGCGCCGACCGAGGGCTCGATCACGGTCGCCGAGGAGCTGCGCCGCCGCTGGGGCCTGCCGCAGTGGCGCTTCACGAACTCCGGCACGGAGTCCACCATGGACGCCGTCCACCTCGCCCGCGGCTTCACCGGCCGCGAGCTGATCATCAAGATCGAGGGCACCTACCACGGCCATCACGACGCCGTGATGGTCTCGGTCAAGCCGCCCGCCGACCAGATGGGCGTGCGCGAGCGGCCGAACTCGATCCCCTACGGCCTCGGCTATCCGGCCAACACGCCCGAGCTGACGCGGGTCGTCCCGTTCAACGACCCGATGGCGCTCTCGGCGCTGCTCGAGGAGCTGCGCGGGCAGGTCGCCGGCGTGATCGTCGAGCCGGCGATGATGAACATCAACATCGTGCGCCCGGTCGACGGCTACCTCGAGCGCGTCCGCGAGCTCACCCGCGACCACGGCGCGATCCTGATCTTCGACGAGGTCAAGACCGGTGCGGCGGTCGCCCCGGGCGGCGCGACCGAGCTGTTCGGCGTCACGCCCGACGTCGTCTGCCTCGCCAAGGCGATCTGCGGCGGCCTGCCGGGCGGCGCGGTCGGCATGACCGATGAGCTGGGCGCGCTGGTGGCTTCGGGCCAGGTGCGCCAGCAGGGCACTTTCAACGGGAACCCGCTCGTGATGGCGGCCGCCGAGGCGACGCTCTGCGAGGTACTCAGCGACGAGGGCTACGCGAAGCTGCACAAGCTCAACGAGGACCTGATGGCCGGCTGCGACCGGATCATCGCCCAGTACGGGCTCCCGGCCCACACGGTCGGCATGGGCTCCAAGGGCTGCGTGGTGTTCTCGAGCGAGCCGATCCGCGAGTACCGCGACTACCTCACGAAGATCCACCACGACCTCACCAACCTCGCGTGGCTCTACCACATGAACAACGGCATCTTCATGACGCCGGGCGAGGACGAGGAGTGGACGCTGTCCGTGATGCACACGGACGACGACCTGAAGCGCTATCTCGAGGTCTTCGAGACGTTCGCGCGCGACGTGACGTCCACCGGCTGAGCGCCGGCGGCGGGCACGTGGCCGAGCGCATGCTCGGCCAGTGCGGTGATGGTCAGGCTCGGGTTCACGCCGACGTTGGCGGGGATCGCCGAGCCGTCGCAGACGAGCAGGTTCTCGTAGCCGAAGACGCGCTGGCGCGCGTCGACGACGCCGCCTGAGGGATCGCCCGCGATCACCGCGCCGCCGAGGATGTGGGCGGTGCTCGGAGTGCTGAGCACCGCCTCCATGATCGAGCTCTGGGCGATCCCGCGCGTGCGCTCGGCCAGCCAGGCGGCGAACTGGTTGGCGACCGGGATGAAGGTCGGGTTCGGGCGCTCCGGGTCCTGCTCGGTCTGCAGCCGGACCCCGCCGGCGAGCGTGCGCTTGGGCACGAGCGAGATCGCGTTGTCGAGCGTCTGCATGCAGAGCACGATGATCGTGCGCCGCGACCAGCCGCGCGGGGAGATCGTGCGCAGCAGCTTGACCGGGTGGCGCGCGATCGTGGCGAGCAGCTTGAGCGGCCGCGTCACGCGCGTGCCGTCGCCGACCATCAGCGTATAGAGCAGGCTGATCGAGTCGCCGGCGTCGCCGTAGGTCACCGTCTCGATGTGCGTGTCCGGGTCCGGGTACACGCTCGAGCTGATCGCCACCCGCTTGATCAGGTCCGTGTCGTCCTTCGGCAGCGTCACGGCGAGGATCGCCTCGGAGTTCGTGCGCACGCCGCGGCCGAGCCGGTCGGAGACCCGCGGCAGCGAGCCGGCCCGCTTGCTGCGGAACAGCAGCTTGTTGGTGCCGAGCGCGCCGGCGGCGATGACGACGCCGCGCGCCCGCAGCGTCCGGCGCTCGCGCCGCAGCCACGCGCCGGGCCGCACGGTCGTCACCTCGTAGCCCTCCGAGCCGTCGGGCGCGCCGACCGGGCGGACGTCGATCGCCTCGCGCTCGGGGAGGATCTCCGCGCCGGCGCGCTCGGCCAGCCAGAGGTAGTTCTTCGGCAGCGTGTTCTTGGCGTTGTGCGGGCACCCGACCATGCAGCGCCCGCACGAGATGCAGCCGGCACGCTCCGGCCCGGCGCCGCCGAAGAACGGGTCCGGCACGGTCACGCCCGGCTCGCCGAAGAACACGCCGACGCGCGTCTTGGCGTAGCTCGAGTCGGCGCCGATCTCGCGGCCGTACTCGTGCAGCAGCCGGTCGGCCGGGTCGTCGGCGACGACCTCGGTCACACCGAGCATCCGCTCGGCAGCCGCGTAGTGCGGCGCCAGCGCGGCCTCCCAGTCGTTCAGCTCCGCCCACTGGCCGTCCTCGTAGAACCGCCGCGGCGCGCGGTAGAGCGTGTTCGCGTAGCCGAGCGAGCCGCCGCCGACGCCCACGCCGGAGACGACCGCGACGTCGCGGAACGTGGAGAGCCGGAAGATCCCGCGCATCCCGAGCCGGGGCGCGTAGAAGTAGCGGCGCAGGTCCCACGTCGAGCGCGGCAGGTCGTCGTCGCCGAAGCGCCGCCCGCTCTCGAGCACCGCGACCCGGTGGCCCTTCTCGCTCAGCCGCAGCGCGGCGACGCTGCCGCCGAAGCCGGAGCCGATGACCAGCCAGTCGTAGTCGTGGTCATGCACGGTCCGGCAAGCGTGGCCAAGAGAGTGACGGGGGTGTCAGGTTTACGGCGGGCTGAGCGCCGGCTCGCAGAGATCCGCGCGTTGCGGCTCGGCGAGCGCGCGGCGCAGCGAGACGAAGCCGACCGCGCCGAACAGCAGCGGCACCCAGAAGAGGATCACGCGGTATGCGAGGACGGCCGCGGTCGTCGCCGCCGCGGGCGCTCCGTAGACGATGAGCGTGCCGATCAGGCCGCCGTCGATCCCGCCGACGCCGCCCGGGAGCGGCAGCAGGCCGCCGAGCTGGCCGATCAGGTAGCCCATCAGCACGACGGTCAGCGGCACGTCGGCGCCGACGGCGTGGTAGGTCGCCCACAGCACGGCGTTGTCCCACGCCCAGTAGCCGATGGCACCCGCCAGCAGGACGGCGTCGCGGCGGGCGACCAGTTCCCGCGCCTCGCCCATGCCTTCGATGATCGCCGCACGGGCGGAGTGGACCGCGCGCCGCACGCGGCCGGCGTCCGGCCCGGGCGGGCGCCCCGGGCCGATCCGCGGCATCGCGAGCACGACGGCGAGCAGCGTGACCGACAGGGCCGCGGGGAGCGCGCTCAGCAGCAGCGAGCGGTGCGGACCCACGAGGCCGGCCGCCATCAGCGTGCCGATCACGGCCACCGCCACGAAGTTCACCGAGCTCTTGATCAGGAAGAACGCGACCGAGCGCCGGGCGATCCGGTCGGCGGGCATCCCGCGCCGGCTCAGGATCCAGGCGCCGAGCGCCAGCCCGCTCGCGCCGCTGGCGGGCACGATCGAGCCGACGGCGAGCTCGGCGCCGCCGATCTCCGCGCTCGCCCGCCACGACATCCGGCGGCAGAACACCGGCCGGAACATCAGCACGTACGACACGCACGACAGGAGCTCGAAGGCGACCGCGAGCGCCAGCCAGCCCGGGGCGGCGCGCGACAGCACGTCGCGCACCTGCCCGAGCCCGGGCGCCAGCAGCGCGGCGAGGACGAGCGCGGTCAGCAGCGCGAGCACCGCGACCAGCCGTCGCGCAAGCCTGCGCGGTGCGAGCTCGTCCGGGAGCGGCGTGTGGGTCGCCACAGCGAGCCACGCTATCGCGCGTCAACATCCTCCCCGTGGACCGCATGGAACAGGCCCTGGCGACGATCGACGCCGCGTTCGCCGCCGCGCCGCGCCCGCCCGACGCCGAGCTGCTGCACGAGCGCTGCTTCGACGACAACGACATCGCGGCGCTCTACGGCGTGTCGCAGTGGCGCGAGCTGGACGACGCGACCGTCGAGCGCGAGGCCGGGCTGCAGGAGTTCACGGCCTCCAAGCTCGAGGCGCTCGACGAGCGCCAGCGCGAGGCCGCGGTCGCCTTCCTCGACGCCGCGACCGAGCTCGGCGACGAGCACGTCGCCGCCGAGGCCGGGCTCGCGCTGACCTGGTGGCGCCGGCCTGGATCCGGGCGCTAGCAGCAGCGGGCGCGCGGGTTCTCGTCGCGCATCCGCATCTTGCGCTGCTCGAAGTCGCGCCGCGACATCACCGGCTGGTCCGGGTGGTCGCGGCGCATGTGCTCGACGTAGCGGTCGTAGGCGCTCTCGCCGGACACCTCGCGCAGGTACCAGCGCACGCCCGCGTAGGCCTCGCGCAGGGTCATGTCCGGGTGCCCGCCTCCTCCCGATCGCGGCTGAAGCGCCCGCCCTCGCCCGCGCCGTCGCCGCGCCCGCCGGCCTCGGCCAGCAACGCGCGATCCTCGTCGGTCCAGAACAGCCCGGCCGGGGCGACGATCCGCGCGGGCTCGGCCGGCGTCTCGGTGCTCGGCAGCGGCTCGCGCGCGCGGATCGCCTTGATCCAGATCCGCGAGGCGTCGAGGATCACGATGATGATCAGCGCCGCGAAGAGCGCGGCGAGGATGCCGTCGACGGTCGAGTTGGTGACGATCTTCTGCATCGCCTCGGGCGACGTGGCCGGCGGCAGCACCTGGCCGGCGTCGATCCCGTCCTGGAACTTGTCGCGCTGGGCGAAGAAGCCGATCTTCGGGTCGTCGCTGAACACCTTCTGGTAGCTCGCGGTCAGCGTCACGGCCGCGTCCCACGCGAGCGGGACGGCCGTCACCCACGCCCACTTGAGCCGGCCCGACTTGATCAGCAGGGTGGTGGCCACGGTCAGCGCCACCGCGGCCAGCAGCTGGTTGGCGATGCCGAACAGCGGGAACAGCTGGTTGATCCCGCCGAGCGGATCCGTCACGCCGACGTAGAGGAAGTAGCCCCAGGCGGCCACCACGATCGCGCTCGTCAGCCACAGGCCCGGCTTCCAGCTCACGCGCCCGATCGGCTTCCAGATGTTGCCGAGCGTGTCCTGGAGCATGAAGCGCCCGACCCGCGTGCCCGCGTCCACCGTGGTGAGGATGAACAGGGCCTCGAACATGATCGCGAAGTGGTACCAGAAGGCCTTCAGACCGGCCCCCGTCGCCCCCGCGAAGATCTCCGACATGCCGATCGCCAGCGTCGGGGCGCCGCCGGTGCGCGCGATCAGCGACTCCTCCTCGACCGCGGCGGCCGCCGCCTGCAGCTCGCCGGGCGAGATCGCGAAGCCGAGCCCGTTGACGGCCTGCGAGGCCGACTGGACCGAGTCGCCGACGACCGCGGCCGGCGCGTTCATCGCGAAGTAGAGGCCCGGGTCGATGATTGACGCGGCGATGATCGCCATCACGGCCACGAAGGACTCCATCAGCATGGCGCCGTAGCCGATCATCCGCACCTGCGGCTCGGTCTCGATCATCTTCGGCGTGGTGCCGGAGGAGATCAGCGCGTGGAAGCCCGACAGGGCGCCGCAGGCGATGATGATGAACACGAACGGGAACAGCGAGCCCGCGAACACCGGGCCCTCGCCGTTGGAGGCGAACTTCGTGACCGCCTCGTTCTCCATCACCGGCAGCGTCACGAGGATGCCGATCGCCAGCAGGACGATCGTGCCGATCTTCATGAACGTCGACAGGTAGTCGCGCGGCGCCAGCAGCATCCAGACCGGCAGTACCGAGGCGAGGAACCCGTAGCCGATCAGGCACCAGACGATCGTGGTCGCGTCCATCGTGAAGAAGTCGGCGACCGCGCCGCCGGACTCCTGGACCCAGCCGCCGCCCGCGATCGCCAGCAGCAGCAGCGCGACGCCGATGCCGGTGGCCTCGAGCACCCGCCCCGGCCGCAGCACCCGCATGTAGAAGCCCATGAAGAACGCGATCGGGATCGTCATCGCGATCGAGAACATGCCCCAGGGCGACTGGGCGAGCGCGTTGACGACGACCAGCGCGAGGACCGCCAGCAGGATGATCATGATCGAGAAGACCGCGATCAGGGCCGCCGCCCCGCCGACCGGGCCGATCTCGTCGCGCGCCATCTGCCCGAGCGACTTGCCGTCGCGGCGCATCGAGAAGAACAGGATCACCATGTCCTGCACTGCGCCGGCGAAGATGACGCCGACGATGATCCAGATCGTGCCCGGCAGATAGCCCATCTGGGCGGCGAGCACGGGGCCGACGAGTGGGCCGGC
The DNA here is from genome assembly GCA_035264365.1 of Solirubrobacteraceae bacterium. Taxonomy (GTDB): domain Bacteria; phylum Actinomycetota; class Thermoleophilia; order Solirubrobacterales; family Solirubrobacteraceae; genus DATFQI01. The sequence goes on from DATFQI010000071.1 coordinate 6,918, forward strand.
GCCGGCGATCGCGGCGAAGTGGTGGCCGAACAGGACGCGGCGGTCCGTCGGCTGGAAGTCGATGTCGTTCTCGAGCCGCTCCGCGGGCGTGGCCCGCCTGCGGTCGACGCCGAGCACCTTCCTCGTGATGAAGCGCGCGTAGAAGCGATAGGCGATGGCGTAGGAGCCGAGCGCCGCGGCGACAAGCCAAGCGGCGGAGATCTGCTCCCCCCTCACAAGGGCGATCACGCCCCAGGCGACGGCGCCGATCAGCGCCACGACGGACCAGATGACGATGCTGCGCGTGCGGGACTTCGTCCTCACGGCGACTCCTCCCCTGATGGGACTCCCTGAGCCGCCAGATACCCCCGCGCGCGCGAGGGCGAAACCCACTCAGCGGCGCGGACGCACGAGACCGCTCTCGTACGCGAAGACGACCGCCTGAGTGCGGTCGCGCAGCCCGAGCTTGGAGAGGATCCGGGCGACGTGGGTCTTGATCGTCGCCTCGCCGAGCGTCAGCTCCGCGGCGATCTCGGCGTTCGACAGCCCGCGCGCGAGCTGCTCCAGGACGCCGAGCTCGCGCGGCGTCAGGTCCGCGACCGCGGCGGGCGGAGCCTCGGCGGCCCGCGGCCGACGCGCGAAGTCCTCGATCAGGCGTCGCGTCACCGCGGGCGCGAGCAGGGCGCCGCCGTCCGCGACCGCCCGGATCGCCGCCGTCAGCTGGTCGGCCGGGCCGTCCTTGAGCAGGAACCCGCTGGCGCCGGCGCGCAGGGCCTCGAACACGTACTCGTCGCGATCGAAGGTGGTGAGCATGAGCACCCGCGGCGCCGGGTTGCCGGCGAGGATCCTGCGGGTGGCCTCGAGCCCGTCGACGTGGGGCATGCGCACGTCCATGACGACCACGTCGGGAGCGAGCCGCCGCGCGCCGTCGACGGCCTGCGCGCCGTCGGCCGCCTCCCCCACCACTTCGATGTCCGCTTCGGCCTTGAGGATCATCCGGAAGCCCGTGCGCACGAGCGCCTGGTCGTCGGCGAGCAGGACGCGGATCATCGGAGCTCGTACGGCAGCCGGGCGCGGACCGAGAAGCCGCCCTGCGGACCCTTTCCCGTCTCCAGCCGCCCACCGTAGAGCGACGCCCGTTCGCGCATGCCGGTAAGGCCGTACCCGGCGCCGTTCCGGCGGGTCGCGCCGACGCCGTCGTCGGTCACCTCGAGCTCGACCGCGCTCCGCAGGCACCGCACGCGCACCGTGGCGCTGGCCGGGCCGGCGTGCTTGAGCGTGTTCGTGAGCGCCTCCTGCACGATCCGGTACGCCGAGACGTCGACGCCGGGCGGCACCGCCGAGGCGTCTCCCTCGCAGACGAGCTCCACGGGCAGCCCGGCGCGCTCGACGTCGCCGATGAGCTCGCCGAGGCGCCGCAGCGACGGCTGGGGCGCCAGCTCGCGCTCGTCGTCGTGCAGCATCCCGAGCAGCCGCCGCATCTCCCCGAGCGCCTCGCGGCCCGTCCGCTCGATCGCCCCGAAGGCCTGCTCGGCCTCGCCGGGCTCGGCGCGGACCATGCGCACGCCGCCCTGGGCTTGGACGACGATCACGCTGATGGCGTGCGCGACCACGTCGTGCAGCTCGCGCGCGATGCGGGCCCGCTCGTGCGCCACGGCGGCGCCTGTGGCCTGCTCGCGCTCGCGGTCGAGCCGCTCGGCGTGCTCGGTCAGCTCCGCTTCGCGCGCGCGGCGCCGGCCGATCGCCACGCCCGCCACGTACGCGGGCGCGACGAAGATCTCGAAGAAGAACACGCTGTCCAACGACAGCCCGTCCGGGTCGCCGAGCGACAGCAGGACCGGCGCCGCTCCGAGCGCCAGCAGCGCGGCCGGTCCCTGCCACCCACGGCCGTAGGCGCCCGCCGAGTACGCGGTGATGATCAGCCCGGCGACCGGGAAGTAGACGTCGTCGTCGCTCGAGATGTCCTGTAAGGGCATCAGCATGCCGAGGCCGCCGATGACCGCCGCGAGACCGGCGAGAGGGGCGCGGCGCCGCACCGCCGTCCCGGCGGCGATCGCCAACCCCGCGACGGTGGTGATGCCCCGCGGCGCGGTGCCATGGCCGAGGATCCAGATCTCCAGCACCGCAAGCGCGAGCAGCGCGGCGGCGAGGGCCGCGTCGGCTGTCGGGATGCGGGCCGCGCGCATCGTGGCGACCGTACACCCGCGGTGGCGTCGAGACCATCCGCCGTAGGGGTGACGGCGGGACACACGTCATCCTCGCGGCGGAGGCGCGGAACGCCCGTCCGGCGGACGCGATCACCGGGCCGTGCGAGGACGCTGTCGGCATGCGCACTCCACCCCTCCGCGCCCTTGCGGCGCCACTCGTTCTCCTCATCGCGGTCGGTGGCCTCCTCGCGGCCTCGGCCGGCGGGCAGCCGGCCCCCCGGACGCTGACGTTCAAGGGCATGGGCGAGCCGCCTCCCCGCGATTTCAAGGTGATCGACCTCAAGCCGCGCGGCCTCTCCAACGGCGACCAGTTCCTCGCCGCCGGCTCGCTCCGCTCGGAGGGCCGCGTCGTCGGGCGCGGCCACGTCATCTGCACGATCATCGACCGCAGCTACAAGGGCCAGGACTGCCACTTCGTCCTCGTGCTGCGGGACGGCACCATCACGGCCGACGGCGGCGGGCTCGACCGCCTGCTGCCCGGCCAGCACGACCCGGACCCGCTCCAGGACGAGTTCGCGGTCACGGGCGGCACGGGCGCCTACGAGGCCGCGTCGGGCACCCTGACCACCCGGCGCGACCGCGTGACGGTCACGCTCCGCGACTAGCGCACCACGCGGGTGTCGTAGCCGGCCGTCGTGAGGGTGGCGACGACGGCATCCGCGTGATCCTGCCCGCGCGTCTCGATCACGAGCTCGACCGCCGTCTCGCGGACGTGCAGGTCGACGCCCTCTCGTACGTGCGAGACGTCGACGATGTTGGCGCCCTCGTTCGCGACGCAGTCGAGCAGCCTGACGAGGTTGCCGGGGCGGTCGGGCAGGCGCGTGAAGAGGACCAGGCGGCGGCCGGCCTCGGTCTCGTGGCGGCGCGCGATCGAGGCGAGCAGGCCGGCGTCGATGTTGCCGCCGGAGAGGATCGCGACGGTCGTGCCGGACTCCGCGGCGCGCACCTGGCCACCGAGCAGGGCCGCGACGCCGACGGCGCCGGCGCCCTCGACGACGAGCTTCGCGCGCTCCATCAGCACGACCATCGCCTCGGCGGTCTCGTCCTCGCCCACGACCACGACGTCGTCGGCCCAGCGGTCGAGCAGCCGCAGGGTGAGGTCGCCGGGGCGCTTGACCGCGATGCCGTCGGCGATCGTCAGCGCCGAGGCGGCCGGCACCGGCACCCCGCGCCGCAGCGACTCCGGGTAGGGCGCACAGGCGGCGACCTGCACGCCGACGACCTCGACGTCGGGCCGCGCGGACTTGACCGCGATCGCCACGCCCGAGCACAGCCCGCCGCCGCCGACCGGGACCACGACCTTGGCGAGGTCGGGCACGTCCTCGAGCAGCTCGAGCCCGAGCGAGCCCTGCCCGGCCACGACGACCGGGTCGTCGAACGGGTGCACGAACGCGAGCCCGCCCTCGTCGGCGCGCGAGAGCGCGGCCTTCAGGCACTCGTCGACCGACTCGCCGCCGACGTGGATCTCGGCCCCGCTCCCGCGCGCGGCCTCTACCTTGGCGAGCGGCGCGTCGGTGGGAACGAACACCTCGCAGTGCACGCCGCGCACGCGCGCGGCCGCGGCCAGCGCCTGCCCGTGGTTGCCGGCCGACGCCGCCACGACGCCGTTGCGGCAGCCCGCCTCCCCCAGCGAGGCGAGCTTCGCGGCCACGCCGCGCACCTTGAACGACCCGGTCCGCTGAAGATTCTCGGCCTTCAGCGCCACGACGCCGCCCGCGCGCTCGGAGATCGTGCGCGAGGACAGCATCGGCGTGCGCCGGGCGAGCTCCTGCACCCCGTGCCGCGCCGCCTCGACCTCGGCGGCGGTGACGGTGGGCGACTCAGTCGGGGAGGGCGATGACGGCATCGATCTCGACCTGGGCCCCGACCGGGAGCCCCGCGACGGCGACCGTCGAGCGCGCCGGAGGGTCGCTCTCGAAGTAGGTGGCGTACGCCTCGTTGACGTCCTTGAAGGTGCCCATGTCGGTCACGTAGATGCCCATCCGGACCGCGTCGGAGAGCTGGGCGCCGGCGGCCGCGGCCACGACGGAGAGGTTCTCCAGGCAGCGCTTGGTCTGCTCGCCGATCGTCCCCTCGACGAGCTTGCCGCTGTTCGGGTCCAGCGGTACCTGGCCGCTGCAGAAGACGAGCCCGTTGGAGACGACGGCGTGCGAATACGGACCGACGGCCTCGGGCGCGCCCTGCGCCGTCACGGTCTTTCTATGGTGGGACATGGCTGCACTGTGTCAAACCGACTCGCCCACGAGACGTCCCCCTACCTGCTCCAGCACGCGGAGAACCCCGTGGACTGGTTCCCCTGGGGCGAGGAGGCGTTCGCGCTCGCGCGCGAGACCGACCGCCCCCTGCTCGTCTCGATCGGCTACTCCGCCTGCCACTGGTGTCACGTGATGGAGCGCGAGTGCTTCGAGGACGCGCAGATCGCGGCGCTGATGAACGAGCGCTACGTGTGCGTGAAGGTGGACCGCGAAGAGCGCCCCGACGTCGACGCGATCTACATGGACGCGCTGCAGGCGATGACCGGCTCCGGCGGCTGGCCGCTGAACGCGTTCCTGCGCCCCGACGGGGTCCCATTCTACGCCGGCACCTACTTCCCGCCGCAGCCGCGCCAGGGGATGCCGAGCTGGCCGCAGGTGCTCGAGGGCGTCGCGCAGGCGTGGCGCGAGCAGCGCGATCAGATCGAGCAGGCGTCGCAGACGATCCTGCCGCGGCTGTCCGGCGCCGCCGCGCTCGAGCCGCCCGGCGGCGAGGCCTCCGAGCGCGGGCTCGAGGAGGCCGTGACGGCGCTGCGGGGCTCCTACGACGCCGAGCACGGCGGCTGGGGCGGGCAGCCGAAGTTCCCGCAGGCCTCGACGATCGAGTTCCTGCTGCGCCGCGGCGAGCGCGAGATGGCGCTGCACACGCTGCGCCGGATGGCCTCGGGCGGGATGTACGACCAGGTCGGCGGCGGCTTCGCCCGCTACAGCGTCGACGCGCGCTGGATCGTGCCCCACTTCGAGAAGATGCTCTACGACAACGCGCTGCTGGCCCGCGCGTACCTGCACGCCTGGCAGCTCACGGGTGAGGGCCTGTTCCTGCGCGTGACCACCGAGACGCTCGACTGGGCGCTGCGCGAGCTGCGCCAGGAGGAGGGCGGCTTCGCGTCCGCGCTCGACGCCGACTCCGAGGGCGTCGAGGGGAAGTTCTACGTCTGGCCGCCCGAGCAGGTGCGCGACGCGCTCCCCGAGGACCTCGCGCCGGCCGCGCTCCAGCACTTCGGGATCTCGCCCGGCGGCAACTTCGAGGGCGCGAGCATCCCGGTGCGCGCGACGCCGGACCCCGAGCGCCTGGACGCCATCAAGGCCGGGCTGCTCGCGGCGCGCGGGCAGCGGGTCTGGCCGGGCCTCGACGACAAGCGCCTGACCGCCTGGAACGCGCTCATGATCTCCGCGCTGGCGGAGGCCGGCGCCGTGCTCGAGCGCGCCGACTACCTGGAAGCCGCGGTCGCGGCCGCGGACTTCATCGCCCGCGACATGCGTGATGACGATGGCCGCCTGCTGCGGACCTACAACCGGGGCCGCGCGAAGATCGGCGCCTACCTCGAGGACCACGCGTTCCTGCTCGAAGCCTCGATCACGCTCTACGAGGCGACCTTCGACGAC
>DATFQI010000072.1:0-11427 GCA_035264365.1 Solirubrobacteraceae bacterium
CGCCTCGCCTCGGCCCTGGCCGCGCAGCTTCGAGCCTGGCGCGCGTCGCTCGCCGGCGGGGCGCAGCGCGTCGGCTGGAAGCTCGGCGTGGGGGATCGCGAGCGAATCGGCGCCGGGCCGGTGATCGGGCATCTGACGACCGCGACCCTGCTGGCCGCGGGAGAGGCTTTTCGTGCCACGGGCATCCCGGCGCTGCATGCCGACGCCGAGGTCGCCCTCGAACTGGCGCGCGACGTCGAAGCCGACGCCGACCGCGACGCTGCGCGAGCGGCGATCGGCGGCTACGGCGCCGCACTCGAGCTCGTCGACCTCGGCCCCGTGGCCGGCGGCCCTGAGGGCATCGTCGCGACGAACGTCTTCCATCGCGCCGTCGCGTTCGCGCCGGTGACGGTCGCGCAGATGCCCACCCAAGTCTCAGGACAGCTCATCGTCGGCGGCACGGTGCGCGATTCGGCTCCGGCGACGGCCGACTATGGCGAGCTCGTCCGATCGGTCGCGGTCCTGTTGGATGGTGCTGGGGAGCGGCTGCGCGCGGGTGACCTGCTGATCACCGGCTCCGTGGTCCAGGTCCCCGTCGCCGCCGGCGACGAGGTCGTCGCCGATCTCGGGCCGCTCGGCGCCGTGGGCCTCTCGCTGACCTGAGCGGCATCCCCCGGCGGAGGTCGGCGAAGCCATAGTCAGGCGACGACCCGGAGCTCGTCGAGCGACGGGTCGCTCACGCCCTCGACGTACATGCCGGCCGCGAGCCCGGTCGCGAGGAACTCGACGTGCTCGGATCGGATGCGCTGGCCGGGGACGAGGGTGGGGACCCCGGGCGGGTAGGGGCTCACCGGCTCCGCGGCGATCTCGCCGGCCGCCTCCCGCAGCTTCACGCGCCGCGTCGTGCCGAGGAACGCGTCGCGCGGCGGCATCGCGTACTCACCCACGAGCCGCTCGACGGGCGGCAGTGACGGTATGTCCCGGCCGGAGCCGATCTCGGGCGCGGCGTCGGCGAGGGCCCGCATGCCGGCGACCAGGGCGTCGATCGCGTGCTCGTCGTCGCCGATCGTCACGAGGAACATGACGTGGTGCATGTCGTGCAGCTCGGCGCCGATGCGGCGGTGCTCGTAGAGCCAGTCGGCGGCCTGGTAGCCGGTGATGCCCAGGCCCGTCACGTCGAAGGTGACCTTGGTCTGGTCACGGGCGAACACGCCGGGCCGGCCGTCGAGCTCAGGCCCGAGCAGCTGCACGCCCTCGATCGCGCCGATCTCCTCGCCCGCGCGGCGCGCGAGCTGCAGCGCGCGCCCGATGAGCTCCTCGCCGTGCAGCGCGAGCTCGCGCCGGGTGGCGTCCATCGACGCCACCAGGAGCGACGAGGTGCTCGTGGTCTCCATCGCGTCGAGAGCGAGCTCCAGCCGCTCCGTGTCGATCCGGTCGCCTTGGACGAGGATGATCGAGGTCTGCATCAGCCCGGTCAGCGACTTGTGCAACGAGGCGATGGCGAGGTCGGCGCCGCACTCCATCGAGCCGGGCGGCATCTCGGGATGGAAGGTGAAGTCCGCACCCCACGCGTCGTCCATGATCAGCGGGATGCCGTGGGCGTGGCAGACCGCCGCGAGCCCGGCCACGTCGGCCGCCACGCCGGCCGCGGTGGGGCTGACGGCGAGCATGCCGTTGACGTCCGGATGCTCGTCGAGCGCGCGCTCGAGCGCCTCGGGGGTGACCGCATGCGCGAGCGCGAGCTCCTCGTCGTAGACCGGATCCACCCATACGGCGTGCGCGCCGCTGAGCACGAGCCCGGAGATCACCGACTTGTGCACGTTGCGCGCCACGGCCACCTTCTGGCCCGGGTGGGTGCATGCGAGCACTGCGATCTGCACGCTCAGCGTCGAGCCGTTGGTGGAGAACAGCGCCTGGTCGGCGCCGAACGCGTCCGCCGCGAGATCCTGCGCGTAGGAGAGCACCTGGTAGCTGGAGATCCGGTCGTCCAGGCCCTTGTGCGCCGGGGCGTCCGCGCGATACGGCTCGATCCCGACGATCGACCGCGTCGCCCCGTCGATCGCTCCCCCGCCCTTGTGCGCGGGGATCGAGAACGACACGGTCTCGATCGCGTGGTAGGCCTCCAGCGCCTCCAGCATCGGAGCCCGCTCCTGGTCCATCTCGCCCGCCTCCGCGGCCCGGCGGATCGACTCCTGCGCGGCCGCCAGCGCGTCACGGCCCTGCCCGTCTCCCTGCGTCATACGCAGGCCGCTACCCGGCGGGAGTGACCGCTACGCCAGCGGCCGCCGGGCCCTCCCGGTTGGCGACGACTCAGACGCGGCCGTCGGTCTCCGCCGTGTCGTCGGGCGGCTCGAAGGCGAAGACCTCGAAGACCACCCCGGCGCCGGGGTCGAGGGCACTCGCGAAAGCCCGGACCCTTCGTCCGACCAGGTCCTCGACCACATCGATGAAGAGCTGCGCGGTGGCGGCCTGCAGCTGCGTGCGGGAATCGCGGACGCCTTGGTCGTTGCCCATCTGGATCAACGCCCGCTCGGCGGGCAGGAGAGCGTTCTCGAGCGTGCAGACGAGCACGTCGCGCCCGGCGTAGTCGGCTCGCGAATGGGTCGGGCCGCGGCCGAACTGCTCTTTGTGCAGCTTGACCACCGCATTCGATACGGCGGCCAGCGCGGAACCGTGCTGGGTGTGGGGCTCGGCCATTGCCGGTCCACCTTTTCCGTCTTCCTCTGAAGCGAAGTCGCCGGCAAGCGGAGGAAGAGCGAGAACCCACGAGCGACAGTTGTACTGACAGCTTAGGGCAGCGTGGAGACTAGCCGGCGGCGAGCGCTCAACGCGCCCGCCGGATCTGCGTCGCGCCGTTGTGCCCGTCGACGCCTTGCAAGAAGGGCAGCCGGGTCTCCATGCCGGTGACGTCGAAGACGCGCTGGACCGCCGGCGGTCCCGGGATGATCGAGAAGTCCCGGCCGTCCGCCGTCGCAGCGGTGTGCTCGTTGATGATCGCGTGCAAGCCGCACGAGTCCATGAACGTCGTGTCACGGAGGTCCAGGACGACGCGGGCGAAGCCGGAGCGCCAGAGGCCCTGGATCTCGGCCGTCAGCTCGCCGATCGTGCTCATGTCGAGCTCGCCGACGGGCGAGACGCGCACCATCTCGCGGTTCGGAGCGATCTCGACGCGGAAGAGATCCGCCGAGCGACCGTTAGAGCCACCGTCCACTGAGTTTTCTGGTTGCCAGGATCGACGCATCGAGACCCCTCCAGGCTCGATTGCTGTGAATCCCGGCAGAGCCCGCGTTCACTAGAAGCGGACCGCCCCAGGGGGAAGATTTGGCTGGACTCCGCCCCGCTGACGCGCTGCGGTGTCTGGTCGTGATTGTAGTGGCGCGCGGCAGCACTGCAACCCACGCAATCGGCACGAGGTGGCACGGGGTCACGATTTGGACGCAAAGACGGGTCGCCGATCTCGATCAGCGGGTAGCGATCTCAAGGGCCGTCGAGCACGGCGGCCGTCTCGAGCAGCAGGGCGTGGACGAAGGCTTGCGGCAGGTTGCCCCGCAGCTGGCGCTGCCGGACGTCGAACTCCTCGGAGAGCAGCCCCGGAGGTCCGCAAGCGGCGCGGTTGCGCTCGAACCAGCGTCCTGCGGCGACGGACTCGCCGACTTGGGCGTGGGCGAGCGCCAGCCAGAAGCCGCAGAGCAGGAACGCGCCCTCGGCTTCGCCGAGGGGCCGCTCGTCCGGACGGAAGCGGTAGCAGTAGCCGTCCTCGGTGAGCTCGGCCAGGACGCCGCGCAGCGTCGCGAGCGAGCGCGGGTCCTCGGCGGGGACGGCGCCGCGCAGCGCGGCGAGCAGCAGCGCCGCATCGAGGCGAGGATCGTCCGGCGAGCGCTGCCAGCGCCCGCTGCGGTGAACCGCCTCCGTGGCGGTGCGAGCGGTGATCTCCTGCGCGAGCGCACGCCAGCCGGCCGCTTGCTCGGCACGCGGGGCGTGGGCCGATATCGCGTGCAGGCCGGCCGCGCAGATCAGCCGGCTGTGCGTCCAGCGGTCGGGCTCGAGCTCCCAGATGCCGGCGTCGGGCTCCCGCCAGCGGGCGGCGATCGCCTCGATCGCCGTCTCCGCGGCACGCCATGCGCCGCCGTCGAGGCGGTCGTGGCGCCCGGCGGCGGCGAACAGCAGCAGCGCCTCGCCGAAGGCGTCCAGCTGGAACTGGCCCCTGACCCAGTTGCCGACGATGTCCGTCCCACCGGGGTACCCGGGTAGGTCCAGACGCTGCTGCTCCGGAACCGCGCGGCCGGCGGTCGTATAGGCGGGCATGAGCTGCGGGCCGTGCTCGAGCAGGCGCTCCCCGACGAAGCGGACGGCATCGTCGAGCAGCGGGCCCGGGCAGGCCATCGCCACGGCCTGTCCGGCGTAGCACTGGTCGCGGATCCAGACGTAGCGGTAGTCGTAGCTCCGGCCATGGCTGGCCCGCTCGGGGAGCGAGGTCGTCGCGGCGGCGACCATGCCGCCGCCGGCCGAGGTGAGGCCCGCGAGGACGGCGAGCGCGTGGCGGGCATCGCGTCGTGCGGAGCCGATCTGCTCGAGTGGCGGGACCGTTGCACGCCAGTGCGCCTCGGTCGCCGCCCACAGGGCCTCGGCGGCCTGCGCCGGCGGCGCCGCGTGGCCGCAGTCGAGCACCAGCACGAGGTCATGGCGCTCGCCCTCCTGGAGGTACAGCCGGAGACCGAGCCCGTCGTCCGCGACCCGCGCCCCGGGCGCACCGATCCACCGCATGTGCAGCCCGCCCATGCGGGCCGTCCAGGACCCGTCCTCGTCCAGGTGGAGATCTCGCGCCGGCAGACGGCCGTAGCCCGCCCGCGGCCGCAGCACGACGTCGACCGACGCCTCACCCTGGAGTGCCACCACGCGGCGCAGGACGACGGCGCGCCCGGCCTGCGCGGGCGCCGCGAGCGCTTCGCGGCACTCGACGATGCCACGGTCGGTCACCCACCGGCTCCGCCAGATCAGCGTCCCCGGCTCGTAGGAACCGCCCCACACGAAGCGGGCGCGGGGTGTGAGCGCGTACTCGCCGCCGCCTCCGATCAGGCCGGCGAAGATCGCCTCGGAGTCCCAGCGCGGGAAGCACATCCAGGCGCACTCGCCGCGCGGCCCGACGACGATGCCGCGCTCGCCGTCGGCGAGCAGCGCGTACTCGCGCAGGACGTGGGGCGGGGTGGAATCCGCATTCACCGCCCGAGGGACGTCGCGGCTTCGCCGAGCGCGGCCGGGTCGTCGAGCGCCGGCGGGGGGCCGACCAGAACCCACGTGCGGCCCTCCCTCCGCAGCCGGCCAGCTTGCTCGAGACGGCTCAGCGCCGCCGACACGGAGGGCCGATGGGCGCCGACGAGGTGGCTGATCAGGTCATGGGTCAGGGGCAGCTCGAGCCGCACCCCCTCCGGGCACACGCGCCCGTAGCGGTCGGCGAGCTCCCAGAACAGCAGCTGCAGCCGCGGCTCGAGGCGGTGGTGCTGCACGATCGCCTGCAGCGAGGCGAGCCGCCGTGAGCGGACCATCGCCCGGCGGGCGATCTCCGCGAACACCTCCGGGAACGGCGACATCCGCGCCATCCAGGTCAGGTCGAGCACGGCGAGGCGCATCGGCGTGAGGACGCGCCAGGTCGCCTCGAACGGCAACGTCGCGCCCTCGCCGTCGTGCTCGGCCGGCTGCAGCAGGTCTCCCGCGCTGAGGATCTCGGCGCCGAAGCGGCCGGCCATGCCCACGCGGCGCACCAGCGTGCCCTCGATCACGAGCAGGCCGAGGCCGTCGCGCCCGTGCGCGGCATCGTGCGTCGCATCCCAGACGCCCTGCGGACGGCGGAGCACGCGCGCGACGCTGAGCGTCTCGGCGCGCTCCCGGCGGGCGCCGTCGAGCCGCTCGGCGAGCTCCCGGTCGACCGTCAGCACCGCGACCCGGGTCGTCCGGCGGGGCGCGAAGACGTGCGAGCTCATCGCTCCGAGCGTCCCCCGCCGCGCGGGGAAGAAAACGGGAGGGTCGGTCGCCGGTGCGGCCGGTTCTCATCTCGAACGGTGCGCTGGCTTACACGCCCGTTCGACACCGCGGTGCTCCCGTGGTGATGGTGCACGCCGATGTCCGCCTGGCGGCAGCGGTTGCCCTGCGTGCTCGTCGCCCTCTGGGCAGCGGCGCTCTCGGGCTGTGGCGGCGAGCAGTCGGCGCTCGAGCCGCGCAGCGGGCCCGCCCGCGACATCGCGACGCTGTGGTGGTGGATGCTCGCGGTGGCCACGGTCGTCTTCGCGGGCGCCGTCGGGCTGCTCGTGCTGGCGTGGCTGCGCCGCCGGCGCGTCGGCGCGCCGGTGGTGGGGGAGCGCGAGGGCTTCGACCTCGGCATGGTCGTGCTGTTCGGCATGGGCGTGCCTGCGGTCGCGCTGATCGCGCTCTTCGTCGTGGGCAACTTCGTCGTGATGCCGGGCACGGACGCGCCCGCCGCGTCGCGCGCGCAGATGAGGATCGACGTCATCGGGGCACAGTGGTTCTGGAAGGTCCGCTATCCGGGCAGCGGCGTCGTGACCGCCAACGAGATCCACATCCCCGCGCGCACGCGCGTGAACGTGACGGCCACGACGGCCGACGTCATCCACTCGTTCTGGATCCCGCAGCTGAACCGCAAGATCGACATGGTCCCGGGCCGCCGCAACCGCGTGCTCCTGTACGCCGACCGGCCGGGGCGCTATCGCGGGCAGTGCGCGGAGTTCTGCGGGCTGCAGCACTCGCACATGGCGATGTATGTCATCGCGGAGAGCCCGCCGCGCTTCCGCGCGTGGCTCGCGCAGCAGGCGCGGCCGGCCGCCGAGCCCGGCGGCGCGCTCGCGCAGCGCGGCGAGCGCGTCTTCATGGAGCACCAGTGCAGCAGTTGTCACACGATCCGCGGCACGCCGGCCGCGGGGGAGGTCGGGCCGGACCTCACGCACGTCGGCCGTCGGACGACCCTGGCCGCGCTCACCCTGCCCAACACGCCGCGCGAGCTCGCCGCCTGGATCCGCGATCCGCAGTACTTCAAGCCGGGCAACCGCATGCCGGCGCTCGATCTCGACCGCTCCGAGATCGAGGCCGTCGCCGCCTACCTCGAGGGGCTCGAGTAGTGGCCGTCCTCGGGACGGCGGGCCGGGCGCGCGCGGAGCGCCTGCGCCGCGTGTGGGCGGAGCGACACGGCGTCCTCGGCTGGCTCACCACGACCGACCACAAGCGGATCGGGCTGCTGTACCTGTTCACGTCGCTGGCGTTCTTCCTCGCGGGCGGCGTCGAGGCGCTGCTCCTGCGCACGCAGCTGGTTCGGCCCGACAACGGGCTGCTGAGCCCGTCGGCCTACAACCAGCTGTTCACGATGCACGGGGTGACGATGATCTTCCTCTTCGTCATCCCGCTCTCGATCGGGGCGTTCGGGAACTACCTCCTGCCGCTGATGATCGGGGCCCGCGACCTGGCGTTCCCGCGGCTGAACGCCTTCTCCTACTGGGTGTTCGTCGCCGCCGGCCTGTTCGTCTACGTGTCGCTGCCGCTCGGCAGCGCCCCCGACGCCGGCTGGTTCGATTACGTGCCGCTCGCCGACCGCGAGTTCAGCCCCGGCCCGAACATCGACTTCTACTGCCTCGGGATCATCTTCGTGGGCATCTCGACCACGGCGACCGCGGTCAACTTCATCGTCACGGTCTTCAAGCTGCGCGCGCCCGGCATGTCGCTGAACCGCATGCCCCTGTTCTGCTTCGCGATGCTCGCCGTCTCGTTCGCGATCGTGTTCGCGTTGCCGCCGCTCACGGTGGCCGCGGCGTTCCTCGAGCTCGACCGGCAGGTCGGCACGCACTTCTACGACATCGCCGGCGGTGGCGACCCGGTCCTGTGGCAGCACCTGTTCTGGATCTTCGGCCACCCGGAGGTCTACATCATCATCCTGCCGGCCTTCGGGATCGCGACCTCGATCATCCCGGCATTCGCGCGCCGGCGGATGGTGGCCTTCCCGCTCGTGGCGCTCGCCGAGCTGCTCGTCGCCTTCATCGGCTTCGGCGTCTGGGCCCATCACATGTTCGCGGTCGGCCTCGCGACGGTGACCGCCGTCTACTTCGCCGCGGCGAGCCTGATCATCGTCATCCCCAGCGCGATCCAGCTGTTCGCGTGGTTGACGACGCTCGTCACCGGCCGCCCGCAGTTCGCCACCCCGCTGCTGTGGATCGTCGGCTTCATCGTCTTCTTCATCGTCGGCGGCCTGTCCGGCGTGATGTTCGCGGCGATCCCGTTCGACCAGCAGGCGCACGACACCTACTTCGTCGTCGCCCACTTCCACTTCGTGATCTTCGGCGCGGCGGTGTTCCCGCTGATCGGTGGGCTCTACTACTGGTTCCCGAAGGTCACGGGCCGGATGTACCGCGAGGGCCTCGGCAAGGCGTCGTTCTGGCTCGCGTTCGCGGGCACCGCGCTGACGTTCTTCCCGATGCACATCGTGGGGCTGCTGGGCATGCCGCGACGGCAGTACACCTATCCGCCCGACCTCGGCTGGACCGGCCTGAACGTGCTCGAGACGGTCGGCTCCTACGTGCTGGCCGCCGGCCTGCTGCTGGTGGCGGCCAACCTGGCATGGAGCTGCATCCGCGGGCCGGCCTCGGGCGAGGACCCGTTCGACGGCGCGACGCTCGAGTGGGCGGCGAGCTCACCGCCGGCGCCGTACAACTTCGCGGTCATCCCGACGGTGACGAGCCCGTACCCGATGTGGGACGAGCGCGACCGCGAGCAGGACGTGCGCAACGCCGAGGCGGGCCGGCTGGTGCTCGACCAGGGCCACGTCACCCCGGCCACCACCGTCATCGACGGCGAGTGGGACGAGGCGCTCGACATGCCGTCCGACTCGCCGTGGCCGCTCGCGGCCGCGGCGGCGCTCGCCCTCGTCTTCACGTTCCTGCTCACGGGGCACTGGACGACCGCCCTGGTCTTCCTCGGCGCCGCGGGGGCGGCCGCTGTGGCGTGGCACGCCCGCGAGGCGGCCGCCGAGCTCGTCACCCGGCGGGCGCTACCCAACGGCTGGTGGGGGATGGCCGTCTTCCTCGCGACCGAGGCCGCGCTGTTCGGCTCGCTGATCGGGTCGTACTCCTACCTGCGCTTCACCTCGGCCGACTGGCCGCAGGGGGCGATCGAGCCCCCGAGCGTGGCGCTCCCGCTGGCGCTGACGGCCGTGCTCGTGCTGTCCGTCGTGCCGATGCGGGCGGCCGAGGTCGCGGCGAGGCGCCAGCGCACCCGTGCCGCGTTGCGCTGGCTGGCGGTCGCGTTCGCGCTGCAGGCCGGCTACCTGGCGGTCCAGATCGTCTCCTACGTGGACGAGCTCGGCACGTTCACGCCGGCGACGAACGCCTACGGCTCGATCTACTTCTCCCTGCTCGGCGCCCACCATGCGCACGTGGCGCTCGGGCTCGGGCTCATGGCGTGGCTGCTGGTGCGCCTGGCGGGCGGCCTCACCGAGTACCGCGTGACCGCCGTCCGCGCGATCGCGCTGTACTGGTACGTGGTCGGCGCGATCGCCGTGTTCGTCGTGGCGACCCAGGTCTCGCCGGCATGAGGCGCGCCGACGCGCTCATGTGGTTCGGGCTCTTCGGCGCGCCCTTCGCGTGGGCCGCGCAGCACGTGGCCGGCGTCATGCTCACGATCGCCGCGTGCCACGACAACGCCGTGGGGCCGGACTGGCGGCCGGACGTGGACGCCGTCACCGCCGTTGTCACGGCCGTCGCCGCCCTGGTGGCGGCGCTCGCCCTGCTGTCGGCCGTGGCGGCGTGGCGGAGCGCCCGCGACGCCGACGACTCCGACCCGCCGCCCGCCGGCCGGATCCACTTCCTCGGCATCGTCGGCCTCACCATCTCGCCGCTGTTCCTCGCGATCATCCTGATGAGCGGGCTCGGCACGATCTCCCTGCCGGGATGCGTGCAGTCCTAGCCGCGACGCTCGCCGCGCTGCTGGGCGCGCCCGCGGCCGCGCACGCCGGGGCGCCGCCGATCGTGCGCCCGGTCGGCGAGTCGCAGCTGTCGCCCGCCCAGCTCGGCGAGCAGCTCTACGCGGGCAACTGCCTGCGCTGCCACGGGATCGCGGGCCGCGGAAGCACCACCGGCCTCTCGTCCGGCGTGGCGGGACCGCCGCTGCGCGGGGTCGGCGCGCGTGCGGCCGACTTCTACCTGCGCACGGGCTACATGCCGCTCGACGACGCACACGATCAGCCCATCCGCCGGCGTCCGCAGCTCGACGCGAAGGAGCGCGCGGCGGTCGTCGGCTACATCGCGTCGCTCGGCGACGGGCCGCCCGTGCCCCGCCCCGAGCCGGGCCGCGGCGACGTCGCCGAGGGTCGCGAGCTGTTCACCGACCACTGCGCGGGCTGCCATCAGGTCGCGGCCGAGGGCGGGATCCTCACGGGGGCCAAGGCGCCGCCGCTGGACCGGGCGAGCCCGACCGAGGTCGCCGAGGCGGTGCGGATCGGCCCGTACGTGATGCCGGCGTTCTCCGAGCGCGACATCAGCGACGACGAGCTCGACTCGCTGATCGCCTACGTGCAGTACGCGAAGCACCCCGAGGACGCCGGGGGCTGGGGCATCAACCATCTCGGACCGTTCCCCGAGGGCATGGTCACGTGGTTCGGGGCCATGCTCGTGCTCGTCGGGACCTGCGTCGCGATCGGGCGCCGGGGGGTCCGGCGATGAGGTTCCTGCGCCGGCTCGTCGGGCTCTTCGTGGCCGCTCGCACGGTGCGCGAGCTCGCCAGGCGCCCGGATGAGGAGCCGCGCATCGTCGAGCCGGGGGAGCCCGACCCGCGGGCGGAGGCCGCCGTGATCGTCCTGCTGCTGCTCGCCGCCGCCGCGGCCGTGCTGTTCGTCGTCGCCTACGCGCTCGAGTGGTCGACCCAGGTGCTCGGCGGCGCGCTCGGCGCGAGCCTCGCGCTGGTCGCGGCGGCGCTGCTCGTCGTCGGCGCGCGGCTGGTCGTCACCGAGGAGCTGGCGGAGGAGTATCCGCGGACCGGCACGCCGGAGGAGCAGGACGCCGTGGCGCGGATCGTGCGCGAGAGCGGCAGCCGCTTCACGCGCAAGCGCCTGCTCGGCGCGGCGGCCGCCACCGCCGGCGGCGCGCTCGGTGCCGCGCTGGTGACGCCCGCGCTCTCGCTCGGGCCCGCGCTGGACACGAGCCAGCTCAACGAGACGCCGTGGCGGCGGGGACTGCGGCTCGTCGACAGGGACGGCCGGCCTTACACGGCGCAGGACATCGAGGACGCGTTCTACACCGCCTTCCCGGAGGGCGCGGACCCGAAGGCGATCGGGTCGCCGATCGTGCTCGTGCGGCTCGACCCGGGCGAGCTGCGCCTGCCGCGCGGACGGGAGCGCTGGGCGCCCGACGGCATCGTGGCCTATTCGAAGATCTGCACGCACGCGGGCTGCGCGGTCGC
>DATFQI010000073.1:0-2509 GCA_035264365.1 Solirubrobacteraceae bacterium
GACCGGCCGGCGCCTCTACGCCACCGGGTTCAACCCGGATGCCGCCCGGCTCGCAGGCGTGCGCGTCGATCGGCTGCGCTTCCTGTCTCTCGTCGTGTCCGGAGGGCTCGCCGGGGCGACCGGCATCATCCTCGCCTCGACGCTCGGAAGCGGGTCGCCGACCGCCGGCACCCCATACCTGCTGCCCGCGTTCGCCGCCGCGTTCCTGGGCGCCACACAGCTCAAGCACGGGCGCTTCAACGCGGGCGGGACGCTCATCGCCGTGCTGCTGCTCGGCACCGGCGTCACCGGTCTGGCGCTCGCCAACGCGCCGCAATGGGCCGGGGACATGTTCGTCGGCGTCGTCCTGATCGCCTCGCTCGCGCTGACCGGCCTCCAGCGCCGCACCACCGCCGGTCGCCGGGCCGCTTGACCAACACGCAAATCACGTCAATCCCTGCAACAGGAGGAGAACAGATGTCAGCCCATGTCCAGGAGAGGAACCGCACCCGCAAGGCTGCGCCGTTCCTCGTGCTCGGAGCGATCCTCGTCGCGGTCGTCGTCGCAGTGGTCGCGGCGAACGGCGGCGGAGGCGACTCGAACGGCGGCCCCGCCGCTCAGGGCGGTGGTGGCGCCGGCGTGGCCCAGGCCGCGGCGCTGGCCCAGAAGGCGACCGCGCGGCCGACGAGCATCGGGCTCACGACGCCGATCGGCAAGCCGGTCCCGGCGGGCAAGAAGGTCGCCTTCATCAGCTGCGGCGTCGAGGCCTGCGAGATCCAGGGCGACATCATCAAGCAGGGCGCCGCCGATCTCGGCTGGACCGCCTCGACGATCGGCACCGACGGCTCTCCGGAACAGCTGCAGAACGCGTTCCAGACGGCGCTTCGCCAAGGCGCCGACGCGGTGATCCTCAACGCCGTCACCCGCTCCGTCATCGCGAAGCCGCTCGAGCAGGCGAAGAAGCAGGGCGTGCCGTTCGTGACGCTGTCCAGCGTGGAGAAGACGGGCGACGGCATCCTCGCCAACATCGCGGACACCCGCAACAGCGGCCGGATCGGCGAGCTGCTGGCGGCGAAGATCGTCTCCGACACCCGAGGCGACGCCAACACGCTCTACGTGAACATCTCCGCCTTCCAGATCCTCCGCGCGCTCGGAGACCAGTTCCAGAGCTCGTACAAGAAGTACTGCCCCGACTGCGAGTACGGCTCGATCGACATCCCCGTCACCTCACTGGGCAAGGACGCGCCGGATCGGATCGTCTCCTACCTGCGCAGCCATCCGGAGACCGACCATGTCGTGCTGTCGGTGAGCAACGCCCTCGGCGCCGGTCTGCCGGCGGCGCTGCGGGCGGCAGGTCTGGCCGACAAGGTCAAGATCGTCGGCCAGAGCGGGGACTCGCAGACGTTCCAGGATCTGCAGGCCGGCAACATCGACTCCGTCGTCCCGTACGACTACTACACCGTCGACTACCTGATGCTCGACGCGCTCGCGCGCCACTTCGCGGGCGTGCCGCTCGCGAACGGGCAGCCGCCGCTGTGGACCGTGACGGCGAAGAACATGCCCGAGGCCGCGACGAAGGGGCTGTTCCCGGTCGTCCCGAGCTACCGCGACGAGTTCAAGAAGCTCTGGGGCAAGCAGTAAGCCTCGACCTGAACACCGGCCACTGGGCGGCGGCGGAGCCGCCGCCCAGTGGGCTTGCCATCCCCCGAACTCAGGAGAAGACTTGACCGACATGGCAACCCACCCCGAGGCAGTCGACCGCGAGCTCGGCGGCTGCCCGGTCATGCATCGCGACTTCGCTCCCGAGCAGCCCGCCGGGTGCCACTGGGAACTGGCGGCCGAGCTGCGAGAGGCCAGTCCCGCCTACTTCAACACGTACGCTCAGGGCTACTGGGTCTTCACGCGCCACGACGCGGTGCGCGACATCTACAAGACACCGGAGCTGTTCTCGAGCGAGTCGATCACGCCGTGGCAGCCCGACCCGATCTACCGGTTCGTGCCGACGCAGATCGACGCGCCGGACCACATCAAGTACCGCCGGATCGTCAATCCCTGGTTCTCCCCCCGGGAGATGGACGCGGCGGAGGAGAGCATGCGCGCGCTCTGCCGCCGGCTGGTCGAGGAGGTCGCTGTGACGGGACGCTGCGACTTCGTGACCGGGTTCGCCCTGCGCTTTCCCACCGAGGCGTTCCTGAGCGTCAGCGGCATCGATCCGTCCGACGCCGACCTGTTCGTCCCGTGGGTCGAGGACTTCTTCAGCGGCTTCGGCGGCGACCCGGCCGGCCTGGAGGCGATGGGCAAGGCGCTCGACGGGATCCGCGAGTACTGGGTCGCCGCGCTCGAGGAGCGCCGCGGGGAGGCCGGGCCGCGCGAGGGCGACCTCGCCTCCCACCTCCTGCACTCCACCTTCGACGACCGCCCGCTCACCGATGCCGAGATGCTCGACATGCTGACGGTGCTCGTGCTGGCCGGGCTGGACACCACGCGCGCCACGCTCGGCTACCTGTTCCGCCACCTCGCGACGCATCCC
>DATFQI010000074.1:0-8543 GCA_035264365.1 Solirubrobacteraceae bacterium
CAGCACCTCGGTGACGCGCACCTCCTCGGCGCTGAAGGCCGGCTGCGGCAGCGAGCGGGCGAGCGCCAGCACGCCGAGGATGCGCCCCTCTCGCGTGCGCACCGGGCACGAGAGGAACGAGGAGCTGCTGTACCAGTCCCAGAGCCGCTCGGCGACGGGCGCGTCGAGGTTCTCGAACAGGCGGTCGTGCAGGCCGCCCGCGCCGGGCCAGTCCTCCATGCGCTCGATCAGCACCGGGCTGCCGGTCTCGACCGCCGCCTCGGTGACGCCCGCGCGCTCCGGCTCGTAGGGGCGGTCGAGCACGGGCACGAAGGCTGCGCGCACCGCGTCGGAGGCGAACCACGACGCGGCGGGGCTGATGTGCGCGTGCGCCTCGTCGACGACCAGGAACGACACGCCCGTGACGTCGAGCAGGCGGCGCACCTGCGAGACGATCTCCTCGAGCGTCCGGCGCAGCCATGCCTGCGACCCCGCGGCGTGCTCGATGCCGCGCTCCTCCAACATGGGCCGAGCCTAACCGCGGGCCGTGACGGCGCGCTATCTTCGCTCGCAACTCGAGGCCTGGGAGGGACGAATGTTCAGGGGACACAAGCTGGCGGCCGGGGTCGCCGCGCTGGCGCCCCTCGGGGCGCCGGCCGCGGCGGACGCGATGATCCAGGTCGACCGCGGCATCGCCGGAGCGCGCCTGGGCAACTCGCGCGCCGAGGTGCGGGCCGCGCTGGGCGCCCCGGCGTCCATGCGCTCGGGCACGAACGACTTCGGGCTGTTCCTGCAGTGGCGCTTCAAGGGCGGGATCACGGTGATCTTCCAGGGCCGCCGCGAGGTCACCACCGTCTCGACGTCCGGCCGCGGCGACCGCACGCGGCGCGGCGTCGGCGTCGGCTCGACCGAGGCCGCCGTGAAGGCGCGCGTGCGCGGCGTGCGCTGCGAGACGGTCGCCGGCTTCCGCTCCTGCCACACCGGGCGCTTCACGGCCGGTGAGATCGTGACCGACTTCCTGATCCGCAACGGCAGGGTGACCCGCGTCTCGATCGGGAGGGTGTTCGACTGATGGCCGACGACGACGACTGGGTCGGCGAGCCGCCGGAGGGGCGCCACACGCGCGAGCAGTCCGATCCCGGCTTCTGGAGCAACCAGTGGCAGGCGGCGGCGGCCGGCTCCGTGCTGTTCGTGCTCGTGGTGATCGTGCTGCTGCTGGCGCTGCTCTAGGTTCAGGCCTTCCGGAGCGCCTCCAGCACCCGCTCCGCGGTGCGCTCGGGCGCCTCCCCGTCGGGGATGTGCAGGTCCACGAAGCGCAGGCCGGCGGCGGCGTGCATCTCGCGTGCCTCGCGCCGGACCTCGGCCGAGGCGGCGGGCAGCGCGGCCACCGCGACTTGGCCGCTGTCTGCGAACAGGCGCGCCAGGCGACCGGGGGCGAGGCCCTGCTGGGAGAGCCCGCCGTCGATCAGGTATGCGGGCCGGCCGTCTCGCACCAGCCCGCGCTCGACGGCGGCGCCGGCCGCCGCGAGCAGCTCGGGCGTGGCGCGCAGCCAGACCGTCGCCCCCTCGGCGGCGAGCGCCTGCCAGCGCTCCTCGCGCGGCAGCGGCGGCGCCTCCCAGGCCAGCTCCGCCTCCATGCCGCGCTCGGCCGCCCTGGCCTCGCGCACCATCCCGGCGGCGACCGTGTCGCGCGTGAGCTCGTCGACGAGCACGAACGCTCCGGTCACGCGGTTGCGGTCGTAGGGCTCTGCCATCACGGGCGAGGCCGTGAGCAGGCGCACGCGGCCGATGTCGTTGAGCTCGAGCTGGGCGGGCTCGGGCCGCTCCTCGAGGCTGACGACGTCGACGCGCGAGAGCAGCGCCTCGACGGTCGCGCGGACGGTGCGCGTCGTGTGCTTGAGGCGCAGCTTGGCGCCCGGGCGCAGCGGCGCGTCGGCCATCCAGCAGATCGTCGCCTCGAGCTCCCGGGCGACGGGTGGTGCCTCGTCGGGCGAGGCGAGCAGGTCGCCGCGGCCGACGTCGAGATCGTCGGCGAGCCGGACCAGCACCGACATCGGCGGGTAGGCCTCCTCGAGCGGGCCGTCGGCGGTCTCGACCGACTCGATCCGCGTGCGCGCGCCCCCGGGCAGCGCGGCGATCTCGTCGCCGGCGCGCAGCACGCCCGAGGCGACCTGGCCTGCGTAGAGCCGGTGCTCGCCCGGCTTGGCGTCACGCGGGCGCACGACCCACTGCACGGGCAGGCGGATGTCGTCGAGGTTGCGGTCGCGCGCGACCTCGACGGTCTCGAGCAGCTCTAGCAGCGGCGGGCCGTCGTAGAACGGCGCGCGCTCGGAGCGGCCGACGACGTTGTCGCCCTCCAGCGCCGAGATCGGCACGACGTGGGCGTCGGGCACCTCGAGCCGCCGGGCGAGGTCCAGCGCATCGCGCTCGATCTCGCGGAAGCGGTCCTCGGCCCAGTGGACGAGGTCCATCTTGTTGATCGCGAAGACGACGTGGCGCAGCCCGAGCAGGGCGGACAGGCAGGCGTGGCGGCGCGACTGCTCGACGACCCCGTTGCGCGCGTCGATCAGCACCACGGCGAGGTCGGCGGTCGAGGCGCCGGTGACCATGTTGCGCGTGTAGCGGACGTGGCCGGGGGTGTCGGCGATGATGAACGAGCGCCGCGGGGTCGCGAAGTAGCGGTAGGCGACGTCGATCGTGATGCCCTGCTCGCGCTCGGCGCGCAGGCCGTCGGTCATCTGCGCGAGGTCGACCTCGGCGTCGGCGACCTGGTCGCTCATCAGCGACTTCGAGTCGTAGAGCAGCCGGCCGATCAGGGTCGACTTGCCGTCGTCGACCGAGCCGGCTGTGGCGATCCGGAGCAGATCGCTCAGAAGTACCCCTCCCGCTTGCGGTCCTCCATCGAGGCCTCCGACGCGCGGTCGTCGGCGCGCGTCTGGCCGCGCTCGGTCAGGCGCGTGGCCGCGGTCTCCTCGAGCACGGCCTCGACGTCGGCGGCGCCTGACTCGACGGCGCCGGTGATCGTCATGTCGCCGACGGTGCGGTAGCGCACGGAGACCGTCCGGACCTGCTCGTCCGCGCGCGGCTGGAGCCACTCGGAGACCGCCAGCAGCATCCCGTCGCGCTCGAACACCTCGCCCTCGTGGGCGAAGTAGATGCTCGGGACCTCGAGGCGCTCCTCGGCGATGTAGCGCCACACGTCCATCTCGGTCCAGTTGGAGAGCGGGAACACGCGCACGTGCTCCCCGCGGGCGACGGCACCGTTGTAGAGGCTCCAGAGCTCCGGCCGCTGGCCGCGCGGGTCCACTGGCCGTGCACGTCGCGGAAGGAGAAGATCCGCTCCTTCGCGCGGGCGCGCTCCTCGTCGCGGCGCGCGCCGCCGAACGCGGCATCGAAGTCGTGCGCGGCGATCGCGTCGAGCAGCGTCGTGGTCTGCAGGCGGTTGCGGGAGGCGGCCGGGCCGGTCTCCTCCTGCACGCGGCCGGTGTCGATCGACTCCTGCACGGAGGCGACGATCAGCCGCTCGCCGAGCTCGCGGATCCTCCGGTCGCGGAACTCGAGCACCTCCGGGAAGTTGTGGCCCGTGTCGACGTGCATGACCGGGAACGGGAACGCGCCCGGGCGGAACGCCTTCTCGGCGAGGCGCAGCAGCACGATCGAGTCCTTGCCGCCGCTGAACAGGAGCACGGGCCGCTCGAGCTGCGCGGCGACGTCGCGCATGATGTGGACGGCCTCGGCCTCGAGCGCGCGCAGCTGGGAGAGGTGGGGGACGGTGTCGGTGGCGGTCATGCGGGGACCTCGTCGCGGAACCGGTCGACCCACTCCTGCGAGCGGGAGTCGGACTGGCGGCGCGTCGGCGGCTCGGGGACGTGGACGCCGGCCCTGGGGACGCCGATGTGGTCGAGCACGCGGCAGATCGCCGGCTGGGGCTCCTGCGCGAACTCCTCGTAGACGATCTCCAGCGGCTCGATGCCGCGCTCGGCGAACCACGCGCGCCAGGCTGCGGCGTGCTCCTCCTGGCGGGCCTTGAGCTGCGCGATCGCGCCGGCGTGGAAGACCGGCTCGGCCTCGGCGTCGCGGTCGCCGGCGCGCCACTGGGCGGTCTGGACGGCGCGCCACAGCGAGATCGCCTGGGCGAGCGTGTCGCGGCGCTCGACGTGCACCCAGCGCAGCGGGCCGAGCTGCTCCTCGGGCTCGCCGTGGGCGAGGAAGTCGGGCAGGTAGGCCCACATCATCTTGGCGCCGAAGACGCCGTTGGGCGTGGTGCCGCGCTCGAGCGCGCCGGCCAGGCGGCGCTCGTGCGGGACGGCGGCCACCGGCTGCTCGAGCGGCGCCAGCAGACCGAGGATCGACGGGTCGGCGTCCTCCGGGAAGTACTCGCGCGGCTGTCGCGCGCGTCCGGTCGCGCTGAGAGACTCGAAGTACTCCTCAGGGCGGCCCGCCACGCCCGTGGCGGCGAGCAGCTCGCACAGGAGGGTGCTGCCGCTCCGTTCGGTGGCGCACACGAGGTAGGCGGGGGCCATGGGTATTCTCGATCTTACCGGTCGACTAGGAGAGCAAACACGTCGTGAAGAAGCCGAACATCTTGTACCTGCACTCGCACGACACGGGGCGGTTCATCCAGCCCTACGGGCACCAGGTGCCGACCCCGAACATCCAGCGCCTGGCCGACCAGGGTCTGCTGTTCCGCAAGGCCTTCTGCGCGGCGCCGACGTGCTCGGGGTCGCGCTCGGCGCTGCTCACGGGCCAGTACCCGCACTCCAACGGGATGATGGGCCTGGCCCATCGCGGCTTCGAGCTCTTCGACTACTCCCACCACATCGTCCACACGCTGCGGGAGGCGGGCTACTGGTCGGGCCTGATCGGCGAGCAGCACCTGTCCAAGGACCCGGCGGTGCTCGGCTATGACCACGTCGTCGAGAGCGGCACCAACCACGTCGACTACGTGGCGCCGGCGGCCGTCGAGCTGATCGCCCAGGCGCCGCCGCAGCCGTTCTTCCTCTCCGTGGGCTTCTTCGAGACCCACCGCGAGTACTTCGAGCCGACCTCGGTGCGCGACGCGCTGTACTCGCTCCCGCCCGACAACCTGCCCGACACGCCCGAGACCCGCCGCGACATGGCCTCCTACAAGGCGAGCGCGCGCTCGCTGGACCAGGGCGTCGGCTCCGTGCTCAACGCGCTCGACGAGCACGACCTCGCCGACGACACGCTGGTGATCCTCACCACCGACCACGGGCTCGCGTTCCCCGGCGCCAAGGGCACGCTCTACGACCGCGGGATCGGCGTGCTGCTGATCACGCGCGGCCCCGGCGGGGCGCACGGCGGGCGCGTCTCCAACGCGCTCGTCTCGCACGTCGACCTGTTCCCGACGATCTGCGAGCTGGCCGGGATCGAGCCGCCGGCGCGGCTGCAGGGCCGCTCGCTGCTGCCCGTCATGCAGCGCGAGGTCGAGGAGGTCAACGACGCGATCTTCGCCGAGCTGACCTACCACGCCGCCTACGAGCCGGTGCGCGCCGTGCGCACGGAGCGCTGGAAGTACATCCGCCGCTCCGGCGACCGGCTGCGGCCCGTGCTGGCCAACACCGACGACAGCCCGACCAAGGACCTGCTGCTCGCGGAGGGCTGGGGCGACGTCGAGCTCCCGCGCGAGGCGCTGCACGACCTGCGCTTCGATCCCGTCGAGGCGCACAACCTGATCGACGCGCCGCACTGCGCCGCGGTCGCCGACGAGCTGCGCGCGCGGCTGGACGCCTGGATGCGCGAGACGCAGGACCCGCTGCTGGACGGACCGGTCGCCGCGCCGGAGGGCGCCGAGGTCAACAGCCCGGACCAGATCTCGCCCGCCGAGCCGGTCGGCGAGCACGTGCTCGACCCCGCGGGGTCGGTCCACTGAGCGCTACTTCACGCCCTGGATGAACTCGACGAGCTTCTTGACGTCCTCGGGCTTGCTCCCGAGGTCGAAGCCGTCGATGCTCGCCTTCATCAGCCCGGCGTTGTAGCCCTCGGTGACGTCGGCGTCGGGGTCGGTGATCGCCTTCTCGAGGTAGGCGGCGTCGGCCGTGACCTCCTTGCCGGCCTCGAGCTTGACGGTCGAGCCGGCGAGGCCCTTGAAGGACGGGCCCGTGCCGTCGTCGCCGTCGAGCGAGTGGCAGCTGGCGCAGGCGTACTGGCGGTAGAGCTCCTCGCCGCCGCTCGACGCGCTGCCGGAGCTGCCGCCGTCGTCGCCGCCTCCGCAGGCCGCGGCGACGAGTGGGAGCGCGCACAGCGCTGCGACGGAGAGCTTGCGGACGTCCGGCATGAAGCCGGTGAGTCTACGAACAGGTGACGGGGCGCCGCCGCGCTGGGGGGTGTGCGCGGCGGCCCCGTCAGGGTCACGCCCGGCTGGCCGGTCGCCGAAGAAGAGGAAAGACGGCCCGGAGCCGGTGCTGAGACGATGGTCCTCATCCGTGAGGTCGCCTCGTGTTGGGGGGAACGGTCAGGATGCTTCCACCGGCTCGCCGCACCATTGCTACGGCCGGCATGTGGATGGGAGTTCGGGCAGCCGCACCCCCCGGTGCGGGCAGCACACCGTGGCGGGACTCAGACGGCCGCGGGCGCGCCAGCGCGGGCGGCGTTCTCGGCGATCGCGCCGATGATCTGCGGCCAGGTGGCGCGCGGGAGGTCGTGCCCCATGCCCTCGATCTTCACGAGCCGCGCGCCCGGGATCGCCTTCGCGGTGGCGCGGCCGCCGGAGGGGCTCACGAGCTTGTCCTTCGTACCGTGGATGATCACGGTCGGCACGGACACGCCGCGCAGGCCGGCGGTGCGGTCGCCGGAGGCGATGATCGCCGCGAGCTGCCGGCCGGAGCCGGCGGGGTTGCGCCCGCGGTCGTAGCTGCGGCCGGCCATGTCGCGCAGGTCGTCCTCGTCGCGGTCGAAGCCGGGCGAGCCGATCACGCGGTACATCTTCAGGACGTGGTCGATGAACTTGTCGCGGTCCTTCGGCGGCGTGCCGAGCAGGACGCGGTAGGTGGCGAGCCTGGGCTGACCGGACCAGCGCGCCCCCGTGTTGGACATGATCGAGCACAGGCTCAGGACCCGCTGCGGGTGCTCGATCGCGATCGTCTGGGCGATCATGCCGCCCATCGAGGCGCCGACGACGTGGGCGCGCTCGATCCCGAGCTGGTCGAGCAGCCCGACGGCGTCCGCCGCCATGTCCGAGAGCGTGTAGCCGGCGGCCTTCTTCGAGCGCAGGGCGAGCTGGCGCAGCGTCGGGACGGGGAGGTCGCGCATCGCGGACGAGCGGCCGACGTCGCGGTTGTCGAAGCGGATCACGTGGAAGCCGCGGCCGGCCAGCTCCGCGCAGAAGTCCTCATGCCAGGCGATCATCTGCGTCGCCAGGCCCATCACGAGCAGCAGCGCGGGGTTCGAGGGGTCCCCGAACGTCTCGTAGGCGATGTCGACGTCCCCGACGCGGCAGGTCTGCTCGGCCATGAGCGAAGACACTACCCGCGCATCGCGGCCACGACGCGGGCGAAGCCGCCGAAGATCGCCTCCGACAGCGCTCGCTGCCCCGGCAGGTGCTCGCGGTCGGCGGCGCGCGCGTCGGCCTCGCTCACCCCGGCCTCCGACAGCGCGCTGTGCCAGTCGGCGTACCAGTCGTCGATCGCCGGCCCGTCGAGCTCCGGGTGGAACTGAACGCCCCACGAGCGCTCGCCGATCCGGAAGCCCTCGCCCGTCCCCGCGGGCGAACGCAGCAGCTCGACCGCGCCGGGCGGCAGCGCGAAGCCGTCCTCGTTCCAGTGCACGCCCGCGGCGCCCGCCGGCAGCGAGCCGAGCACCGGGTCGCCGTCGGCCGCGGGCAGCGGGCGCAGCTCGAGCCAGTCGAGGTGGCGGCGGGCGAGCTTGCGGACCTCGCCGCCGTGCGCGTGCGCGAGCAGCTGGGCGCCGAGGCAGACGCCGAGCACGGGCACGCCCTGCGCGGTCGCGTCGCGCAGCAGCGCGGCCTGGTCGGCCAGGGCCGGGTCGGGCGCGGTCTGCTCACCGCCGAGCACGAGGATCCCGTCCGCGTCGCCCGGCGCGGGAAGCGGGTCGCCGGCGCGCAGGAAGCGCTCGTCGAGCTCGGCGCCGGCGTCACGCAGCGCCGGGCCGGCGTGACCGAGGAACGGCCGCTGCAGGTTGTGCAGGACGGCGATGCGGGCGGGCATGGCCGCCGAGGCTAGCGGCGCGCTAGGGCTTGAGCTTGACCGTGAGCGTCTCGAGGACGGCCGCGGTGCCGTCGGCGGGCCTGAACGTGACCGCCACCTTGACCTTCACCGAGCGCTTGCGGTTGCGCTTGAGCGCGGCCCGCAGCTTGCGCGTGAGCTTGACGTTGATCTTCAGCTTCGCGGGGGCGGAGGCGGTGCGGCGGCCCGTTCCGGCGGTGGTCGTGCGGCGCCCGACCTTCAGCCGCTTGGCGGTCGTGGCGTCGACGGTCGCGCGGGCCGAGTGGCTGCCCGCCTTGTTCGCCTGCCCGAACAGCGACAGCACGCCCTTGCGCAGGACGCTGCCGATCCGCGAGCTGTTGCGGGTCAGGCGCAGCGAGG
>DATFQI010000075.1:0-4158 GCA_035264365.1 Solirubrobacteraceae bacterium
CCGATCGCTGTGCCGTTGGTGTCGGCCCAGTAGACGTGCGCTCCGTCGACCGCGACCCCGCAGGGCCCGACTTGGTCGCCGATGAAGCTCTGGTTCGCCCCGCTGCCGTCGAGGTTGGCGCGCCCGATCGTCCCGGCGCCGATGTTGCCCCAGTAGACGTGCGCCCCGTCGACCGCGACCCCGCAGGGATTGAATCCGCCGGAGATGAGGCTCTGGTTCACCGCCGTGCCGTCGAGGTTGGCGCGCCCGATCGTCGTGTCGGCGTTGTTCGTCCAGTAGACGTGCGCCTCGGCGCTCCCGACGAAGAGCAGCGTGAGCACGACGATCGCGCCTATTGAAATCGCATGGCGTGCTCGATCGTCGCGCCGGAACGACTGCGGGAGCCAGTGCCATCGCGAGCGGCGCTGCGGTCGCGAGCGCCGGTACTCGCCGATCGTAGTACCGGAAGGGATGGTGGTCTCGATGTAGGCGAGCGGAACGCTCGCCTTGAGCTGTGAGGTTGTGTCAGGCATCAGCCCACCTGCGGCCCGGAGAGCGCGGCGCGGAGCGTCGCGATCTCGGTGACCGCTGCGCCGACATAGGCAGCGCTCACCTCGGCGATCTCGTCCTCGAGGTCGGCCATGTACAGGGCGTTGGCGGCCAGGCCCTCGCTCCAGGCGAGCAGGCGCTCAGCCTGAAGCTCTTTCAAGCGGATCTGAATTTCGATGGCGAGCATCCGGGTCTCCTCGATCACGCGCCGCCCGGGCCCGATCCGTACGAGCTCGAGGCCTGGCCGGGGACCTGCTGTCCGGCGGGGCCGAGCACGTACCAGCTGGCGCCGTAGTCGGTCAGGCCCTGGCCTCTGGTGTCGCCGGCTTTCTCGTCGCCTGCGTAGAGGTAGAGCGGGTGGCCGTTGTAGGTGACCTGTTGCTCGCCGTCCGACCGGGTGGTGGTTCCCACCAGCGAGGCGTTTGCCCGGCCGCCGACCGTCGGCTTGCCGGTCGCCTGCAGCGCCGGCCAGGCGGCGGCGCAGGCGCCGAAGCACGTGCTCTTCGTCCCCGAGTCCCCGCGGAAGAGATAGAGCGTGCGGCCCTTCGGGTTGACGAGGATCGTGCCGAGCTCGCCCTCGTTCGCGGCGCCGATCGTCGCGTTCTGTGCGTTGGCGGGCGGGGCTGGCGTGGTTTCGGCGGAATCGCCGTAGCCACCGCCGCCGCAGCCGACGGTGGCCAGCGCGGTGAGCGCTACCGCTGCCGCGCCTGCGAGAAGAGTGATGGGTTTGCTGTGAGTCATGGTTCGTCCTTTCGGGAGCCGGAGGCGCCCGGGCGGCCCCGCCCCGGCTGGGCGGGGCCACTCCGGGTTCGAGTGAGTCGGAGGGCCTACCTCTTGCTTGTCGTCGTGCCGAGCTTGAGCGTCAGGCGCCTCGAGCTCGTCGCGAGGTTGCCCGAGGGGCCCGTCGAGGCGACCGCTCGGACCTTGAGTCGGCCCTTGCGGCCGGCAAGGCGGTTGCTGCCCTTGGCGACCTTCACCTTGATCGTCCGAGAGCCCCCGGGTGCGATCCGATAGCGCGCGCTGCCGAGCTGGAGCACAGCCTTCAGCCCTCCGAGCCTGACCGCCTTCGCAGTGCGCACTGTGAGCGAGCCGGTCGAGTTGCCGGACGCGCCAGCCGGGGCGCTCACCTTGATCGACGCAACACCGCGCTTGACCTTGACCGTGCCGCCGCCGATCGTGACCGCCCGCGTTCGGTTCTCCACCTTGGGCTTCTCGTTCGGGGTCCGGTCGACCACCTCGAAGCCGTCGAGGATGTCGGTCTGCCCGTTGTCGGCAACGACCGCGTCGCTGCCGGCGCCGCCGCGCGCGACGTCGGCGGTGCGGTCGCGCACGTTGACCTGGTCGTCGCCGTCGTCGCCGGAGACGACGTCGAGACCGCCGCCCGGGTTGATGGTGTCGTTGCCGGATCCGCCGAGGAACAGCTCTGACGAGCCGCCGCCGGTCAATGTGTCGTTGCCGGCGCCGCCCGCGCCGGTCACCTCGAAGGCGCCGACCTCGCCGACCGTCAGCGCATCGTCCCCGCCGAGCCCGTTGGCGTGCAGCGTCTCGCTGGAGCCGATGTCGATCGAGAACGGCACGAGGTTCGTGCGGTCGAACTTGATCCGCGCAGCGTTGGGCTGAACCGTGAACACGTCACCGGCCGCCGGAGCGCCGTTGACCTCGACGTCGTCGCGGCCTGTGTCGCCGTTGGCGACGTCGCTGCCGTCGCCGTTGTTCCACACCAGCGTGTCGTCGCCCTCGCCGCCGTTCATCGTGTCCGCGCCGCGGTCGCCGACGACGCGGTCGTCGCCGCCGCCGCCGTTGAGCACGTCGTTGGCCTCGCCGCCGAGAATCAGGTCCGGACCGTCGGAGCCGTTGAGCGTGTCGGCCCCGGCGCCGCCATCGACCGACAGCAGCGTCAATGCGCCGACGCCGGCTTCCGTCAGGAGGATGTCGTCGCCGCCGAGCCCGTTGACCTCGAAGCGCTCGGTCGAGCTGTCGAGCGTGAACGGCACCAGGTTCGCGCGCTGGAACTTGATCCTCCCGGCATTGGCCTCGAGCGCGAACCCGTCGCCCAGCGTGGCGTTGCCGTTCACCTCGGCCCCGTCGTTGCCGGCGTCGCCGTTCAGCACGTCCGAGCCGTCACCGTTGTTCCACACCAGCGTGTCGTTCCCCGCGCCGCCGTTCATGATGTCGGCGCCCTTGCCGGCCACCAAGCGGTCGTTGCCGTCGCCGCCTGTGAGCGTGTCATTGCTGTCCGGGCCGGTGATCACGTCGTCACCGGCATCACCGTTGAGCCCCGAGCTGGCCAGCTCCGTGTTCCTTGCAAGCACGGTGATCGAGTCGTTGCCGCCGCCGCCGTTCACGATCACGGTGCGCGTGCCGTCGGCCGGCACGGTCTGATCGCCCAGCGTGGCGCTGTCCCAGTCCGAACCGCTGTTGAGTCCGCCGGTCGTCTGGCCGTGCACCAGCAGCCCCCCCGACACGGACACGGTGATGTTGTCGTTGGCGTCGTCGAGATTGAGCGTCGCGGTCAGCTGGTCTATCGACGCAGAGCTGACTGCCGCCTGCGCCGGCAGCGCCGTCGCCGCGACGGTTGCTGCCAGCCCGGCTGTGAGCGTTGCGAGTGTCTTGATGCGTCTCATGTTGGATCCTTCTGATCGGGTGCCGTCAGGATCGGCGAGTGAGCGCTGGAAGGCATCGGTGATCTCGCCAGTCGCAGTCGCCGGTCTGTACCGGCCCCTCGGGGTTAGTTGCTGTGGCCTGCGACTCTGCGCTGCCGACGTTGGCGAAAGCCTGCGCGAAACCTGTCGCCGCTCGGCGCCGGCGCGTCCGAGCGGCGGCGCGGAGGCTGTGCGGCGCGCCCGGACGCGGGAGCCGGAGCCTGCAGGGAGCGGTCTTGAAGCGCCCGCGCGCGACCAGCGAGCGGTTGCCCGCCACGTCGGTGCGGACGAGCGTGGCGGCGACGTGGTTTCAGCCTGTGACCGCGTACGCCGCGTCGCGCAGCAGGCGCGCCATGCCGAGGCGACGGCCGGTCTCGACCGCGGCCTCCTCGAGCGCGGCCGCGCGATCGGCGTCCTCCGCCGCGCCGCGGGCGCGCAACGCCTTCGCCAGCCCGAGCCGCGAGTGCGCCAGGTACGGATCGGCGCGCATCGCCTCGCAGCGCTCGATCGCGAGCTCGAAGTCGCGCTCGGCCTGGTCCCAGCGCTTCAAGAGGAGGGAGCACACGCCGACGCAGTAGGCCATCGGCCCGAGCGTCGAGGGACCGGGGCCGAGCACCACCCAGTTGCGCTCGAACCGACGCAGAAGCGGCTCGAGCTGGGCCGCCATCTCGGCGTCCCCGAGCTCGGCCACCGCGTGGGTGACGATCCCGAGCGCGGCGTCATAGTTGGCGTCCCACGGCAGCGCCGCGAAGTCGTCGCGCCGCAGGTCGTCGAGCTCCGCGCGCGCCAGCTCCGTGCGCCCGGACTGGGCGTAGGCCCACGCGAGCGGCGTGCGCCAGCCCGGCAGCGCCCCCATCTCGCGCACCAGGCCCTCGAAGTGCTCGGAGAGCTCGCCCAACCGCAACTGCTCGCTGCGCAGCGCGATCAGCTCGACGCCGAAGTACTGGACGGCGTCGGCGGCGGTCGAGCGCTCGCCCAGGTCAAGCAT
>DATFQI010000076.1:0-55416 GCA_035264365.1 Solirubrobacteraceae bacterium
CCGCGGCACGCCTGCACGAGCACGTTGACCGCGTCGCGGTTGCCCAGCGGGCCGTGGTCGCGCAGGATCTCCGCGCACGACTCGCCGTCGACGAACTCCATGACGATGTAGTTGCGTGCCGTCTCCTCGTCGAGCCCGAAGTCGAACACCTGGACGATGTTGGGGTGCACCAGGCGCGCGGCGGCGAGCGCCTCGCGGCGGAAGCGCGACACGAAGCTCGCGTCCTCGGCGAGGTGCTCGGCCAGCAGCTTGACGGCGACGTGGCGCTCCAGCCGCGTGTCGAACGCGAGCTGGACCGTCGCCATGCCGCCGACACCGAGGCGGCGGTCCAGCTTGTAGCGGTCTGCGAAGAGCTCGTCGGTCACTGCTCGTCCTCGGGTGCAATCACACCGCCGTCGCCCGGAGGTTCCACCGTCGGCGTCGGCGACGGCGTGGGCGTCTCGGTCGGCTTGGCGGTGGGCGTCTTGGTCGGCTCGGGCGTGGGCGTCTCCGTCGGCTCCGGGGTCGCGGTCTCTGTGGGCGAGGGCGTGGCCGTGGGCGTCTCCTCTTCCTGCTTCGCGCAGTCCTGCTCGATCCGGCCGTCGATGTGCCGCAGCCACTGGCGGAGGTTCGACTTCAGCTCGGAGTCCACGCGCCGCGGAAGCTCGCTCACCTGCTGGTTCGCGGCCCGGACCGCGGCCTTGGCCTTGGCGGTGTCGTTGGCGTCGCAGGCGCTCGTGATCTCGTCGATCGTCGACGTCAGCGCGCTCGCGCGGGTCGCGGGGATCAGCTCGGGGTTCTCGCTTCCGCAGCCGGCCAGGGGAAGGGCTGCAAGCAGCAGCCCGAGCGCGAGGGGAGGGCGGCGTGGCATGCGCCGTCCCAGGCTAGCGGCCGGGGTGGTCACCCGACGCTGCCTAACCGGCCTTATCGCGCCCCGGCACCGGGCGCTACTGGCCGTGGGCGAGGCGCTCGGCGAGCGAGTCGGGCAGGTTGGCCGCGCGGATCGCCGCCTGGGCCCCGGCGATGTCGTACTCGGCGCGGCGGTAGCTCGCCGTGCAGCGCTCGGTGTCGAGCATCAGCCAGGCGGCGCGCGGGTCGCCGTCGCGCGGCTGGCCGGTGGAGCCAGGGTTGATCAGCCACTGGCCCGCGCCGAGATCGAGCTCGGTGCCCTCCTTGCGGGTCGTGCCCGTGGCCGGCGAGCCCTCCTGGCGGTCGAACGACAGGGCGACGTGCGAGTGCCCGATCAGCGAGATCCGGTAGTCGGTGACGTCGAAGCACAGCTCCGCCGTCAGCCCGGACAGCACGTACTCCCAGATCGGGTCGCGCGGGGACGCGTGGAAGAGCCCGACGCCCTGGGCGCTGCCCTCCGGCTTGAGCGAGAGCAGGAACTCGCGCGTCTCGGGCGCGATCACGTCGCGCGTCCAGGTGGCCGCCAGCGCCGCGCCGCGCGAGAACTCCTCCAGCGAGATCACGTCGACGACCGCCAGGTCGTGGTTGCCGGCGAGGCAGATGGTGCAGTGGCGCCGGGCCAGCTCGACCGAGGCGTCAGGGTCGCCGCCGTAGCCCACGAGGTCGCCCAGGCACCAGAGCTCCTCGGCGCCGTCGCGCTCTGCGGCGTCGATCACCGCCTCGAAGGCATGGCGATTCCCGTGGATGTCGGTTGCGATGGCGACCCGCATGGCGGCGTATCGTCTATTCGGTGCCGGTGCGGCTCCGCCTTCCCATCGCCATCGTCGCTGCGCTGGTGATCGCGGAGGCCGCGGTCCTGCTGATGCGCCCGCGGGGTCTGGTCGAGCCCCTCGACGTCGCGCCGCGAGCCTACTTCAGCGCGACGCAGATCGAGAAGGCCGAGGACTTCCGCTCCGGGCAGCTGTGGCTGCTGGGCGCCCAGACGGCGCTGGAGCTGGGTCTGCTGGTGCTGATCGTGGCCCGCCCGTCGCGGATCCTGCTGCGCCCGCGCCGCCGTCAGGTGCTCGCCGGCGCGGCGGCCGCCGCGGCCCTGTCGGTCTCGATCTCCGTGGTGACGCTGCCCGTGCGCGCGATCGCGCGCGAGCGGGCCAAGGATGTCGGCTTGGTGACCCAGGACTGGGTCGGCTACGCCGGCGACGTCGTCAAGAGCACGGCGATCGGGGCGGTCCTGGCGGGCGCGGGCGGCGCCCTGCTGGTCTTCGGGATGCGCCGCTTCGGCCGCGGCTGGTGGGCGCCAGCGGCCGCGGTGGTCGTCGGCTTCGGGGTCGTCACCACCTACCTGACGCCGATCGTGCTCGACCCGCTGTTCAACAAGTTCACGCGCCTGCCCGACGGCCCGACACGCTCCGCCGTGTTCGAGATGGCGCGCGAGGCGGGCGTCGACGTCGGCCAGGTCTATGTGATGGACGCATCGCGCCGCACCACGGCCGCGAACGCCTACGTGACCGGGATCGGCCGCACCAAACGCGTCGTGATCTACGACAACCTGCTCGAGAAGTTCTCGCGCGGCGAGGTGCGGCTGGTGCTCGCGCACGAACTCGGGCACGTCCACTACCGCGACGTGCCGCGCGGCCTGCTCTACCTGCTGATCGTCGCCCCGTTCGGGATGCTCGCCGCTGCCCGGCTCGGGGAGCGGATGGCGCCGCGCGACTCGCTCGGGACCGCCGCCGCCGTCCCCGCCGTGGTGCTGGCGGTCGCGATCATGGCGCCGGCGATCACGACGATCTCCAACCAGCTCTCACGCGGGGTCGAGCAGCGCGCCGACCAGTTCTCGCTCGAGATCGCACCCGAGCCGCGGGCCTTCATCGGCTTCCAGAAGCGGATCGCGCTCACCAACGTCTCGGATCCGGACCCTCCGGCGCTCGTGCGCTTCCTGCTCGGGACGCACCCGAGCACGATGCAGCGCATCGGCCTCGCCGAGCGCTTCGAGCGCTAACGCTGACGCGGCTCGTCCGGCGGCGGCGGCGGGACCTCGGGGAGGTTCTTGATCCCCTCGGTCGTGCGCCACTTCGACCAGTTGTCCTCCATCGCGTCGAGCAGCTCGCGGTAGAAGCGCGGCGACAGGTTCAAACGCGAGACCACCACGCCCGGCACCTCGCCCTCCTCGACCTCGTGGTCGACGCGCGCGAACGTGATCGAGAACTCGTAGTCCGAGTGCGCGACGTTGGCGAAGTTCGCGTAATGGCCCGCCATCGTCTCCGGTGTCGTGTGGAGGTTGAACTGGCGGTCGCGGCCGTCGTCGCTCACTGTGCACCTAGTATCGCGCAGGTGCGCTACACCGTGCTCGCCGTCGGCAAGGTCAAGCCGCCGTACGCCGACGACGTCGCGCACTACGAGCGGCTGTTGCAGCGCCAGGCGCGCGTCGACGTGGTCGAGGTCGGCGACGACGACGCGGTCGCGCGCCGGATCCCCGAGCGCGCCTACGTGTCGCTGCTCGACGACCGCGGCAAGGCCTACGACTCGGAGGCGTTCGCCGGCTGGCTGGAGGAGCGCCGCCAAGGCGGGCTCGACGTCTGCTTCGTGATCGGGGGCGCGTTCGGGATCGCGCTCGAGCGCTGCGACCACCGGCTCTCGCTGGGCCCGATGACGCTCCCGCACCAGCTGGCGCGCGTGGTGCTGCTCGAGCAGCTCTTCCGCGCCCACAAGATCCTCGCGGGCGAGCCCTACCATCACTGACGTGACGCCGATCGAGGACCTCCGCTCCGCCGTCGAGGCCGCCGCCGCCGAGCTGCGCAACGGCGGCCCCGCGCCGAGCACCGCGCCCACGCTGGAGCGCCCGAAGAAGGCCGGCTTCGGCGACTACTCGACCAACGCCGCGATGCTGCTCGCCCCGGCGCTGAAGGCGCCGCCGCGCGAGATCGCCGAGCGACTCGGCGCGGCGCTGCAGGACCGGCTCGGCTCGCAGGTCGAGCGCGTGGAGGTCGCCGGCCCGGGCTTCCTGAACATCTTCCTCGCCGACGACTGGTACACGGCGGCTGCCGCGCACGTGCTGGCCGCGGGCGAGGACTTCGGGGGCCGGACGGCCGACCCGCCGGAGAAGATCCAGGTCGAGTTCGTCTCCGCCAACCCGACCGGCCCGATGACCGCCGCGTCCGCCCGCCACGCGGCCTACGGCGACGCGCTGCGGCGCCTGCTCCGCTTCCAGGGCCACGAGGTCGAGGGCGAGTACTACTTCAACGACACGGGCGGGCAGATCACCCGCCTCGGCGCCTCGATCGTCGCCCGCGCGCGCGGTGAGGAGGTGCCCGAGGACGGTTATCGGGGCGACTACGTGACCGAGCTCGCCGAGCAGATCCCCGGCGCGGCGGACATGGATGCCGAGACCGCGGCCGCCGCCGGGGTCGAGCTGATGGTCGAGCGCATCCGGGAGTCGCTGGCCGGCTACCGGGTCGAGTTCGACAGCTGGTTCCGCGAGCGCACGCTGCACGAGGGCGACCCGAGCCCGGTCCAGGAGGCGCTGGCGAGCCTGCCGGATGGCGTCACCTACCGCAAGGACGACGCGCTGTGGCTGCGCACGACCGAGCTGGCCGGCGACAACGAGGACCGCGTGGTGATCCGCAGGACCGGCGAGCCGACGTACTTCGCCTCCGACATCGCGTACGTCCGCTCCAAGCTGGACCGCGGCTTCGACGAGTTCTTCATCGTGCTCGGCTCCGACCACCACGGCTACGTCAAGCGGATGAAGGCCGCGGTCGCGGCGCTCGGCGCCGACCCCGAGCGGCTGCAGATCCCGCTGCTGCAGTTCGTGCACATCGTCGAGGGCAGCAAGCGCGCGGCGATGGGCAAGCGCAAGGGCGAGTTCGTCACGCTCGACGAGCTGGTCGGGGAGATCGGCGTCGATGCCACGCGCTTCTTCATGCTCCAGCGCTCGCACGACTCGACCGTGGACATCGACCTGGACCTCGCCCGCGAGGAGTCCGCCGAGAACCCGGTCTACTACGTGCAGTACGCCCACGCGCGCATCGCCAGCATCCTCGAGCGGATCGGCGCCGAGCGGGTCGAGCAGGCACTGGCGGACGAGGTCTCCGGCCTCGAGCTGCACCCGTCCGAGCGCGAGCTCGTACGCAAGCTGCTGTCCTTCCCGGCCGAGGTCGCCGAGGCGGCGGCCCGCCGCGCCCCGCACCGGATCGCCACCTACGCTCTCGAGCTCGGCCAGGCGTTCGCGGCCTTCTACCGCGACTGCCCGGTCAAGGACGCCGAGCCGGAGGCGCTGAAGTCGTTCCGCATCGGGCTCTGCGTCTCGGCCAAGCGCACGCTCGCCCGGGCGCTGGACCTGCTCGGGGTCAGCGCTCCCGAGTCGATGTAGCCAGGCCGTTCTCGTAGGCGTAGACGACCGCCTGCGCGCGGTCGCGGACGCCGGTCTTGGCGAAGATGTGGTTGACGTGGCTCTTGACCGTCGCGGCGCTGACGACAAGCGCCTCGGCGATCTCGGCGTTCGTGCGCCCGGCCGCGATCAGCGCGAGCACCTCGGCCTCGCGCGGCGTGAGCTCGTCCGGGAGTCCCGGAGCGGCGGTCGTGGCCGGCTCGTCGCCGGCGAGCGCCGCGACGACGTGGCGCTGGATGCTGGGATCCAGCGCCGCCTCCCCTCGGGCGACGGCCTCGACGGCGGCGCGGATCTCCTCGGCGCCGGCGTCCTTGGTCAGGTAGCCGCG
This sequence comes from Solirubrobacteraceae bacterium, assembly GCA_035264365.1. Lineage (GTDB taxonomy): Bacteria > Actinomycetota > Thermoleophilia > Solirubrobacterales > Solirubrobacteraceae > DATFQI01. Next base: position 5,601 of record DATFQI010000076.1, read on the forward strand.
GGCACCGGCGCGCAGCTCGCCGAGCATCCCGGCCGTGCGCGTGCGGGTGCCGGTGGTGCCCCACGGGGTGCTCAGCCACAGCCCGGCGAAGAACGCGAGCAGCGCGGCCGTGACCGCGAGCCCGTCGCCCGTGAGCGCCGGCTGCGGCTCGCTGAACAGCACCGAGGCGAGCACGGCCACGAGCGAGACGAGCGCGAACACGCGCAGCACGACGGGTGGGCTGGGCGGGGTCACGACGCACACGGTATGCCGCCTCGCGGGCGGCGTCATCGCCGCGCGGGTGGATCCGTCTCCACCCGTGGGTGGAGAGGCAGGTTCGGCCCGTGCGCCGATGACGGAAGGCGCCGGCGATCCGATCCTGTGGAGCATGCTCACGAACTCCCTCGAAGCCGCCGCCGTCGCCCGCTCCGCGGCGCCCGCGCCGCCGGACGCCGCGCCCGCCGCCGCGGCGATCGCCGCCCGCGGCGTGCGCAAGGCCTACGGCGGCGTCCAGGCGCTCGCCGGCGTCGACCTCACGGTCCGCCGCGGCGAGCTGCTCGCCCTGCTCGGCCCCAACGGCGCCGGCAAGACCACCCTGCTCGAGATCCTCGAGGGGCACCGGCGCGCCGACGCCGGCGAGGTCAGCGTGCTCGGCCACGACCCGGCGCTGCGCGAGCGCGCCCTGCGCGAGCGGACCGGCATCGTGCTCCAGGAGGAGGGGCTGGACCCCAACCTCGACGTGCGCGAGGCGGTCGAGCTCTATGGGGCCGCCTATCCCGCTCCGCGCCCGGCCGGCGAGGTGCTCGAGCTGGTCGGGCTCGCCGACCGCGCCGACGCCCGCGCAGCGACGCTCTCCGGCGGCCAGCGCCGCAGGCTGGACCTCGCGCTCGGCATCGCCGGCGATCCGGAGCTGATCTTCCTCGACGAGCCCACCACGGGCTTCGACCCCGGCGCGCGGCGGCGCTCGTGGGAGCTGATCCGCCGGCTGCGCGAGATGGGCAAGACGATCCTCCTCACGACCCACTACATGGAGGAGGCGCAGGTGCTCGCCGACCGCGTGGTCGTGCTCGCGGGCGGCCGCGTCGTCGCCGAGGGCACGCCGGACTCGCTGTCGGCCGCCGCCGGCGAGGCGATCGTCTCCTTCCGCTCGGGCGGCGTCACCGAGCGCTTCCACACCGCCACCCCGACCGCCGCCCTGCTGCCGCTGCTGCGCGCGGCCGTGGAGCGCGGCGAGGAGCTCGAGGCGCTGACCGTCGCCCGGCCGTCGCTCGAGGACGTCTACCTCCAGCTCACCGAGGAGCCCGCATGACCGCTCTCGTCAGGGTGGGTGGGTCCGACATCCCCGCGCGGGCCTCCGACGCCCGCCTGCTCGGCCGCTGGATCGCCGCCCGCGTTCGGATGACGCTGCGCTCCCCGCGCGCGCTCGGCTTCACGTTCGCGTTCCCGCTCGTCCTGGTCACGCTGTTCGGCGCGATCAACGAGGGCGTGCGCGTGACCCTGGCGGCCCACGACGTCTCCTTCACGCAGTACTACACGCCCGCGATCGGGGTCTTCGGGCTCACCACCGCCTGCTACACGAGCCTGGTCGTCGGGCTCGCCACCGCGCGCGAGACGGGCCTGCTCAAGCGCGTCCGCGGCACCCCGCTGCCCGTCGCGGTCTACCTGGGCTCCTGGAGCGCGGGCGCGATGCTGACCGGTCTCGCCTCGGTGCTGCTGCTGTTCGTGGTCGCGATCCCAGCGTTCGGCGTCGACGTGCCGCTCGCGTCGGTCCCCGCCGCCGTCGCGACCGCGGCGCTCGGGGCGGCCTGCCTCGCGGCGCTCGGCCTCGCGGCCGGCTCGCTCGTGCGCACCAGCGAGCAGGCGATGCCGCTCGCCCAGCTCACGTTCCTGCCGATCTCGTTCATCTCCGGCATCTGGTTCCCGCTCGACGGCGCCCCCGGCTGGGTCACCACGACCGCTGACATCTTCCCGCTCAAGCACATCGTCGACGCCTTCACGGGCTGCTTCCTCGCCGGCACTCCGGGCGCGGGCTTCGCCTGGGGCGACCTGGCCGTCATCGCCGCCTGGGGCCTCGGAGGCCTGATCGTCGCCACCCGGCGCCTGCGCCGGGAGGCGACCGCCGGCTAGAGCTTTGCGCGGCCCGCCGTGGTGAGCCGCACCTCGCGGCCGCCGGCCCGCTCGATCCAGCCCCGGTCGAGCAGGGCGGCGGCCAGCGCGGCGCCGAGCGCGCCGGCCAGGTGCGGCTGCTGCTCGGTGGCGTCGAGGCACTCGAAGGCGAGCCGGCGCCGCCCCGGCTCGATCGCCTTGGGGTCGACGCCGAGCGCGCCGAGCAGCGGGCCGACCTCCGGCCCGAGCTCCACGGTCCCGTCGCGCCGAGGCCGCAGCGCCCCGCGCTCGCAGAGGTCGCGGTAGAGCCCGACCCCGAGCGGTCCGGCCAGGTGGTCGTAACACGTCCGCGATGGCGAGATCGGCCCGGGTCCACGCTGCGGCGTCTCGGGCGCCGTGAGCCGGTCCAGCAGCGGCAGCAGCACGTCCACGTCGCGCCCGGCGAGCTCGTAGACGGCGTGGCGCCCGTCGCGGCGTGCGCGCACCAGCCCTGCCCGGCGCAGCCGCCGGAGGTGGTTGGAGAGCTCGGGCATGGCGGCCCCGAGCTCGGTCGCGAGCGCGCTCACGGACGCCGGCCCGAGGTGGCCGAGCCGGTCGATCACCCGCAGCCGCAGCGGGTGGGCGAGCTCCTTGAGCAGCGCCACCCGGGGATCGGCGCGACGCGTCACGGAGCCGCCGCGCCGGCTGGAGCCTCCGCCAGGAACCCCGCCAGCACCGCGGCGAGCTCCTCGGGCGCCTCCTCGGCCATGTGGTGGCCCGAGTCGATCCGCGTCCCGCGCACGTCGTCGGCCCAGCCGCGCCAGATCGCCACCGGATCGCCGTAGAGCTCCTCCATGTCGTCATGGATCGAGCAGGCGAACAGCAGCGGGCAGCCGATCCGCCGCCCGGCGGCGCGGTCGGCCTCCTCGTGCTCGCGGTCGATGCCGACGCCGGCCCGGTAGTCCTCGACCATGGCATGCACGGTCGCCGGGTCGCGGATCGCCGCGAGCCAGTCCGCGTGGTTCTCCGCGCCCATCGCCTCCGGGTCGCCGCGGTACCAGGCCTCCGGGTCGCGCGAGATCCACTGCTCCGCCGGCTTCTCCGTCTGGGCGAAGAAGAACCAGTGCCACCAGCTGCGCGCGAAGCGCTCGTCGCAGCGCTCGAGCGCCTCGACGTGCGGGATGCCGTCGAGGATCGCCACCCGCGTGACCGCCGCGGGCGCGTCGAACCCGAGCCGCTGCGCGACGCCGCTGCCGCGGTCGTGGCCGGCCACCGCGAAGCGCTCGTGGCCCAACGCCGCCATCAGCGCGACGACGTCGCGCGCCATCGCCCGGTTGGAGTAGGGCTCATGGTCCGGCGTCGTCGGCGGCGTGCTGGACCCGCCGTAGCCGCGCAGGTCGGGGCAGACGACCGTGTGGCGGTCCGCCAGCAGCGGCGCGACCCGGTGCCAGGTCGTGTGCGTGCGCGGATGCCCGTGCAGCAGGACCACCGGCGGTCCGTCGCCGCCGTGCCGGACCCGTATGGTCGCCTCGCCGGCGTCGATGTGCTCGAGCGAGAACCCGTCGAAGAACGTCATGTCTTCCGACATGCACGGTTCACGGATCTATGAAACGTCAGAGCTCGCCGAAGATGTTCAGCCCGACGGAGTCCAGCGCCTGCTGGGCCTCGATGTTGAGCTGGGTCAGCTCGCCGGTGAACAGGAGGATGCCCATCGTGATCAGTACGACCCCGGAGACCGCCGTGATGATCAGGTAGCGGTCGCGCAGCCAGCGGAACGCCGCGGTGGCGCGGCTGAAGGCGACGGCGGTCAGCAGGAACGGCACCGCGAGCCCGAGCGAGTAGAAGAGCAGCAGGATCCCGCCCTTGGCGACCGTGTCGGAGACCGAGGCGGCGGTCAGGATCGAGCCGAGCGTGGGCCCGACGCAGGGCGTCCACGCGACCGCGAAGGCCGCGCCGGCCAGCAGCGGGCCCCCCGAGCCGGCGCGCGAGATCAGCGCCTCGGGCCGCCACTCGCGGTTGAAGCGGTCGACGAACGGCGTCAGCAGGAAGAAGACGCCGAGCGCGATGATCACCGCACCGGCCACCTTGTCGAGCGTCCCGCGGCTGTCGCGCAGCACCGACCCCAGGCTGGTGGCGGTCATCCCGAGCACCACGAACACCACGGTGAAGGACGCGCAGAAGACGATCGCCGGCAAGAGGATCCGCCACGTGGACTGGTGGCGGTCCTTGATCTCCGTGAGCGAGACGCCCGACACCGCGGAGAGGTAGCCGGGCACCAGCGGCAGCACGCACGGCGAGATGAACGACACGAAGCCGACGGCGAACGCCGCGATGATGGTGGTGTCGACGCCGCCGCTCACCGGTCGTACGCGGCCAGGTCGGCATCGAGGCGCCGGCGGTCTTCGGGATCGAGCTCCGGCCCGTCGTCCTCGGCGGGCTCGTCCTCGCGACGGCCGCGCCAGCGCAGCGCCGCGGCGCCCACGCCGAGCAGCGCGATCAGCGACAGCAGCCCCGGGACCAGCCAGGCGGCGACGTCGAAGCCGCCGCCCTCGGGCACCGCGAGCACCTTCGGCCCGTACTCCTCGACGAGCGCGGCCTTGATCTCGGGCTTGCTCTTGCCCTCGGCGATCCGGCGCCGGATGAACTCCCGCTCGCGGTCGGCGACGGGGGAGGTCGACACGTTCAGCGCCGTCCCGCACTCCACGCACATGACCTCGTCCTCGACGTCGGGCAGGGTGGTCTTCGGCTCGGCGGCGAGCGCCGCGGGCGCCAGCAGCAGCGCGAGCACGAGGGCGAGCAGCGTTCTCACGCATCCAGCGTATCCCGCTGCGGTTAGTATCCAGCGGACCCCGCGGGCGTTGTCCAATGGCTAAGACGGTGGCTTCCCAAGCCACAAATGGGGGTTCGATTCCCCTCGCCCGCTCTCCCAGGCTTCAGGACTCGAGCCGGCGCCGCACGGACTCGACTACCAGGCCTGCGGCGTGCCGCAGTGCGCGCAGCACGGCGACGCCGTGACCTCGCCCGTCCACGCGAAGCCGCACTCGCACGAGTACAGGGCGCGGTCCTCGATCCCGCTGCCGCGGCGCGCGCGGACCTGGGAGACCGAGGGGGCGGGACGCTGCTGCCGCGGCTCGGAACCGCGGCGGGCCTGGGTCTGGGGCTGGCGCCGTGAGCGCCGGGACGACTTGGGGAGGGTGAGCTGCATGAGTGCTTCCGTCGTGAACTAACGCCGAACTGCCTACAAGGTTTCTCGGAAGTGACCGCGATCCCTTTAGATCTTGTTAAGCAGCGGTGGACGGACGTCAGATCGATCCGGGCGCGGCCGAACCAGGTCGGGCGGGCGGGCACGCCATAATCGGAGCCGATGGATCCCAGCCGCAAGCGCAAGGTCCGCTTCGTCGTGGCGCTCAGCGTCGCCGTGCTGCTCGCCGGAGCCCTCGTCTACACGAGCTTCTCGGCGTCGAGCGAGGCGCGCACGCCGAGCCAGCTGATGAGCAACGCGGAGACCGGCAAGGTCTACAAGCTCACCGGCAAGGTCGAGCCCGGCTATACGCGCAAGGGCACGACGACGTACTTCCGGGTGCGCGACCGGGCCGGCAAGGGCTCGGTCCCGGTCTCCTACGAGGGCACGCTGCCGGATCCGTTCCGCGAGGGTCGCGAGGTGATCGTCAGCGTCCGCCGCCAGGGCGACGGCTTCGTCGGCGAGCAGGGCTCGCTGATCACGAAGTGCCCCTCGAAGTTCACCGCCGAGCAGAACAAGACCTGATGATGGTGGCGGGCCCGTGCTGATCGCGGGCAAGGCCTGCCTGATCCTGGTCCTGGCCACGTGCCTGTACGGGATCGGCGCGTCGCTGTACGGCGCCCGCCGCAACCGGCGCGAGTGGGTGGCCTCCGGCCGCCGCGCGGTCTACGCGGTGGCGGCCACGACCGCGCTCGCGTTCGTGATCCTCGAGGCGGCGTTCCTGCGCTCGGACTTCTCGTTCACGCTCGTCGCGACGCACTCGTCGACGACGACGCCCACGTTCTACCGCGCGACGGCCGTCTGGTCCTCGCAGGAGGGCTCGCTGCTGCTGTGGCTGCTGCTCCTCAGCCTCTGGTCGAGCTTGATTCTTTTCCTGACCCGGCGGCGGCTGCGCGAGATCGCGCCCTATGCCACGGCGGTGCTGCTCGGCTTCGCCACGTTCTTCGCGGCCGTGCTCGTGTTCCTGGAGAGCCCGTTCGGCGAGGCATTGCCCGCGCCGGCCGAGGGCGCCGGCCTGAACCCGCTGCTGCGGCACCCGAGCATGATGATCCACCCGCCGATGCTCTACTCGGGCTACACGCTGTTCGCGGTGCCGTTCGCGTTCGCGGTGGGGGCGCTCGTCACGCGGCGCCTGAACGCCGATTGGATCCGCGGCACGCGCCCGTTCACGCTCGCCGCGTGGTTCTTCCTCGGCGTCGGGATCGTGCTCGGCGCCCGCTGGTCGTACTCCGAGCTGGGCTGGGGCGGCTACTGGGCCTGGGACCCGGTCGAGAACGCCTCGCTGATGCCGTGGCTGACCGGCACCGCCTTCCTGCACTCGGTGATGATCCAGGAACGGCGCGGGATGCTGAAGATCTGGAACGTCTCGCTCGTGCTGGCCACCGGCGTGCTGGCGATCCTGGGCACCTTCCTCGTGCGCTCGGGGATCCTCGACTCGATCCACGCGTTCGGCGCCTCCACGCTCGGCGTGCCGTTCCTGGCGCTGATCGTGACGATGATCGTCGGCTCGATCGTGCTCGTCGCGTCGCGGGCGAGCGACCTGCGCTCGGACCACCGGCTGGACTCGCTGCTCTCGCGCGAGTCGGTGTTCCTGCTCAACAACCTCGTGCTCGTCGCGATGTGCTTCGTGATCTTCTGGGGCACCTTCTTCCCGCTGATCTCCGAGGCGATCACCGGCGACGAGGCCTCCGTCGGCCCGCCGTGGTTCGACCAGTACACGGTGCCGCTGGCGCTGATGCTCGTGCTGCTGTCGGGCATCGGGCCCGTGATCGCGTGGCGCCGCGCGACCGCGTCCAACCTGCGCCGCAACCTGCTCAAGCCCGCGCTGGCCGGGCTGATCGTGCTCGCCGGCCTGGCCGTGCTCGGCGTCGGCTCCGAGCCCGCCGCGCTGCTGATGTTCGGCCTCGGCGCGTTCGTGCTGGCCGCCGTCTCGCAGGAGCTGTGGCGCGGCGTGCGCGCCCGCCGCGCGATGTCCGGCGACCGCGTGCCGGCCGCGCTCGTGCAGCTCGTGCGCCGCAACCGGCGCCGCTACGGCGGCTACCTGGTGCACGCCGGCGTCGCGGTGCTGTTCGTCGGCATCGCCGCCTCCTCGAGCTTCCAGGACGAGAAGGAGGTCCTGCTCAGCCCGGGCCAGACCGCGAAGGTGGGTGCTTATGAGGTCACCTACGTCAAGCCGACCGCCGACCTGCGCTCCGCGAGCAACGGCCGGCTGGAGCGGATCGACTTCGGCGCCAACCTGCGCGTCACCCGCGACGGCGAGAAGGTCGCCGACATGAGGACCGTGAAGTCCTACTTCCCGTCGCTGGCGCCGTTCCTGGGCCCGATCTCGCGCTTCTTCGAGGGCGAGGCGACCAGCGAGGTCGGCCTGAAGGCCGGCTGGAGGCGTGACGTCTGGACCGCGATCGCGCCCGACATCGGCGCGCTGCGCCCCCGCATCGAGGAGGGCGACAAGGTCTTCGCGGACGCCGAGCTGAGCCCCGAGCAGCGCGACGCGTTCCTCGGTCAGGCGCTCGCCGGGCTCACGCGCTCGTACGCGAACGACCCGCCGCCCGCCACCTTCCGCCTGATCGTCTCGCCGATGGTCACGTGGATCTGGCTCGGCGCGATCCTGGCGTTCCTCGGCGGGCTGATCGCGCTCTGGCCGCCGCCGCGCGGCGCCCGCAGCCGCGTCACCGCCGGCTACGCGGCCAAGGTGGGCCGCGAGGTCCGTATCCCGGCCTAGCTGGAGCTCATGGACCTCCTGCTCGTCCTCGTCGTCCTGGCGCTGATCGTGCTGCTCGTGAGCGCCCCGCTGCGCCGCCGCGGCGCGCTCGAGCAAGAGGAGAGCGCCGAGCGGGCGGAGCTCGAGGCCGCCCGCGAGGCCAAGTACCGCGAGATCCGCGACGCCGAGCTCGACCACCGGACCGGCAAGCTCTCCGACGCCGACTGGCGCGCCCAGGACCGCGCGCTGCGCGCGGAGGCGGTGGACATCCTGCGCAGGCTGGACGAACTGGGCTTCAGCGAGCCACCGGCCGCCGCCGGCGACGAGCGCTAGAGCGAGACCGAGACCTTGTAGCGCCCGTCACCGGGGGTCAGCTGCGGCGAGCTGCCGTTGAACGGCGACATGAAGCCGTGGCCGACCTCCCAGCTGTTCTCGGTGACGTAGAGCTCCACCTTCAGCACCGTGCCCGGCTGGAGCGTGCTGGCCGAGCCGAACGCCTCGGCCCAGCCCAGCTTCAGCGAGTGGCTCTCGCCGTTGTTGAGCCGGATGCCGCCCTCGCTCTTGATCAGCGTGCCGTCGCGCAGGACGCTCGCGCTGAGGACGTCCTTGCCGAAGTTCACGTGCGTCGTGTCGCAGGTGATGTCGACGGTGACGTCCGGGGCCTTGGCGTCCAGCGCCGTGACGATGTTCGCGTAGGACGGCGGGTCGAACTGCTTGGCCTTGTGGATCCAGTTGAGCAGCTCAGTCGGCGAGCGCTTCTGGGCCTCGGCCGCGGTCGCGAAGCCCTCGAACACGTCGCCGGCGTCCTCCCGCAGGCTCCAGTCCTTCGCGCCGAGCGAGCTGTCGGGGCCGTTCTTGAGCAGGTCCTTGACCTCCCTGCTCTCCACCGCCCGACCGGCGCCGTTGAGGTCCTTGTCGACCTTCATGTCCCACGGGACCGACCAGTCCCACGCCGCCAGCGTGTGGAACGCATCGCCCTTCTTGACGCCGACGCCGAGCTTGAACTGGTCGGCTCCGACGAACTCGGTCAGCCGCCCGCCCTCCTGCTTGGCCTCGAGCGTGAAGCCCGGCTGGTCGTGGGCGACCGGGTCGGTCTCCGCCGGGCTCGCGGCCACGTTCTCGTCGTTGATCGAGCCGGGCGGCCAGTAGAACGGCGCGAAGACGGCCTTGTTGATCTTCTTGTCGTCGTTGGGATCGCTGACGGCGTCGTAGGCCTTGCCCTGCCCCGAGCGCCAGTTCTTGGTGACCTCGCCGTCCGGCTCGCCGCCGCGGCGCCAGACCGCTCCGCGCGTCGAGGTGACGAGGTTCTGCACGAAGCCGAAGTTCTGCGAGCCCTCGAGCGTCTTGCCCTCCTGCAGCCAGACCTTGGCCGGCTGGTACTTGACGTCGGGCGACTCCGCGCGCACGCCCGTCCCGACGGGCCTGGCGGTCACCGTGCCGCCGACCTGCGGCGCGCCGCCGGAGGCGCCGAGGTCGCCCGGCCCGGTCACCGGGGTCTTCTCCTTCTCGTCGCGCTGGAGCAACGAGGTGACGGCCTGGTTGCCGGCCGCGCGCTGCAGCGCGAGCACGGAGGACGGCGTCATCGGGGCGCTGACGGGCCCCAGCGGCACGGCGCTTCCGGGCGCCGGCGCGGCGGTGGGCGCGGCGACCTCGGCCTGCGGGGCCGGTACGTGCTCGGACTCCACCGCGCAACTGTATAGGGCGCTGCGCCGTTGTTCTAGACTGCCCCGCCCATGGTCGAAACGGTCCTCTCGGTCCTGCAGGTCTTCATCGCGGTCATCCTGATCCTGCTGATCCTCCTCCACTCGGGGAAGGACGCGGGGATGTCGGGCGCGTTCGGCGTCGGCACGGCCGGCGGCTCCAGCGGCGGCTCGCTGATGGAGCGCAACCTGGATCGCTGGACGATCCTCTTCTCGGTCGTGTTCGTCGCGAACATCATCGCGCTGCTGAAGGTCTGAGCGGCCCCGCGGGGCTTCAGAGCGCGTCGCCGTAGAGCGCGCGCAGCTCGGCGCGGCCGGCGCGCGGCGGCGTGAGGTCGAGCTCGGGCCGCCCGGCGGCGGCGTCCGCGCATTCGTCGAGCGCCGCGCCGGCCACGCCCAGCTCCGCCAGGCGCGTCGCGCCGGTGCGGCCGCACAGCCCCGCGGCGATCTCGGCCGGGTCGCCGCCCATCGTCTCGCCGAGCCGCTCGATCCAGGCGGGGAAGCGCCAGGCGAGCGCGCCGAGCGTGTGCGCCAGCATGATCGCGTTGGCCGGCCCGTGGCCGATCCCGGCGAGCCGCACGAGCGTCTGCGAGAGCACGTGGTGCAGGCCGTAGACGGTCGAGTCGATCGTGTAGCCGGCCAGCAGGGCGCCCAACGCGAGTGCGTGGCGGTCCGGGCCGCCGTTGCGCGGCCAGGCGCCGACGATCAGCCGCGCGGCCTCGAGCGCCGCCAGCGTCGAGACCGGGTTCGCGCGCGGCGTGCACGGGCCCTCGGCGGCGTGGCCGAGCGCGTTGAGCGCGCTCGCTGCCAGCTCCGGCTCCGGCTGGGAGGCCGACAGCAGCGGGTCGTTGACGACGACCGCCGGGCGCACGTTGACCGAGCCCTGCGGGGCGCCGGCCGCCTCGCGGTGCACGCGCGTCATCTCCGCGCCCGAGAGCGTGGTGGGGATCGCCATCGCCCGCTTGGTCCCACCCGAGGCGCCGGCCAGCGCCTTCGCAACGTCGACCACGCGGCCGCCGCCGAGCGCCACCAGCCGGTCCTCCGCGATCGTGCCGAGCAGCTCGCCGGCGAGCTCGTCGACGCGGCCGGGCGCGACGTCGATCACGGTCCCGGCGGCCTCGACGACCGAAGGGGCCGCGCCGCGGGCACGCTCCGTGGTCAGCAGCGCGTAGCCCGGGCCGCCGAGCACGCCGACCGCCTCGGCCGCAGTGCCGCGCCCGAACCGGATCGTTCGCTCGCCGTCTTGCCAGGTGAAGGCCCTCTGATCCACTCCCGCCACGGATATCACGCCTCCGAACGCCGCAGCCACGCGGCCAGGAACGGCTCGGCGATCCGCACCATCCCGCGGTCGCGCACGACGAGCTCGTCGCGCTCGAGGGCCTCGATCGCGCGCTGCACCGTCGACGCCCCCGGAAGGTTGTGGCGGAGCCGGTAGTCGCCCGACAGCGGCCGGCCGGGCTCGCGCGCCAGCTCGGCCAGCAGCAGCCGCTGGATGCTCGACGCCCGCTCCCACAGCAGCGAGAAGTGGGCGTGCTCGGAGCGCAGCACCTTCGCCAGCGCCGCCGCCACCCGCTCGGCGTCGCAGCGCCCCTCGGGCGGCGTCTCCTGCCAGGCGAAGTAGCACAGCTCCTGGGTCGCGTAGGGGTGCCCGCCGGTGGTCTCGATGATCGCGGCGAGGCCGTCCGGGGAGATCACGCGCCCGGTCCTGTCGAAGCGGCGGCGGATGTAGCCGCGGAAGTGCTTCGGGTCGATCACGCCGAGCTCGATCTGCTTGGCGCTGCGCCAGAACGGCTCGTTCGCGTCGCTGAAGATGCGCCGCATCATGTGCCGCTTGGAGCCGAGGTAGACGTGCGCGACCTCGGGCTGGGCCTGGAAGACCGCCCGCATCAGGCGCGGCAGCTTCGGGTCGACGTCGGCGACCTCCTGGAACTCGTCGAGCACCAGCGCGACCGTGCGCCCGCGGTCGGCCGCCAGCTCCCCGGGCAGCTCGAGCAGCCGCTCGATCGTCGCGTGCAGGTCCTCGCCGCGCTCGGTGACGCCGAAGCGGAAGGCGACGTTGCCGGTCTCCGGCTCGACCGTGACCGTGGGGGTGACGCGCAGGTCGGAGAAGACCTTCAGGCGCTCCCTGGCCCGCAGGAGCGGCGTCGCGACGTCGTCGTGGATCGCACGCGCGAGCTTCTCGGCCAGCTTGGCCGGCGTCGGCGTGGTCATCATGTCCACGCTCGCGACGAGCACCTTCTCGCGCACGAGCTCCTGCGACGCGCGCCAGACCAGCGAGGTCTTGCCGTAGCGCCGGGGGGCGAAGATCACGACGTCCTGGCCGTTGCGGACGTCCGCCTTGATCTCGGCGATCTCGTCCTTGCGGTCGGTGAACGCGTCATCGAGCGCGAGCGCTCCGAAGCGGAACGGGTTGACGTCAGCCGTCACGCAGACCAGCGTAACGCAGATCTGCGTAACGGCAACTGCCGCGTCACGCGGAGCTGCGTGACGCGGCGTTGCGTCAACCAGTGGTGGAGAGCTCCGCGCCCTCCTCGTACCACGAGTACGCGTAGCTCGGGTCGTCGAGGTCGCGCGAGAGCGTGGTGAGCTTGAGCGGCCGGAAGGTGTCGCACATGACGGCGAGCTCCTCCGTGCGCGTGGCGCCGAGCGACTTCTCGACGAGGCCCGGCTGCGGGCCGTGCGGGAGGCCGGACGGGTGCAGCGTGATCGCCCCGACGTCGACGCCCTTGCGCGAGCCGAACTGGCCGTCGACGTAATAGATCATCTCCTCCGACTGCACGTTGGAGTGGTGGTACGGGAGCGGGATCGCCATCGGGTCCCAGTCCAGCATCCGCGGGCAGAACGAGCAGATCACGAAGTTCGGGCCCTGGAAGTTCTGGTGCGCGGGCGGCGGCTGGTGCAGGCGCCCCGCCTTGGGCTCGAAGTCGGCGATGTTGAACGTGTACGGGTACACGTAGCCGTCCCAGCCGACCACGTCGAGCGGGTGGTAGTCCGTGACGTAGTCCTGGTACCCGCTGCGCACACGCACCTTGACGGTGAACTCGCCGCGCTCGCGGTGGGTGGCCAGCGTCGACGGCGGGCGGAAGTCGCGCTGCGAGAACGGCGCGTGCTCGAGCAGCTGCCCGTAGCGGTTGCGGTAGCGGTTCGGGGTCTCGATCTCGCCCGGCGTGTAGAAGGTCAGCCAGCGCTGCGGGCCGTCGAACCGGAAGCGGTAGGTCGTCCCGCGCGGGATCACGACGTAGTCGTGCTTGCGGTAGGGGAGCGTGCCGAAGATCGTCTCCACGACCCCCTCGCCCTCGTGGACGAAGATCACCTCGTCGCCCTCGCCGTCGCGGTAGAAGTACTGCGCCTCGGTCTCCGGGATGCAGATCCCGATCTCGACGTCGTTGTTGTACTGCAGCACCCGCCGGCCGAGCACGCTGTCGCCCATCGCCTCCAGGCCCATCGTGTTCGTGAGCCGGTGCACGTGCGTGTCGGGCACCCACTCCTCGATCTCGATCGGGGTGAAGTCGCCCACGTCCTTGACGCGGCAGGGCGACCACAGGTGGTAGAGGATCGATTCGTTGCCGGAGAAGCCCTCGAAGCCGAGCACCTCCTCGATGAGAAGATTCCCACCCGCCTCGTCGCCGTTCTCTGACGACGACTCCGGGTCGCGGAACTGGACGTGGCGCTTCTGCGGGATCTGGCCCAGGCTGTGGTAACGCATGGCTTAGAGGTTCCCCCTCAGCTCCTGCTCTCGCTCGATGGCCTCGAACAGCGCCTTGAAGTTTCCCTCGCCGAAGCCGCGGGCGCCATGGCGCTCGATGACCTCGAAGAACATCGTCGGGCGGTCGCCGACGGGCTTGGTGAAGATCTGCAGCATGTAGCCCTCGTCGTCGCGGTCGACGAGGATGCCCAGCCGGCGCAGGTCCTCGAGGCTCTCCTTGATCTCGCCGATGCGGTCCGGGACCTCGTCGTAGTAGGCGTCCGGCACGGTCAGGAACTGGATCCCGCGCTCGCGCATCGCGGTGACGGTCTTGACGATGTCGCGCGTGGCGACGGCGATGTGCTGTGCGCCGGCGCCGCCGTAGAACTCGAGGTACTCGTCGATCTGCGACTTGCGCTTGCCCTCGGCGGGCTCGTTGATCGGGAACTTGACCCGGCCGTTGCCGTTGGTGACGACCTTCGACATCAGCGCGGAGTACTCCGTGGAGATCGCCTCGTCGGTGAAGTGCAGCATCTCCGTCATGCCGAAGACGTCCTCGTAGAACTTCACCCACGTCTCCATCGCGCCGAGCTCGACGTTGCCGACGATGTGGTCGATCGCGAGCAGGCCGACGTCGGCGGAGGAGCGCTCCCGCGGCGTGTAGCCGGGGCGGAAGCCGTTGTACTCGCTGCGATCGACGAACGTGTGCAGCGTCTCGCCGTAGGTGGCGATCTGAGCGAAGCGGATCGTGCCGCCCTCGTCGGTCTCCTCCCACGGCTCGCGGACGCCCGTGGCGCCGCGGGCGGTCGCCTCGCGGTAGGCGTGCTCGACGTCCGGGACCGACAGCGCTATGACCTTCACGCCGTCGCCGTGGGCGGCCTGGTGGGCGCCGATCTCGTGGCCGGGCGTCAGCGCGCCGGTGAGCACGATCCGGATGCGGCCCTGCTCGAGCGCGTGCGAGGTGCGGTCGCGGATGCCGGTCTCGAGACCCGCGTAGGCGACCTCCTGGAAGCCGAGCGCGTGCACGTAGAAGTAGGCGGACTGGACGGCGTTGCCCACGTAGAGCTCGACGTGGTCGATGCCGTGCAGCGGCATGAAGTCCTCGTGGTCTGCGGCCTTCGGCGCGACGACGGGCTCGGTGCTCACGGTCTGGACCTCCCTCTCGAAGTTCGTCCCTTCATGATTGCGCTGTGAAGTCGCTCGCTCAAGCGCGATCCGTTGCGCAGGAGCTGGCACAATCCGGTCCATGGACGACATCGACCGGCAGATCGTTGCGCTGCTCCGGCAGGACGCGCGGCGATCCTTCCAGAGCATCGGGCTGCGCGTCTCGCTGTCGGCGCCGGCGGTCAAGCGGCGCGTCGACCGGCTCGAGGCGGCGGGTGTGGTGCGCGGCTACACGGCCTCGGTGGACCCCGGCCGCTTCGGCTGGTCCACGCACGCCTTCGTGGCGCTCTCGTGCGAGGGGCGGATGGCCGCGGCCGAGGTGCGCGAGGCCGTCGAGCGCCATCCCGAGGTGGAGGCCGCCTACACGGTCGCCGGCGAGGCGAGCGCGATGCTGCGCGTGCGCACGCGGGACACGGCGCACCTCGAGGAGACGCTCGAGCGGATCCGCGACCACCCGGGCGTGACGCGCACGCAGACGCAGATCGTGCTCTCGACGCTGTTCGAGCGGCCGTTCGAGGAGCCGCCGGCCTAGTCGCGCGCCGCGGCCGCCGCCCGCCCTCCGGCGGCCCGCGTGCGCTTAGCGCGCGCCCAACGCGTACGCGTCACCATTGGCGGTCATGGGCCGATGGCTCGCAGCGGTGGGCCTGGTGGTGCTGGCGGGGCTGGCGGTGCTGCTGCTGGCCGGCGGCGGGGACCCCGCGCGGCACGCCGCCGCCGAGCGCGAGGCGCAGGTGGCGCCGACGCCCACGGCGACGCCGCAGGCGTCGATCGAGCCCGCGGGGATCTCCGAGCACCTGCGGGCGCTGCGCGACGCCGCGGGAGACCAGCGCACCCGCGCGGCCGGGTCGGCGGGCGACGCGGCCACCGCGCGCTACATCGAGGCGCGGCTGCGGGCCGCCGGCTATCGGGTGCGCGAGCAGAGGTTCCGCGTGCCGCTGTTCCTCGAGCGCACGCCGCCGCGCGTGTCGGGGCTGCGGCGCTCCCAGATCCTCACGCTGACCTTCTCGGGCGCCGGCCGCGCGGCGGGGCGGATCCGCTCGGTCGGCCTCGGCTGCTCGCGCTCCGACTATGCGGGCGTCGCGCGCGGCGACGTCGCGCTCGCGCGTCGCGGCGTGTGCACGTTCACGAGCCGGGCGCGGCTCGCGCAGGCGGCCGGCGCGGGCGCGCTGCTGGTGATCTCCGACCGCGGCGCGCCGTTCAGCGGCTCGCTCGGCGGCCCGGGCGTGCGGATCCCCGTGCTCGCCGTCAGCACGTCCGCCGGGCGCGAGCTCGCGCGCCGCTCCCGCGTGCGCGTGCGCGTCGACGCGATCTCCGCGCGGCGGGAGACGCGCAACGTGATGGGCGAGATCGGGCCGGCGCATGCCGAGCGCGTCTACATGGCCGGCGGTCACCTCGACTCGGTCGTCGCCGGGCCCGGGCTCAACGACAACGGCAGCGGCGTCGCGGCCGTGCTCGAGGTCGCCGAGCAGCTCGCCACGCGGCCGCTCGCCGACGGGGCGGCGCTGCGCGTCGGCTTCTGGGGGGCGGAGGAGATCGGGCTCGTCGGCTCGCGCCGCTACGCCAACCGCCTGAGCCGCGCCGAGCGCCGCCGGATCCGCGCCTACGTCAACCTCGACATGGTCGGCTCGCCGGGCGAGAAGGCCGCGGTCTACGCCGGCTCGGGCGAGGCCGGCCGCGCGATCGAGGCTGCCCTGCGCGAGGGCCTGCCGCCCGACGCTCCCGAGGAGCGCCTCGGCGGCGCCTCCGACCACGCGTCCTTCGACGCCGTCGGGGTGCCCGTGGGCGGCATCTTCACCGGGCTGGACCGCTGCTACCACCGGGCGTGCGACCGTCTGCGGAACGTCGATGCGGCGCTGGCCGCGGCGAACGCTCGCGCCACGGCTGGCGCGCTTGTGGCGCTGGCGGCGGGCTAGGCCAAACGTCAACGGCGGCTGGGTAGGGAGGGGGACTGGGCCGCTCCCCATCGGCGGGTCGATAACTCACTCCATACGTGAACAATCGACCCCTCGGCTCGCGAGCGGTGGATAACTCGGCCTGAGCACGAGTTATCCACCGCTCGCGGCGCCGCGGCCGGGAGCAGGCGCTGCGGGCGGCTCCCTCGCTCCCCTACCCAGCCGCAGTTGACGTTCGCCGGCGCTACGCGTCCGGCCGGGCCATCAGCCCGCGCAACGCGCTGGCGCCGCTCGAGCCGGAGGGCGACCACTGGGTCGCCGGGCGCTCAGACACCACCCCGTCGAGCTCGATGTCGACCTTCTCGGAGAAGAAGCAGTACATGTCGCGCACCGGCTCCGCGTCGTGCTCGGGGTCGGGGTACGACCACACGAGGTCCTCGACGAGCTCCCCGCCGACGCGGACGTGCCAGTAGGACGCGGCGCCCTTGTAGGCGCAGCGCGTCATGTGGCCGCTCGGCACGAGCCGGTCGACGTCGACGTCGGCGGCCGGCAGGTACCAGCGCGGCGGGAGCGCCGCCTCGTAGAGCACGCGCGCGCGGCGCGAGTCGGCCAGCAGCTCGCCGTCGAGCAGCACGCGCACGTGGCGCGTGGTGCGGCAGACGTCGATCCGCGAGTACGGGTCCTTGGGGTGGCCGAAGAGCTGCTCGGCCTCGGCGAACCACTCGTCGAGCGCGTCCCATCGGAAGGCGATCAGGCCCTCGAGGAAGTCCGCCGCCGGCGACGGGTAGGTCCAGGCGGCGCGCGGCACGACGCGGTCGCCGATCGTCAGCGAGTGCCAGGCGAGCTCGCCGCGGGCGCTGGGCTCGCGCTCGCCCGTCTCCGCGAGCAGGTCGATCCGCACCTCGGCCGGCGGGAAGTGGTAGACCGGCAGGCGGCCGGTCTCGTGCAGCAGCATCGCGTGGTCGCTGTCGACGACCGTCGCGCCCGAGGCCAGGCCGCGGATCCGCGGCGGCACGCCCTCGATGAACAGCACGCGCTCGGGCACCGGCCGGTCGAAGCGCCCGACGGGGCGCTCGCCCAGCGGTCCGCTGCCTGCGGTCAGCGACACGCCAGGGACGTTACCGGCGGCGCACCGACTCGGTCCGCACCACCAGCGCCACCGAGGCGACGATGATCGCGGCGCCGACGATCGTCGTGCTCGTCACGACCTCGTCGAGGATCAGCCACCCGAGCACGATCGCCACGAGCGGGTTCACGTACGCGTAGGTCGAGACCTTGGAGATCGGCGCGTTCTGCAGCAGCCAGGCGTAGGCGGTGTACGCCACCCAGGAGCCGAACACGATCAGGTAGCCGAGCGCCAGCAGCGAGCGCGTCGAGAACGCCTCGACGTCGACGTCGCCGCCCTCGCCGAGCGCGAGCCCGACGGCGATGATCGCGATCCCGCCGAGCAGCATCTGCCAGCCGACGGAGGCGAGCGGGTCGCGCGGGAGCGACAGCCGCGGCGAGGCGAACGAGCCCGATGCCCACATCAGCGCTGCGCCGACGCAGGCGAGCAGGCCGAGCACGGTCGCGTCGCCCGACTGCTCGCCGGGGCGCACGAGCAGCGCCACGCCGGCGAAGCCGACGAGCACGGAGGCGGCGCCGCGCAGGCTGACGCGATCGCCGCTGCCCGCGCGCAGGAGGATCACCCAGAGCGGGACGGAGGCGATCAGCAGCGCGGCGATGCTCGACGGCACCTCCTGCTCGGCGACGGAGACGACCGCGTTGGCGCCGGGCAGCAGCAGCCCGACGAGCGCCGCGCCGCCGAGCTGGGCGCGGGTCGGCTTGACCGCGGCGAACCCGCGCTTCAGCGCGAGCACGGTCACGAGCACGAGGCCGGCCGTCCCGAAGCGGGCGCCGGCACCGAGCAGTGGCGGGATCGTCTCGACGACGACCCGGATCGCCAGGTACGTCGAACCCCAGACGATGTAGACGATCCACAGCGCCGTCCAGACCTGCCAGCCCGGCGCGGTGAAACGACCGCCGGCCGGCGCCCTGGGGGAGGCGGCGCCGGCCGGCGGGGTGTTGGGTGTGGCGATCGTGCCTTCGCTCACGCGGTCCTGGCGTGCACGGGCCGGAGCCCGAGGCGGTCGGCGAGGGTGCGGCGCCCGCGCGGGGCGCTCGCGCCGCCCGCGCGCAGCTTCAGGAGTGCGACGACGTCGGCGGTGGGGAGGAACGGATCGGCGATCGCCTCACCGGTGGAGGACGCGATGGCGGCGACGAGGCGGCCGTCGGCCTCGGCGACGAGCAGCGAGCCGGCGGGGACGTGGGTGGAGTCCAGCTCGGCGATCCGCTCGAGATCGGCCCCGTCGGAGCCGCGGGCGGCGCGAATGAGGACAGAAGGGGAAGTGGTGGTGGCGGGCATCTCAGACCTTTCAACGGGCGGGGCGTGTTCGGTGTGAGATGAATGATCGGCCAGAGGAGCCATCAGCGCAAATGACAATTCGCTGTCCCTCCTATAAGCAGTACTCATGCTCGACAGTCCCCACACAACGCGAAAGGGGAAGCGCCCCGCGCTTCCCCTTTCGATCCGACTTAGCCTGCGACTACTTCGTGAGGCAGATGTCCACGTACTGCTTGGTGCCGTCCGCGAGGTTGGCGTAGATCCGATGCACGCCGGCGGACAGACTCTTGGTGCTCCAGTTGTAGATGTAGCCCTGAAGCGACAAGTCCCAGCGGAACGTCGTTCCAGTGGTCGCCGTCTCCGTCACGACCGGCTCGGCTATCGCCTCCGGGTCGCATGAGCCACTCCGGAACACCCGCTCGAACGTGGGCAGCGTGGTCTGCTGCAGCGCCGTCCCCGCGGCGTCCTTGATCTGGAACTTCACCGGCACCGTGCTGCCGAGCTTGAACTTGCTCTGCTGCACGCCGGTCTGATGGGCCGTGTCGTTGATCGGCTGCAGGAACCCGTTCCAGCCGTAGACGATGCTGGCGGTGGTCGTCAGCGTCGACGACGCCAGGCTGTAGTTCTCCTTGTCGGTGCCGGCGAGCTGGAACCCAGTGCCCGTGACGGTCTTGTTCTGACCGACGCTCGGATTGGCGAAGGTCGCCGTGCCGCCGGACAGCGTGACGTCATCGCCGGTGAGCCTGCCTGAGACCGAGTGCTCGGTGATCGTGGCCGACGTGTTGCCGTCGTAGACCTTGTCGGCCGCCTTGAACGAGCCCGTCAGCGGCTTGGCCGCGACGTCGGCCTTGGCCGTCAGCGTGCTGCTCGCCAGGGAGTAGTTGGCCTTGTGGGCGCCGGCCAGGCTGAAGCCAGTGCCGGTGACCGTCTTGACCGTGCCGACGGTCTTGGAACCGAACGTCGCTGTTCCGCCGGCCAGCAACACGTCGTCGCCGTCGATCCGTCCGGCCAGCGAGCGGCCGGTGATGGTCGCCGCCACCGTACCGTCGTAGACCTTGTCGGCCGCCGTGAAGCTGCCGTCGACGGGCTTGGGCGTGATGCTTGCCACTGCGGTGTCCATCGTCAGCGAGTAGTTGTCCTTGTCGCCGCCGGCGAGACGGAAGCCGCTGCCGGTGACCGTCTTGGCCTCTCCGGCATTCCTGTCGCCGAACGTGGCGGTCGCCGACGAGGCGTCGAGGCTCACCACGTCGTCGTTGACCACCGCGCCGGCCAGCGTGTGGCCGGTGATCTCGGCGTCGCGGTTGCCGTCGTAGACCTTGTTGGCGACGCTGAAGCTGCCGGTGATCTCCTTCGGAGTGATGGCGGCCTTGGCCGTCAGCGTGCTCGAGGCCAGCGAGTAGTTGTCCTTGTCGTCGCCGTCGAGCTCGAAGCCGGTGCCGGTGACGGTCTTGTCGGTGCCGGCCTGCTTGTCGGCGAAGGTCGCCGAGCCGCCCTTGAGGCTGACCGCGTCGTCGGCGACCTTGCCCGAGATCGAGCGGCCGGTGATCGTGGCCGCGGTGGTGCCGTCGTAGACCTTGTTGGCGGCGGTGAAGCTGCCTGTGATGGTCTTGGGCGTGATGTTGGCCTTGGTCGTCAGCGTGCTCGAGGCCAGCGTGTAGTTGTCCTTGTCGTCGCCGTCGAGCTCGAAGCCGGTGCCGGTGACGGTCTTGTCGGTGCCGGCGTGCTTGTCGGCGAAGGTCGCCAAGCCGCCCTTGAGGCTGATCTTGTCGTTCTCGATGGTGTCCGAGAGCGAGCGGCCGGTGATCTCGGCGCCGCGGTTGCCGTCGTAGACCTTGCCGGCGGCGCTGAAGCTGCCGGTGATGGCCTTGGGCGTGATGTCGGCGTGGGTGGTGGCGGTGGTTGCCGACAGCCGGTAGTCCTGCTGGTCGTCGCCGGTCAGCGCCAGGTCGGCGCTGACGGTCTTGTGCGTGCCGACGGTCACGGTCGCGAACTGCGCGGCGGTGACGCTCAGCGCGACCTTGTCGGGATCGACCACGCCCGGCAGCGAGCTGTCGCTCACCGTCGCGGCGACGGTGCCGTCGTAGACCTTGTCGGCGGCGGTGAAGCTGCCGGAGATCGTCTTGGGCGTGATGTCGGCCGTGGTGGTGGCGACCGAGGACAGCGTGTAGTTGTCCTTGTCCTCGCCATCGAGCGTGAAGCCGGTGCCGGTGACGGTCTTGCCCTCGCCGGCGTGCTTGTCGGCGAACGTTGCGCTGCCGCCGGTCAGGTTGACCTTGTCGTCGCCGGCCTTGCCCGAGAGCGAGCGGCCGGTGATCTCGGCGTCGCGGTTGCCGTCATAGACCTTGTCGGCGGCGGTGAAGCTGCCGGTGATTGCCTTGGCCGTGATCGTGAGGTTGGCGGCGACGTAGGTGAGGTCGTAGTTGGTGCCGGCGGTCAGCGTTCCCTGTTGGATCTTGTAGGGGCTGCCGTTGACGGTCTGGCCGGCTTCGCGGGTCAGGTTGCCGGTCAGCGCGTCGCCGCTTTCGAGGCTGCCGCTGGTGATCTCGTAGCTCAGCTGCGGATCGGGGGAGCCGTAGACCTTGGTCTTCGGGTCGGCCGTGACCGTGATCGCCTTGGCCGTGATGTCGGCCTTCAGGCCGGCCGGCTGCGAGAGCGTGTAGTTGCCGGCGTCGCTGCCGCCGAGCTGGACGCCGGTGACGGTGACGGGCTTGTCGGTGCCGACCTGCGCGTTGGCGAAGGACGCCGAGTAGCCGGAGTGGCCGATCGTGACCGTGTCGCCGGAGGCCACGCCGACCAGCGCGGCGTCGCCGAAGTCGACGGTCGCGTTGTCGTTGCCGTCGTAGGTCTTGTTGTTGGCGACCGCGTCCTTGATCGTCACGTCCTTGGCCGTGATGTCGGCCGTCGTGCTGGCGACGGAGCTGAGCGTGTAGTTGTCCTTGTCGGCGCCGGACAGCGTGAAGTCCGTGCCGGAGACCGTCTTGTTCTGGCCCGCGTTCTTGTTGGCGAACGCGGCCGTGCCGCCGGTCAGGGTGACCTGGTCGCCGCTGACGGTGTCCGCGAGCGAGCGGCCGGTGATCGTCGCCGCGGTCGTGCCGTCGTAGAGCTTGTTGGCGGCCGTGAAGCTGCCGGTGATCGCCTTCGGCGTGATGTCGGCCGTCGCGCTGGCGACCGAGCCGAGGGTGTAGTTGACGCTGTCGGTGCCGGCGAGGCTGAAGCCGGAGCCCGAGACCGTCTTGTTCTGGCCGGCGTTCTTGTTGGCGAACGCGGCCGTGCCGCCGGTCAGGCTGACCTGGTCGCCGCCGACGGTGTCCGCGACCGAGCGGCCGGTGATCGTCGCCGCGACCGCGCCGTCGTAGACCTTGTTGGCGGCGGTGAAGCTGCCCGTCACCACCTTCTTGCCGACCGTCAGCGAACTCGTTGTGGTGCTCGAAAGGTGCGTGCCGTCGCCACCGAAGGACGCGCGCACGCCGGTCGGGTAGGTGCCGGCGTCGATGCCGGCGAGGCTGACGCCCGAGAGCGAAGCGACACCGGATGAGTTCGTCGTCGGGCACGCGGGCGTCGTGGCGCCGCCGCAGACGACGTTGCCGTTGAGCTCGAACGTGACCGTCTTGCCACTGACGCCGGAGCCGCCCGCGGTCAGTGTCGCGGAGAGGTTCGCCATGCCGCCGTATGTGCCCGTCGCCGCCGAAGCGGTGAGCGCGGTGGCCGCCTTCTGCTGGTACACCGCTTGGAAGTCACGGGCGCCGCTGAAGTTGCCCGTCACGCAGATGACGCGCGGGTTCGCGGGGTCGATCACGAAGAAGGATCCGGCCGGGCCCGTCCACTCCTTGAAGGTCCATCCAGACGGCTGGCTCGCCGAGGCCGAGGCCTCGAGCCGGACGGAGTCCTTGCCATCGACACCGAGGGCCCAGTTGTTCTTCGCGTTGCCGGTTGTCGTCGAGCCGACGGTCTCGACGGGCTTGGCCGCGTCGAGCGCGTTCGACGTGCAGTTGTTGTTCGACGCGGGGTTCACGCCGCTATGGACCTTCGGTGTCAGCGTGAACTTGACCTCGTTCGCGCCGGTCGCCACAGGGGAGGACGTGACCCCGACGTTCCCGTCCGTGAAGCTCGTCGTCGCTACCGAGCCCGACGAGCCGGTCGCCTTGACGCTGTACCGGGCGACGAACCAGTCCGGCAGGTTGAAGGAGTCCGTGATGGCGCCGTCGGCGTCGGCCGTCACGTCGACGTCGCGGCTCCAGCTGCGGCCGTCGTCGTCGTTGACGGAGAGGTGCACGGCCTCGCCCCCCTGCCAATGAGCGCCCGAGAGCGTGACGAGCTCGCCAGGACGGTAGTCGTCCTTGTCGCTCCAGACGGACGGAGGGGAATCAGTGGGAACGTATGCCGACGCCCCGCTGACTGACGCCAGTGACGCCAGCACGAAGAGCATGAGAAGGCAGACGAGCGTCCGTGCCCTGTAGATCCGATCCGTGGTCATGTCAGCGTTGCCCTTCGTAGGTCGTTCGTGAGTCGAAGGCGCCAGCGTGGCGCCTGACGGCAGGGGTACCAAGGGGCCCGGCGGCCAGAGTGCGTTCAGGTCGATGAACGCGCGGCCCGCCGGCCCCACGCCTCCCGAAGGAGAGACTTCACCCGATCAGGCGAAAAGCGGACGAATGGGCGATACCCGTGGCGGGCACGACCTCTTAGATTGCGTGGCGCAAGAGGCGATTCCATCAGCAGGGGCGTCGGGGCATGGACCATCACCGCGCGATACGGGTGCTCATCGTGGATGACCACGATCTCTTCCGGACGGGCCTGCGCGCCTTGCTGGAGGACGAGGGGTTCGAGGTCACGGACGCGTCCGGGGGCGCGGAGGGCGCCCGCCGCGCCCGCGGGTTCCAGCCCGACGTGGTCGTGATGGACATGAACATGCCCGAGCTGACCGGCGTGGAGGCGACGCCGCTCGTGCTCCAGGCGGCGCCCGCCGCGTCGATCCTGATGCTCACGATCGCCACGGACGACGAGCGGGTCATCGGCGCCGTCCGCGCAGGAGCGTCCGGCTATCTGCTCAAGGACGCCCCGCTCGAGGAGATCGCCGCGGGCCTGCGGGCTGCCGCGGACGGCCATTCGGCGATCGCTCCGCGCGTCGCCGGCGCGCTGCTGGATTCGGTGCGCGCCGCCCCTCCCGTGCCACAGGCGATCCCGGAGCCGCTCGAGCTGCCGGTCCTCTCCGAACGCGAGCTGGACGTGCTCGATCTGCTCGCGGAGGGCTGCGACAACACGGATATCGCCGCCCGCCTGTACCTCAGCCCGAGCACGGTCAAGAACCACGTCTCCAAGCTGTTCGACAAGCTCGGCGTCGACAACCGGGTCCAGGCCGCGACATTCGCGCTTCGCAACGGCCTCGTCTCGGTGAAGTGACCCGTCAGCTGCGCGCGCTCTGCCCGCCGCCGAGGCGGACGAACTGCTCGCGGATCGCGTGGAGCCGCAGGCGCAGCGTGCTGATCTTCTGGTCGAGGGACCGCCGCTGGACCGCGAGCCGGCGAGCCTCGACGGCGGCGCCAGGCTCGTCGAGCGTCTCGACGAGCCGCTCGAGCCGGGCCGCCATGCGCCGGCTCTCCGCTTCCTCCCTGAGCGCCTGCATGTAGCCCTCGGCGAGCAGGTTCTCGATCTCAGAGAGCAGCGCGGCGTCGGCGCGCGAGCTCGCGGCGCGCGCCGCGAGCCGGTCGATGCGCTCCAGGAGTTCGGCGTACTCGGCCATTGCGTGGATCAGCTTGACGTGAATCGCGGGAGCGCGCAATCCGTCCGTCAACCCATTGACGTTCAGTCCGATGAACGCGAGGCCAGCCGCGCGGCGCTCTCGCGGTCGCCGACGCCGAGCTTCGCGAGCAGCGTCGAGATGTGGCGCCGGGCCGTGACCTGCGAGATCCGCAGCCGCTCGGCCATCGTCGCGGTCGACGCGCCCTCGCCCAGCAGCTGCAGAACTTCCCACTCCCGGTCGGTGAGGCTGGCGCCGGTCCGCGCGGCGATCCGCTCGCGCGCCGCATCGCGCCTGCGCAGCTCCGCGAGCAGCGTGTCGGCATGCAGACGCGGCAGGGCGACCTCCCCGGCGAGCACCCCCTGGATGGCGTGGGGGAGCCGGTCGAGGCTCATGTCCTTGGCGAGGTAGCCCGCGGCGCCGGCGAGTACGGCCTCGAGCAGTTCGTCCCCGCTCAGCTCGGAGCTCAGCACGATCACCCTCACCCTCGGGTAGAGACTCACCAACCGGCGTGCCGCCTCCGTGCCGCCTCCCGGGAGGTCGGCCGCGATCAACGCGGCATCCGGGCTCTGCTTGCTCGCCATCGCGAGCGCCTCGGCGAGCGAGCCGGCCTCGTCGACCAGCTCGAACCCGGCGCGCCGCACGGCGACGCGCAGCCCGGCCCTCGTCGGCCGGTCGCCCTCCGCCAGCAGGATCCGCGGTCCCTCGGCGCTCACGGCAGCGTCACCACCACGCGCGTCCCCTCCCCGGGGCGCGACTGGATGTCGAGCTCCCCGCCGATCGCGTTGATGCGCGCCGTCATGCTTCGCAGCCCCATCCGGCCGGGCGCCGACATCGCGCTCGCGACGTCGAAGCCCGAGCCGTCGTCGGCCACCTCGAGCTGCAGCAACGGATCGCCCCGAAGCTCCAACTTCACGGTGCCGGCGCGGCCGTGCCGGATCGCGTTGATGATCGCTTCCCGCGACACCCTGAGCAGCGCCTCCTGGATCACGGTCGTGACGGCCACGTCGGCCTCGATGCGCACCTCGATCTCCGCCCCCTCGCGACCGGCCGCCTCGACGGCCGTGAGCGTGAGCGCCTCCCCGAGCGGCTCGTCACCGCTGCGGGTCAGCGCCGCGATCGCGTGCCGGCACTCGTCGAGGGCCGCCTCTGCGGCGGTCACCAGGGCGGCGAGTCTCCTCGGGGCGCCGGGCTCGGCGGCGAGCCAGCGTCCCTGCTGGAGGATGAAGGCGAGGTCCTGGGCGACACCGTCGTGGATGTCCCTGGCGATCCGCTCGCGCTCCTCGAGCAGGGCCGCGGACGCGAGTATGCGCCGGAGCCGCCGCATCTCGAGCAGGCCTCCGATCGCGATCGCCGTGAAGAACCCGAGTCGCAGGACATCCCCGGTGTAGAAATACGGCGAGTAGAGGGACGGGAACAAGAAGAAGTTCAGGCGCGAAAATGCCCCGAGCGTCGCCGCGATCGCCAGCCAGTAGGCAAATGTGTCGTCGCGGACATCCGCTTTGCGGGCGTATCCGACCGCCGCGACAGCGAACAGCGCCATGCTCAGCAGCTCGGAGGCGAGGACGACCGCGTTACCCACGACCCGCGGCTGCGACGATCCGTCGGGGGAGAGGTCCGCCGGGACCGCCTTGGGGAGCGCATCGCCGAGGACGGCCACCGCGAGCACGAGGACCCCGAGGCCGACGACCGTCGCCACGAGCAGCCGGCGAGCGTCGCGCATCGGGTGCCGCAGCACCTGATCGGACACCACGGCCGCGGCCGCCAGCAGCGCGGCGCCCAGCAGTCGCCCGCCGACGGGCGCCCACGTGGCGAAGCTGCCCGGTTCCGAGTCCGCGATCGCAGGGACCGCCGAGAGCAGCAGATTTGCGAGGGCGAAGACCGCCAGCGAGCCCGCCAACAGCAGGTCGCCTCGCCTCAGGCTCTGCCGGAACCGCCCCCAGGCGAGCTGCGCCGCCACGATGGAGATGAGGGCCGCCGCGGTCTCGGCCGCGACGTGGAGCGGCACGTTGCGATAGGCGAACGAGACGACCGAGCCGATGCTCACCAGCACGGTGAACAGCGCGGCCACGACCGCGGTGACCACTATGGATCGTCCAGCGCTCAAGTGGTTCGGAGACTAGTCCTGCGGCGGGCGTACCGCGCCGCGTTCAGGTCATTGAACGCGATGTGGCGTCTCCGCCCATTGCCCGGACCCCGGGGATCAGCGGAAACTGCGGGCAGCGCCGGTCAAGGGTGACCGCACGCAGAGACACGGAGGTCACAGAAGTGAAGATCCTCATCGCCGATGACAACCGCCTGATGCTCGAGGGCTTCAGGCGCGCCCTCGAGCGGGTGGAGGACATCGAGGTCGCGGGCGTGACGCATTCCGGGCCCGAGCTTCTCACGATGATCGAGCGGCGGCGACCGGACGTCGTCGCCCTCGACCTCGGTCTGCGCACGGCCGACGGCGGCATCTGCCTCGAGGCGGTTCGCGAGCAGTATCCGGAGGTCAAGGTCGTCGTCTTGTCGGCGGCGGCCTCACAAGAGGTCATCCGGCGGGCGCTGACGGCCGGCGCCTGCGCGTTCATCACCAAGAACGTCAACCCGCTCGACATCCCGTCGGCGATCCGTCAGGCATACGAGGGCAGCGTCTACAACATCCTCGCGGCGGGCGCCGGCCCCGAGGACGCACTCCGCGACGCCGGCCTCACCGAGCGCGAGATCACGATGCTCAAGGCCCTTGCGCGAGGGATGTCGAACAAGGCGATCAGCCAGGAGCTCTGGGTGACCGAGCAGACGGTCAAGTTCCACCTCGGCAACCTGTACCGCAAGCTCGGCGTTCCCAACCGGCTTGCCGCGGCCAGCTACGCGCATCGTCACGGCGTGCTCGCGGCCTGAGCGGCACGGGGAGGGGCGCCGCTCCGGCGGGTCCCCTTCCCGCTCAGGCCAGGAGCGCGATCGCGGCGCCGAGCGCGAGGAACGGGCCGAACGGCAGCGCCGTCCGCCTCGCCCGGGCGCCGCCGACGAGCAGCATCCCGAGCGCGACCGGCGCCGAGAGGAGCGAGGCCGCCACGAGGGCCGTGACGACGTCCGCCCCGAGCACGAGGCCGAGGAAGGCCGTGACCTTGACGTCGCCCATCCCGACCGCCCCGCGCTGGAACAGCGTCGGCAGGAGCAGCACCGCGCCGGCGACGACGCCGGAGACGAGGCACTCGACGAGGCCGTCCGGGAAGAACACGGCCTGCCAGGCGATCGCGCAGAGTGTGGCGGGGAAGACGATGCGGTTGGGCAGCAGCCGCGCCTCGAGGTCGATCGCCGCCAGGATGGTGAGAAGGGCCAGCACCCATGCTGCCAGCAGTCCCTCTCTGGTCGGGCCGAACCGCACCAGCGCGACGCACACCGCCGTGGCGGCGCCGGCGACGGCTGCCGCACGGACCCGCTCGACCGGCTGCGCCGGCTCGGGCGGGTCGGGCTCCTCGGTGATCGCCGGCCGCCGGCTCGGGATCCAGACGGAGGTTTCGGCGTCCAGGTCGATGCGGCGGATCTCGAATGGGTCAGCGCTCATCTCGCCTCCCGATCATGCGCCACGACCGGATTGTCGATCCGGCTCATGCGGTCGATCAGCTTGATCCACTGCTTCGGCCGCAGACGCGTGTCGACGCGCCCGATCGTCCCGTAGCGGGGGCGCCAGCCGACGTGGATGTGGTCGGCGTGGTCGCTCATGGCGAACGTGTTGTCCGCCCCCGCGAAGGTCATGGTCGAGATGATCTGGTGGGGCTCCATCACGCCCTGGAGCGTCAGCAGGCGGCGGATCGTGAGCTCGGTGATCGAGCCGGCGCCCTGGTTGCCGTTGATCGCGATGCCGTTGACGGCGGCGATGTCGACGGCGCTGCCGCCGGCATGCTCGGAGACGTTCCCCGACGAGGTCAGCACGCCGTGCCCGCAACGCAGGGAGGTGACCGTCGGGTGCAGGCCCGACGCCGACAGGAACGCGAGCGTGGTCAGGACCCGGCGGTCGATCATGCCGGCCTCGACGTCGCGGCGCCCGCAGCCGTAGATGTCCACCCCGGGGTCGGCCAGGACGCGCCGTGCCAGCCCTCCCTCGCCCATCAGCAGGATCTGCCCGACCGTCGGCGCCCCCGGGCCTTCTCCGAACAGGCGGCTGCGGCCGGCTGCGCGGTAGATCGCCGTCGACTCGAGCAGCTTCCAGCCTTCGAGCAGCGGCGTCGGGTCGATCCACGGCGCATGCCGCCCCGGAGGGCGGACGCGGAAGGAGAGGTGCGACGCCACGCCGCGTCCGGCCGCCACGCGGCCGATCACGGCGCCGCCCGCGACGCGGACGCCGCGGCGGACGCCGCCGGGGAGCGCGGACAGGTGCCCGTAGGTGAAGCGGTTGCCGTATGCGTCGCGCAGCGTCACGTAGCGCCCGAAGCGACCGGAATGCCCGGTCGCGACCACCCGCGCGTCGTGGACGGCGACGGCGGGCGCGCCCGCGCGCGCGGAGATGCGGATCGCCTGCCGTCGCGCAGTCGGGCCGGAGGGCCGGCTCGCGTACGTGGCCGGGGCCCGCACGGGGAAACGACCCGCGACGAGACCGCTGAGGGACCCGACGAGGTCGCTTGGCATCCCGCCGATCACGCGCGCGCGCACCAGGACCGACTCGACGTACCAGTTGGCGTGGTTGTAGGCGAAGAGCGCCCGGCGGAGGTCCTGGTCGGCGCCGGCGGCGCGCAGGTAGCGGGCGGCGGCGAAGATCGCGTCGAACGGGTTGTAGGGGTCCTTCTTGCCGTCGCGGTTGGCGTCGACGCCGTACATCTTCCAAGTGGCCGGCATGAACTGCATCCAGCCGACGGCGCCGGCGGAGGAGATGTTCAGGTTGCGGCCGTAGTCGGTCTCGATCTCGTTGATCGCGGCCAGGACCTCCCATTGCACCCCGTACTCGGTCCCGGCGGCCTGGTAGATCGGCAGCAGGAACGGCGGGATCCGGAACCGGCCGATGAAGAAGTCCGGCACGCGGATCGCCATCGCGCCCGGCATGACGACGGGGTGCCCGACCGGCGCGGGGGCGGGCGCGGGGGCGGGCACGAGTGCGGGAGCGGGGTTGCGTGCGCGTGCGGGTGCGGGAGCCGCGTGCGGGTGGCGCACCGCGCGCCGCCGGGCGCCGCCGCGGCGGCGGGAGGGCATCGGTGCGACGGTCGGCTCCGGCGACTCCGCCAGGACCGGCTGCGGGCCGGGCGCCTGCACGACCAAGGGCGCCGCGTCGCCGGCCGGGAGCTCGCCGGCGAGCGGAGCGTCGGCGGCCGGCGCAGGCTCGGGCTCCGCGCCGGGCGTCGGCCCGGGCTCCGCGACGGACGTCGGCGTAGGCGTGGGAGTCGGCGCCGGCGTCGCGTCCGGCGTGGGGGATGCGGCCGGCGCCTCCGCAGAGCCCGGCGTGGAGACCTGGGCCTTGGCCGTGGCGCCGCCGTGGCAGAGCGCCGCGCCGGCGAGGCCCGCAGTGAGCACCCGGCGGGCCGCCCCGGGGCCGATGATCTTGACCTGGACCATTTTCACCTGAGTTCGTGTCGTTCACGCATTTGTCTCTCGTGCGGACGTTAATGCTCAGCCGGCCCCACGCTGCGAGGCGCAGGCACAGGAAGACCCTGCCGAGAGGTATAGGAAGACCTAGACCTGAAGCTGTGGTCCGCTGCTCATGGGCCACTTAGCTTGCATCGTGCAAAACGGCAAGCGGCTCAAGACTGACTCCGAGGAGGGTTGGAGGCGAGCGGCACACAAACTCCGACTTGCTTCGGAGGGGAGGTGAAATACAACATGTTCGAGATGATCATGACGTACATCAACTCGGTGCGCGAGCGCGAGGAGGGTCAGGCGCTCGTCGAGTACGCGCTCATCCTGTCGATCGTGTCGATCGGCGCGATCGCCGCCCTTGGCCTCGTCACCGACGGGATCAACGACACGCTGGCTGACGTCGTCGCCGCCCTGTAGGCCCGCGAGCACCTCGCCCCGGATCACAGGTCCGGGGCGAGCCTCCACTTCTCTACGTCGGCACCGCCGGCCCAGCCTTTCTCCTCGGTCCCTGCCAGGGACCGATTCACGTGTTTTCGCAGTCAATGCCTCATGTCACTCACCCGTTCAGTCATCCGCGAACAAAGCGGCCAGGCATTGGTCGAATTCGCGCTGGTGCTGCCCATTCTCACGCTCCTGCTGTTCGCGATGCTCGATTTCGGTAAGGGATACAACTACTGGAATGATGCGAATCACCTCACGGCCGAGGCCGCTCGCTTCGCCGTGGTGAATCGCAAGCCCGATCCCGCGAACACGGCGACACTGCAGACGCAGGTCCGTATGCAGGCCGACACCGCGGAGCTCCGCAACGGCGGCGACAGCTCGACCGCCGCGCAGGTCTGCGTGACGTTCCCCAACGGCACCTCCAACGTGGGCGACCCCGTGCGGGTGACGATGACGTTCACCTACGACTTCCTCCCGCTGGTCGGACTCGCGTCCAAGGAGATCAGCACCTCGAGCGTCATGCGGCTCGAGGCGGCCCCGACGAACTACACGACCGGATGCGTGTGAGCATCTACATCGAGCCGCCCGAGGGCGAGCGCGGCGCCGTCCTCGTGATGGTCGCCCTGTGGCTGCCGGTGCTGCTGGTCGTCATGACCTTCGTGGTCGACGTCGGCAACTGGTTCGTCCACAAGCGCCACCTTCAGATGCAGGCTGACGCCAGCGCGCTGGCCGCGGCCCAGGAGTTCCGCTTCCCGTGCGCTGACGCCGCAATTCTGCAGAAGGCGGCGGAGTACTCGGGTGACACATACAACGCGCAGATCGGCGGGACCCCGGCCTCCCGGGTGCGTCGCCTGATCAACAGCAAGTCGTTCTTCGACCAGCCGGGCAAGACAGACGACACCGCTGTCGGGTCGCCGTGCAGCACCGGAATGATCGACGTCAAAATGACCGAGACGGACCTGCCGTGGTACTTCAAGCCCGTCGCCGGTCTACTGGGTGACGCCTCACCCATCGTCCCATTTATCAACGCGCAGGCGCGTATCTCGGTCAATCAGCTCGAGGCGTCGGCGGGCAGCCTGCCGCTCGGAGTGCCGGACGTCAACCCGAAGGTGGCGCGCGCGACGTTCATCAACGAGGCGACCGGAGCCGTGCTCGGCTCGACCACCCTCTCCAGGGCGGGGACCACCAACGGGCTCGCCGTCTGGGACAACGCCGAGGCACCGCTGGCAGTGCCCTTCGCCTCCGACGCGGTACGCGTCGGCGTGGTCGTGTCGCTGGGCGGCGAGACGTCGACGACCTGCGGACAGCCGCTGGTGGACTGCTACGACGCCGGAGTGGCCAAGCTGGCGAGCGGCCTCCCTTCGCGTGGCATCCTGCACCTGCGGGGATGGTCGGCGGCCGGCAGCGGCGCTCAGCCCGCGAACGATCCCATCTTGCGCGGGGTCGAGCTCGTGACGGGGTCGTGCACGGATCCCTACTTCTCGTCGGCCACCACGAGTTGCACCGTCGGCGTACGCGCGAAGGCCGACTTCGGCATTGTCGGTGGCGTCGACCAGACCTCGGCCGTCGGCGCCACGTTGACCGCCAGGGTCAACGGGACCAACTACACGATGACCTACAGCGCCACGAGTGGCGTCTGGACGTCGCCGACGACGATTCCCGTTGCCACTGCAGCCGGCCCGATCGACGTCACGATCGATTGGGCCGAGACCAGCGGGTCCCTGCACAGTCAGACCTGCACGACGAGGAACAACACGAATCCGTGCAAGGGCAGCTTCGGCGTCGTGCAGCGGACCTTCTCGGGCAGCGACAGTCGCTCCGGCCCGATCAAGGTGGCGCAGGTGCTCGAGGACGGCCTGATCTGGTCGAACTCGCTCGAGCGCTGCAGCGCGGTGCAGACGAGTTGCACGCACTCCCTCGTCGTCCGCATCGGGGTCAAGAGCAGCCTCGGCAACGCGGTCTCGGTCAACGACCCGATCGTGTCACTGCGCGTGAATGGAGGCAGCCAGAACCAGTCGCTCGACTGCGATCCCACTCTCAATCAGCTGGACCAGGAGATCGCACAAGGCTGCTCTCCCACCTATGCGATCAACCGCGGCGTGGCCTGCCCGGCGACGACCAACGACGTGTGGGCATCCCCGCAACCGTACAAATGCGTCCCGATCACGACCGGGGGCAGGGTCAACGACCCGGCGAGGGGCTTGAACCTGCGCATCCTCGGCAGCGAGACGCCGGCGACCTGCACGTCGCCGAACCATTGGAGCGACTACCCCAACTTGCCGGCCAACGACCCGCGAATCCTGCACGTGTTCACCACTCCCTTCGGCGCCTTCAGCGGATCTGGATCCGGCGTCGTGCCAGTCACGGGCTTCGCCACCTTCTACATCACCGGCTGGACGGGCCAAGGCGCGAACTTCGCCAATCCGTGCCAGGGCAATGGTGACGACCCGGTGCCGGGAAACGATGCGGGCCTGATCGTCGGGCACTTCATCAAGTACATCCAAACGCTCAACACGGGCGGTGGTGCGACGTCGTGCGACTTCGCCTCCTTCGGCTCCTGTGTTGCGGTCATGACGCGCTGAGGAGATGCACATGCAAGGCCTACGCAAGATCCTTTCGACTCGGCAGGGCACGCTGGGTTTCGCAGTGCTGGCGGCGATCCTGGCGATCGCGGTCCTGCTGGTCTTCATGCAGAGCTACAAGCGCTCGCTCGACCAGCGGGCGGACCCGGTCACGGTCCTCGTCGCCAAGGGCGAGCTACCGAAGGGCAGCTCGGGCGACACCATCGCCGGCAAGGGTCTCTTCCAGGCCACGGGCTTCAAGCGCGAGCAGGTCCGGGAGGGCGCGATCACCGACCCGTCGAGCCTGCGCGGGCTCGTGACGACACGGACGATCGTCCCCGGTCAGCAGCTCACGACGGCGGATTTCGCCAAGCCGACCGATCCGGTGCTCTCCAAGCTGAGCAACGACCAGCGCGCCGTGACCGTCCCGCTCGACAGCGCGCACGGGATGATCGGGCAGATCTCCGCGGGCGACCACGTCGACGTGTTCGCCGGGTTCCAGGTCCAGCCCGAGGCGGCGTCGCGACCGCGGCCCGTCCTGCGCGTCCTGTTCCAGGACGTCGAGGTACTCGAGGCCCCGGACGTCGACCCGAAGGCGAAGGGCGGTCTCGCCCAGCAGAACCAGACGCAGAACGTCGTCCTGCGCGTGTCCGACACCCAGGCCGTCGAGCTGGCGTTCGCTTCGGACAACGGCAAGGTCTGGGTCGCGCTGCGACCGCAGGCCGGCGGCACGCAGAAGGGCATCTCGCTCACGAACCTCGACCGGATGGTCTTCGGGATGGACCCGATCCCGATCGACCGCGTCCGCGACCAGGGGAAGGCATCGACAGGAGAACGGTGATGACGAAGACGATGACAATCTCCACGCTGGTCGTGCTCGACGCGAGCGTCGACGAGCGCGTGGTCCGCGGGCTCCTGACGGAAATCCCCGGCCTCGAGGTCTCCGGGTTCCACCCGAGCCTCGACCGCGGCTGGGCCGCGCTCGACGAGTCGGCGCCCGACGCTGTGGTCGTGGCGTGCGAGCCGGAGTCCGAGCAGGTGCTCTGGTTCTTGCGCGAGGCGGCCCGCAAGCACCCGGACCGCCCCATCGTGGTGCTCTGCCACGGCACGCCCAACGGGCTCGTCGGCCATGCCTTCGAGGCCGGCGCCGAGGACCTGGTGATGCTCCCGGCAGGCTTCGGCGAGACGGGGGCCACGGCCGAGCAGCTGGGCTTCGCGGTCGAGAAGGCGGTCGCGCGGCGGCGGGGCGCTGCGGCCACCGGGGCCGCCGCGCTCGGCTCGCTGATCTGCGTGCTCGGCCCGAAGGGCGGCATCGGCAAGACGCTCACCAGCGCCAACCTGGCCGTGGCCCTCGCAGAGCTGCGCAAGCGGGTCGTGGTGGTCGACCTCGACCTCCAGTTCGGGGACGTCGGGCTCTCGCTCGGGCTCACGCCGCAGCGGACCATCTACGACCTGATCAAGTCGGGCGGCTCGCTCGACGCGGAGAAGCTCGAGGCGTTCCTGACGACGCACGAGAGCGGCGCCAGCGTGCTGATGGCCCCCGTGCGGCCCGACCAGGCGGGCGCCATCACCGTCGAGTTCCTCCAGGAGGTCTACGCGCTGCTGCGCTCGACCCACGACTTCGTCGTGGTGGACACCCCGCCCGGCTTCATGCCGGAGGTGATCGCGTCGATCGACGCGTCCACGCACGTATGCATGGTCGGGACGCTCGACTCGCTGTCGCTCAAGAACACCAAGCTCGGCCTCGAGACGCTCGACCTCATGGGATACGAGTCCGAGCGCATCGCCATGGTGCTCAACCGGGCCGACAGCAAGGTCGGCGTGACGCAGGAGGACGTCACCGCGATCGTCGGTCGCTCGGCCGACATCCTGGTGCCCAGCCACCGCGACATCGCCCGCTCGGTCAACGAGGGCAAGCCCGTCGTGCAGAACCGGCCGCGGTCCGAGGTGGCGCGGGCGTTTCGCACGCTGGCGCATCACTACGCCGGCAAGCCCGCCGCCAAGACCAGCGTGCTCAAGCGCCGGAGGGCTGCCTGATGGACCTCCAGGAGCGGCTTGCCGGACGCTCGTCCATCGTCGACACGACGCCGAGCGATGTGTTCGCCGAGGTCAAGAACCGCGTCCATCTCGCGGTGATCGGCGACCTGGGCCCGCAGCTCTTCAACACCGACATGAACCCGCTCGTCCTGCGCGAGCGGGTGCTCACCGACATCCGGGCGCAGCTCGAGCGCGAGGAGGGCATCTCGCGCGCGGACCGCGAGCGCCTGCTCGGCGAGATCGCTGACGACATCCTCGGCCACGGACCGCTCGAGCGGCTGCTCGAGGACGACACCGTGACGGAGATCATGGTCAACGGACCGTTTGACATCTGGGTCGAGCGCAAGGGCCGGCTGCAGGAGACGTCGGCGCGATTCTCCGACGAGTCGCATCTGCGACGGATCATCAACAAGATGGTCGCCCAGGTGGGGCGGCGGATCGACGAGTCCTCGCCGATGGTCGACGCCCGCCTGCCGGACGGCAGCCGCGTCAACGCGGTCATCCCGCCGCTGTCGCTGTCCGGGCCGCTCGTCTCGATCCGCAAGTTCTCGAAGCAGCGGCTGAACCCCACCGACCTCGTCAAGCTCGGCACGCTGAGCACCGAGACGGTCGAGTTCGTGCAGCTGTGTGTGCTGGCCGAGCTCAACATCCTGGTGGCCGGCGGCACGGGCTCGGGCAAGACGACGCTGCTCAACGCCCTCTCGACGGCGATCCCCGGCGACGAGCGGATCGTCACGATCGAGGACGCGGCGGAGCTCCGGCTCAACCAGCGCCACGTGCTGCGCCTCGAGGCGCGGCCGAAGAACATCGAGGGCCAGGGCGAGATCGGGATCCGCGAGCTCGTCCGCAACTCCCTGCGCATGCGGCCCGACCGCATCATCGTCGGGGAGGTCCGCGGTGCGGAGGCCCTGGACATGCTCCAGGCGATGAACACGGGCCACGAGGGCTCGCTGTCCACCATCCACGCGAACTCGCCGCGTGATGCGCTCGCACGGGTGGAGACCATGGTCCTGATGGCGGGCTACGACCTGCCCGTCAAGGCGATCCGCCAGCAGGTCGCCTCCGCGCTGGACCTCATCATCCAGCTCGAGCGGCTCCAGGACGGGTCGCGCCGGGTCGTGTCGATCACCGAGGTCGGCCGAATGGAGTCGGACGTCATCACGCTCTCCGAGCTCTTCAGGTTCAAGGTCGAGGAGGTGCAGGCGGACCGCACGGTCACCGGGAACCTGAGCTCGACGGGACTGCGGCCGACCTTCCTCGAGAAGTTCGAGCACCGCGGGATCACCCTGCCCCACTCGCTGTTCTCCAACGGCACCAGCCGCGGCGTGGCACCCGACTACCTCCGGGGTGTCGAGGCGTGACGCGCCTGCGCGCATCAGCCCTCGCCGGGTTGCTCCTGGCGTGCCTGGTCACGGCGCCGGCGAAGGCCGACGAGCTGCGCCTGTCCGAGGCCGCCGACACGCGGTTCCCCGAGCGCTCCTACGCGCTCACGCTGCCGCGCGCCATGTGGATCGACGCCCCCGACGTGCAGGTCAGCGAGAACGGCCGCCGGGTCCCGGACGTCAGCGTCGCCACGGCCGCCGGTGCGGAGGCGCGCCGCTTCGGCGTCGTGCTCGCGATCGACACCAGCTCCAGCATGCGCGGCGAGCCGCTGAAGGCGGCCCTGCATGCCGCGCGCGAGTTCGTCCGCCGGCGCAACGCGGCCCAGCCCGTGGCGGTCGTCACGTTCGACGGCCAGGTGCGCGTGATCCACGGGTTCACCGCGGACGCGGCCACGATCGACCGCGCGCTGTCGGCGGTCCGTGAGGGCTCCGGCGGCTCACGCATGTTCGACGCCGCGAAGCGCGCGGCCGAGCTGATCGCCGCCGCGAAGATGCCCTCCGCCTCGGCCGTGATCCTCTCCGACGGCGCCGACCGCACGAGCACCACCACGCTCGAGCAGGCCGCGGCGGCCGCCGCGGCCGCCCACGCGCGGATCTACACCGTGGGGCTGCCGTCGCGATGGTCCGACTTCGGGATCCTCAACCTGCTTTCCGCCGAGACGCGGGGCGAGTTCAGCGCCGCTGGGTCGCTGCGCGACCTCGCGCGCATCTACGAGCGCCTGGGATCGCGGCTCGCCCATCAGTACGTCGTGCGTTACCGGTCCGCCCAGCCCGCCGGCCACGGCGTGCGGGTCGCCGTCCGCGTCGTCGGCGTGGCCGGCGTGGCGAGTGTCAGCTACCGGTCGCCGTCACCGCCGAGCACGACCAAGCCCCCGTACCGCCACTCCCGCGTCGAGGGCGTCTGGCTCTCCGGGGCCGTCGCCTTCGTCGTCGCACTCCTCGTCGCCGCCCTGCTCGTGCTCGCGCTGTGGTGCCTGCTGCGCCCGCGCACCGCTTCGCTGCGTTCGCGCGTCGCGTTCTACGTCGGCCAGGAGGAGCCGGGCCGCACCGACGAGGACGCCCGGCGCGCACGCCTGCTCGCCGGGCGGATGGCGATCGAGACCACGCGCTCGCTGGAACGCGCCCGCTGGTGGCCTGGCTTCCTCCAGAAGCTCGACATCGCCCGGGTCGACATAGCGCCGCAGAAGCTGCTCGGCCTCGTGGCGGCCGCCACCGCATTCGCACTTGTCCTGCTGACCTTGATCTTCCGCTCCCCGGCCGCCGCCCTGATGGCCGTCGCTGTGCCGCTCTTCGCGCGCACGCTGCTCGAGCGCCGCGTGGCCAAGCAGCGCAAGATGTTCACCGACCAGCTGCCCGACAACCTCCAGGTGATGGCGTCCGCGATGCGGGCCGGGCATTCCTTCAGCGGCGCGCTGTCGGTGGTCGTGGAGGACGCGCCGGAGCCCGCCCGCCGCGAGCTCGCCCGTGTGGTGGCCGACGAGCGCATGGGCGTGCCCGTCGACGTCGCGCTGAACACGGTGGTACAGCGCATGCAGAGCAAGGATCTCGAGCAGGTGGCCCTCGTCGCCACGCTGCAACGTGAGACGGGCGGCAACACGGCCGAGGTGCTCGAGCGCGTGACCGAGACGATCCGGGAGCGGCTTGCGCTGCGCCGGCTCGTCCAGACCCTGACGGCCCAGGGGCGGATGTCCCGCTGGGTGCTGACGGCGATCCCGATCGTGCTGCTGCTCGCCATCTCCGCGATCAATCCGGAGTACGTCGCGCCGCTGTTCAGCGAGACCGTCGGCCGGGTGCTGCTCGGAGTGGCGGCGGCCATGGTCACCGCCGGCTCGCTCATCATCGGCAAGATCGTGAACATCAAGGTCTAGGGGGCGTCGTGTTCCTGCTGCTCATCACCGGCGTCCTGCTCTTCGGAGTGGCCGCGACGCTGACCAGCCGCGCCCTCGCGCTCCCGCGCCTGCGCGCGCTCGAGCGCGTCGACCAGATCGCCGCCTACGGCTTCCGCGCGGAGCCGGAGGACGCTGCTGCGCCGCAGGAGCGCGTCATCGCCGGCGGCATCAACTCGATCGCGAGGACGCTCGGCACGCTCGTCGCCGGCCGCACGACCACGTCGGAGGCGGAGCTGCGCCGCGAGCTCATGAGCGCCGGCCTCTACAACGTCACGCCAACGACGCTGATGGGCTATCGGGTGCTCGCGACGCTGGCACTGCCGCTCTTCTTCCTGTGGTTCGCCACGAGCTCCAAGCTTGCCGTGGCGTTCGTCGTCCTCCTGGTGCCGATGACGGCGCTGATCGGTTGGATCCTGCCGCTCACCTTCGTGCGCCGGCGAGCCCGCTTCCGGCTCGAGAAGATCGATTACGAGCTGCCCGAGTTGGTGGACCTGCTGGTGGTCACCGTCGAGGCCGGCACGAGCTTCGCCGCCTCGCTGCAGATCGCCGCCGACCGCTTCAGCGGCCCGCTCGGCGACGAGCTGCGGCTCGCCATGCAGGAGCAGGCGATGGGGCTGCCGGTCGACCAGTCGCTGGTCAACATGCTCGCCCGGGCGGACACCGACGGCATGCGCTCGTTCGTGCGCTCGATCCGTCAGGGCGAGTCGCTCGGCGTCTCGATCGGCCAGATCATGCGCAACCTCGCGCTCGAGATGCGCAAGCGCCGCCGTGCGGCGGCCGAAGAGAGGGCCCAGAAGGCGCCCACGAAGATCCTCTTCCCGCTCGTGGTCCTCATCTTCCCGGCGATCTTCGTGGTCGTCCTGGGCCCGGCCGTGATCGGTTTCACTTCGACGATGGGAGGCGGGTCGTGAGTCGCGGCCTCGTGAGTGGTGTGTTCGCCCTGTTCTCGCTCGCGAGTCTGGCGGCGGCGGCCAGGCACGTCGAAGACGCGATCTCCGCCGGGACCGCGCGTCCCTGGCTGGAGGCCGGCTACTGGATCCTCAAGACGGCCGTGGTCGGCGTGTTCTTCTTCGCAGTGCTACGCCGGCCTGAGCCGCTGCGGCCCTCGCGCGAGCCGGTCGCGTTCGTGGCCTGCTTCCTGGCCATCCTCGGCGCCGTCTCACTGCGCGAGCCGGGGCCCGACGCGTCGACGGCACTGCTCGTCGCCGGCGAGGCCCTCGCGCTCGCCAGCTGTGGCTTCCTGCTGGCGTCCGTCCTGGCGCTGGGGACCTGCTTCGGCGTGCTCCCCGAGGCGCGCGGGCTTGTCACGCGCGGCCCCTACCGGCTCGTCAGGCACCCCGTCTACCTCGGCGAGCTCGGCGCCTGCGCCGGCCTCGTGCTGGGCGCTCCCAGCGCCTGGAACCTGACCGCGGCGGTCGTCCTGCTCGGGGCGCAGCTGGTGCGCATGCGCCTCGAGGAGCGTGCGCTCGAGACGGAGTTCCCCGAGTACGCGGCCTACGCCGCCCATACCCCCCGATTGATTCCGATGCCCGTCCGGCTCCGGCCGCTGGAGGTCTGAACCATGTCCCTTCCCCCGTTTCGACGCAAGCCCGTCCGTCGCAGCCGCGACGAGCGCCCGATGGTCCCGATCGACGAGTCGGTGCTGCTGTTCCTCGCGGCCGTCCTGGCCGGCTTCATGTTGCTGATGGCCAGCCAGGTCAGCAGCGCGGCCGCGGCCACTCGTCTGCCCGCGCCGAAGCTCACCGGCCCGGCGGCGGACACGACATACAAGGTGTCGCCGACATTCGCGTGGGCGGCCGTCAAGGGCGCGGCGCGCTACGAGTTCCAGCTCGCGGCCGACGACAAGTTCGAGTCGATCGTCGGCCGGCGGCGCGAGGGCACGTTCAAGACCAAGAACACCTTCGCCACCGTGCCGACGGCGCTCGCCGACAACCCTCCCGAACACGGCTACTTCTGGCGCGTGCGGGCGATCGACGTGCGCAACACCGCCGGGCGTTGGTCACGCACCGCGAAGATGGTCAAGTCGTGGCCCGACACCTCGACGCTGCTGGAGCCGGCCGACGGCGCCGGGGCCGCGATCGGCGACGCGAACCCGATGGTCCTGCGCTGGAGCCGCGTGCCCCACGCGTTCAAGTACCGGGTGCGCATCGCGCGTGACGGCGACCTCGCCAACCTCGTGTACGGCGACCGCAAGCTCGGCGTGGAGACCTCGGCGCTCCAGCTCGCCCTGCCCGGCACGCTGCCCGCGGGCGAGTACTTCTGGGACGTCACGCCGATGGACAGCATCAAGCACACCGGACGCGCGTCCGAGGTCCGGCGCTTCAAGATCACGTGGAACGACGCGATCACGATGCATTATCGGGACGTGGCCGGGGGCGATGCGTTCAACGTCCGCTTCACGGACGACACGACGGACGCGCTCGGCTGGTGGACCGGTCCGAAGCTCGCGCTCGCGGAGCGGCGCGTCGTCGATCCGCAGCTCTCGTGGTCGCCCGTCGACGGCGCGGCGTCGTACGAGGTCGAGGTCAACCCCTCGTCCGACTTCGCCGCAGGCTCGCGCGTCTGCTGCGACGAGCAGATCACGGGCACCTCGGTCTCCCCGCGCAAGGTGCTGATCAACAACACCTACTTCACGCGGATCCGGGCCGTGGACCCTGACGGCAACGCCGGTCGCTGGAACGCCGGGCCGAACTTCCGCAAGTCGTTCGACCTGGTCTGCGTCCGCAACGACGGCTCGGACTGCATGACCGAGAACGACGCCTGCACCGAGGGTCCCGACGCCCACTGCCTGCCGACCGTGCCGAAGCTGCGGCTCCGGGACAACACCGGCGCGGAGCTGCCGCTCGGCTCGACGACCCATACGCCCGTGGTCACGTGGCTGCCAGTTGCAGGCGCTTCGAGCTATGAGGTCATGGTCCTCCCGTACGACGACGCCAACAGCGTTTGCCTCTTGGATGGCTCCAAGACGTTCCGCACAGCGAGCACCGCCTGGACGCCGCTCGGCGAATCGGGCGTGCGGCCCGTCGGCACATCCGCACCGCCGACGTCGTCCGACAGCAGTTGGCCTCTCGTCTCGAACAAGCGGTACTGCATCCAGGTGCGGGCCCGCAGCAATCGCGACGCGAAGTCCCAGGAGATCTCCAGCACGTGGACGCAGCTAGGCGGCGCCGGCCAGCCGGCGCTGACCTACAAGAAGCGCTACGACAACCCCGCCGCCAGTTGCTATCCCACGAGCACGCCGGCGAGCGCCTATCGAGAGCCGCAGCACGGCTCGAGCACGAAGCGGATGCCACTGTTCACCTGGAACGACGTGCCGGGGGCCTGTGGCTACTTCGTCGTCGTCTCCAGGGATCCCGAGTTCACCGCCGGAGGGGTGATCGACGTCGCATTCACCAACGCGCCGTCGTACGCGCCCCGCAAGAGCGCTGCGCCCACGACCTATCGCGACGAGCAGTCGGCGTATTACTGGGCCGTGATCCCGTCGGCGGGCGACAAGGGGACCGGCGTCTCGAACGAGCCTCGGGATAACAGCCCGCAAGCGTTCAACAAGCGGTCGGAGCCCCCGCAGCTTGTGGCGGTCGCCGACGTGCAGGGGCAGCCGGAGTTCCGTTGGTCGCCGGTCGAGGGCGCGCGCCGCTACCTGGTCGAGGTCGACGACGACCCCTCATTCTCCGACCCGATCGACAGCGTGCTGACGGACGCAACCTCGCTGACGAGCAGCGCCACGTACCCGGCGGACAGCCGCCTCTACTGGCGCGTGCGGGCCGACGACGAGAACCTCGTCGGGCTGACCTGGTCGGACGTCGGCGAGTTCACGCGCTCGCTCCCGGGCTCCACGCCGAAGCCCGACCGCGACCCCTCAGGGCTTACGGAGATCATCCCGACGCTCGAGTGGTCGGCCACGCCGCGGGCCGTGCTCTATGAGGTCCACGTCGAGCAGGTCAACGGCACCAAGCTGTCGTTCAAGACCCGGT
Organism: Solirubrobacteraceae bacterium; assembly: GCA_035264365.1. Lineage (GTDB taxonomy): Bacteria > Actinomycetota > Thermoleophilia > Solirubrobacterales > Solirubrobacteraceae > DATFQI01. The sequence continues at coordinate 47,996 of DATFQI010000076.1, forward strand.
CGACCGCGCTGACGCCGACCGCTTTCTACGGCACCGGCGTCTGGAAGTGGCGGGTGCGCCCGCACTTCCGGTCCGGCAGCACTGACGTGGGCGGCCCGTGGTCGGAGTGGCAGTACATCACCCGCCACATCGCGACGCCGTCGGGCATCAAGACGGTCAAGAAGGGCAAGGGGATCGCCCTGTCCTGGGCGCCGGCGCCGATGGCCAGGTACTACCGCGTCGAGCTTGCGCCGGACGACTCGTTCAGCACGATCCTCGAGCGCACGACCACGGCCAACACGAGCTACGCCCCGAAGCTGATCTCACCGGGCTACGCGCGTGCGGCGTCGCTGTTCTGGCGCGTCGCCACCGTCGACGAGGGCAACAACCTCGGCGGCTGGGCGACGACCGCCATCCGCAACGCGAAGGCCATGCGCGTCAAGCTCTCCAAGCGCGGGCGGGCGGTCGTCGTGCGGGTCAAGGACGGCAAGAAGCGGGCCGTGAAGGGCGCGCTCGTCCGTGTCACCGGGCGCGGCATGTCGACGGTGCGCAAGCGCACCGGCCGTCGCGGCAGCGTGAAGGTGGGGCTGCGGAAGGTCACCGGCGGCACGGTGCTGGTCCACGTCGAGAAGCGCGGGTACACGCCGAAGGACGTCAAGCTGCGCATGCGCTGAGCTCCAGCGGAGGCACCGCCGTCGGCATCAGTCCACGTGACATACCGGCGGCGGTGCTATAAGCTCGACTGATGCTCGACGTCCGCCGCATGCGCGTCCTCCGCGAGGTCGCCGTCCAAGGCTCGTTCTCCGCCGCCGCGGAGGCCCTCTCCTTCACCCAGTCCGCCGTCTCGCAGCAGATCGCCGCGCTCGAGCGCGAGACCGGCACGATCCTCGTGCAGCGCAGCGCGCGCGGCGTGCGCCTGACGGAGGCCGGCGAGGCGCTCGTGCGCCACGCCGACGCCGTGCTCGCCCGCCTCGCCGAGGCGGAGGCCGAGCTGGAGGCCATCGCCGGCCTGCGCGGCGGCCGCCTCCGGATGGCTGCGTTCGAGTCCGCCGGCGCGACGCTGATGCCGCTGGCGATCGCGGACTTCCGCGCCAAGCACCCCGCCATCGAGCTGTCGATGTCGCTCGGCGAGCCGGAGCACGTCGAGCCGCAGCTCAAGAGCGGCGAGCTCGATCTGGCGTTGGGGTTCGGCTCTCGCTACAACCAGGAGGACGGCGTCGAGCGCCACTTCCTGCTCGAGGACCCGATGCTGCTCGTGCTCCCGAAGGACCACGTCCTGGCGGGCAAGCGCAACCTGCGCCTGGCCGACCTCGCCGAGGAGGCCTGGATCGGCGGCCCGCAGGACTGCGAGTGCAACCGGCTGATCTACGGCGCCTGCTCGGCCGCCGGCTACGACCCGCGGATCGCGTTCGAGACCGACGACTACGCGGCCGTGCAGGGCTTCGTCGCCGCCGGTGTGGGCGTGTCGCTGATCGCCGAGCTCGGGCTGACGACGATCCGCGACGACATCCTCGTACGCGACCTCGGCCGCGAGACACCGGTCCGCAAGATCTATGCGGCCGTGGCGGGCGGCTATCGGACGCCCGCGACCACGGCGATGCTCGAGGTGCTCCAGGACGTCGCCGAGAGCTACCAGTCGCGGCGCCCGCGCCTGTCGCTCGTGGGCTAGGCGCGGACCTTCGGCTTCTCGGCGGCGGCGCGCTTGGCGCGCCGCTTGCCGGACTTGCCGAGCACCGCCTGCGTGAGCTCCTGCAGCGAGTGCGCGAGCCTGTCCATCAGCGCCCAGGTGTCGGCGACCTGGTCGCGGTCGGCCACGATCCCGAAGTCGAGGTGGTCGAGGTAGCTCATCACGGTGATGTTGAGCCCGACGCCGTCGACGACCACCGAGACGGGGTAGTGCGCCTCGAGCTTGGCGCCGGCGAGGAACAGCGGGCTGCGCGGGCCCGGGACGTTGGAGATCACCAGGTTCACAGGCGGGCGGGTGCGGCCCATCACCTCCATCGTCGTACGCGCGGCCAGCGAGGCGACCGCGGGCGGGATGAAGCTCGTCGCGTCGGTCAGCAGGTTCGCGGGCACCGCCTTGTGGCGGCCCTTGGCGCCGCGCAGCAGCTCGTGCGTGCGCTTGAGCCGGCGCTTGGGATCGGCCTCGTCGGTGGCGATCGGGACGATCATCATCGAGACGCAGTTGCCGAACGTGCCCATCTGCTCGTCGGTGCGCACGGACACCGGCACCATCGCCACGAGCGGCTCCTTCGGGAGCTCGTCGCGGTCCTTGAGCCAGTCGCGCAGCGCGCCGGCGCTCATCGCGACGACGACGTCGTTGACCGTCACGCCGGCCTCGTTCTTGATCGCCTTGACGGTGTCGAGCGAGAGCTGGCCGAACGAGAAGCGGCGGTGGCCCGAGATACGGCGGTTGAACGAGGTCCGCGGCGGGCGCGCGGTCGTGACCTCGAGGATCGCCGGGTCGGCCTGCTCGAGCCCGAGCGCGCGGCGCGCGGCGGCGACGCCGCGCGAGATCCTGGGCACACCGGGGAACGCGTTGGCGCCCGGCAGCTCCGTCAGGTTCGGGATCGCGGTCGGGGCCGAGCGCAGCGCGCGCAGCGGCTGGAACGGCAGGCCCATCAGGCCGCGGCCGAGCATCTCCAGCTCGCGCGGCACGCGCTCCCCGGCCTGATCGCCCTCGGCCGGCGGGATCTCGCGGCCCTCGGGACTGGGGTCGAGCAGCACGGCGAGGATCTCGTTGCCGGAGACGCCGTCGACGACCGAGTGGTGGACCTTCGTGAGCAGCGCGACGCGACCGCCCTCGAGCCCCTGAATCACGTAGAGCTCCCACAGCGGGCGGGTGCGGTCGAGCGGGCGGGCGAAGATGCGGGCGACGGTCTCGGCGAGCTGCCGGTCGTCGCCGGGCGGCGGCACGGCCGACTCGCGGATGTGGAAGTCGAGGTCGAAGTCTGGGTCCTCGACCCAGTACGGGTGGTCGAGCCCGAGCGGCACGCCGACCAGCCGCCACCGGAACGGCGGCAGCATGTGGATGCGCTCGCCGACGAGCCGGCAGATGTCCTTGATGCCCAGCGCGCCGCCCGGCGCGGTCGCGGGGTCGTAGACGGCGAGGCCGCCGACGTGCCCGTAGGTGCGTGCGGACTCCACCGCCAGGAACTGGGCGTCCAGGCTCGTCAGCTGCCGCATCGGCTCTCCTCCTCGCGCATGGCCTGAAGGGAACCGTGCCCGCAGCCGACCGGGCCGGAAACGGGGAAATGGCATGATCCGCACATGAGCGCCCTGGGCATGGACGCTGCGGCCAAGCGGATGGTGCTGGTGGCCTGCATCCTGGGCACGACGGTCGTGACCGTCGACTCGACGGCGATCAACGTCGCGCTGCCCGCGATCGCCGAGGACCTCGGCGGCGGGCTCGCGGGCCAGCAGTGGGTGGCGAACGCGTACCTGCTGACGCTCAGCTCGTTCCTGCTGGTCGGCGGCTCGCTCGGCGACGTGATCGGCGAGCGGCGCGTGTTCGTGGCCGGCATCGCCGGGTTCGGTGTCACCTCGCTGCTGTGCGCGCTGGCGCCGACGATCGAGGCGCTCGTCGCCGCACGGGCGCTGCAGGGCATGTCGGGTGCGCTGCTGACGCCCGCGGCGCTGGCCGTGATCGTGCGCACGTTCGCCGAGACCGAGCGCGCCCAGGCCGTCGGCGCGTGGACCGCGTGGGCCGGCATCGGGACCGTGCTCGGGCCCGTGGTCGGCGGCCAGCTCGTCGACTCGGCCTCATGGCGCTGGATCTTCCTGGTCAACCTGCCGCTCGTGCTCGGGACGCTGTTCATCGTCTCCCGCGCCGTGCCCGCCGACGCGGCGCGCAGACCAGGCACCCGGCTGGACCTCGCGGGCGCGGGGCTGTGCGCGCTCGGGCTGGCCGGGATCACGTTCGGGCTGATCGAGCAGCCTATGCGCGGCTGGTCGGACCCCGCCGTGGCCTTCGCGCTGGTCGCCGGGGTCGCGCTGTTCGCCCTGTTCGTGCTCTACGAGCGGCGCGCCTCCCACCCGATGCTGCCGCTCGGCCTGTTCGGCCGCCGCAACTTCGCCGCCGGCAACATCGAGACGTTCGCGATGTACGGCGGCCTGAGCGTCACGTTCTTCCTGCTCGTGCTGTTCCTGCAGGGCGTCGCGGGCTTCTCGGCGCTCGCCGCCGGCAGCGCGAGCATCCCGGTGACGCTCGTGATGTTCGTGCTCGCCGCCCGCTTCGGCCGCCTCGCAGACCGCTATGGGCCCCGCCTGTTCATGGGCACCGGGCCGCTGGTGTGCGCGGTGGGACTGGCGCTGATGCTGCGCCTGGACGCCGACGTCGACTACTGGACCGACCTGTTCCCCGCGCTGCTGGTGTTCGCGCTCGGCCTCGCGATCGTGGTGGCGCCGCTGACCGCGACCGTGCTCTCCGACGCCGACGAGCACAACGCCGGCATCGCCTCCGCGGTCAACAACGCGATCGCGCGCGTGGCCGGACTCGTCGCGATCGCGGCGATCGGCGCGACGGTGGCGTCGCAGTACGACACGCGCTTCGCCGAGGCGCTCGGCGGCGCCCGTGAGCAGCCCGCGGTGCGCGCGGCCGTCGACAGGATGGACGCGCGGCCGTTCGCCGTGGAGGACCCGGAGGGGCTGGACCCGTCGGCGACCGCGGCGGTCGTGCGCGCGCAGGAGGAGGCGTCGGTCGACTCGTTCCACTTCGGCATCGGGATCGCGGTCGTGCTCGTCGGACTCGGCGGCGTGCTCGGCTTCGCCGGGATCCGCAATCCGCGCCGGCAGGTGGCCGCTGAGGGCTGCGCGGGCGGGCAGTTCGTCGGCGTGCCGGAGGAGGCCTCCCGGCAGTCGCCGTGCGACTGGCACCGCGAGCTGCCGGCCGTGACGCTGCCGGCCCGCGAGGCCGCGACCTAGCCAGGGGGCGCCGCTAACCTGCACCTCATGCGGGGGTTCGTGGGAGGCCTGCTCGTCCTCGCGGTGCTGGTCGTGGCCGTGCCGCCGGCGCAGAGCGCCGAGAGCGGCGTCAACATCGCGCTGCACCAGACCGTCGACGGGCCGTCGAACGCGCAGCGGCTGAAGGTCGGATGGGCGCGCATGTTCGTGGGCTGGTCCGCCGGGGAGCCCACGCGGGGCGGCTACGACCGCTTCTACCTCGATCGCGTCGCCGCCGAGGTGCGCGCCTTCCACGCGCGCGGCGTGAAGGTCCTGCTCGTGCTGCAGACGACGCCCGACTGGGCGGCCGGCCCGCGCGGCGCCGGCCCCGCGCCGCCGCGTGATCCAGGCGACTACGCGCGCTTCGCCGCGCAGCTGGTCCGGCTCGCGGGCCCTGACGCGCTCGAGATCTGGAACGAGCACGACTCCGAGACGTTCTGGCGCGGTGCGCCCGATCCCGCGGGCTACGCCGCGCTCCTGCGCGCCACCTACCCGGCCGTGAAGGCCGCGGACCCGTCCGTGACGGTGGTGACCGGCGGGCTGGTCGGCAACAACTACGAGTTCCTGCAGCAGATGTACGCGGCCGGCGCCGCGGGCAGCTTCGACGCGGTCGGCGTGCACACCGACACCGCCTGCCTGCTGACCTCGCCGGCGGAGTACTACCGCGAGCCCAACGGCCGCGTCGGGCGCTTCTCGTTCACCGGCTATCGCGAGGTCCACAACGTGATGGCGGCCAACGGCGACGCCGCCAAGGGCGTGTGGATGACCGAGATCGGCTGGAACACTGGCTCGCGCAAGCCGAGCTCCTGTCGCGACGGCGCGGTCGCGGGCACGCGCGCGGAGGGCGTGAGCGAGAAGACCCAGGCGCGCTTCCTCAAGCTCGCGTACCGCTGCCTGGCCGGTGATCCCGAGGTGCGCGTGGCGCTGTGGTTCTCGCTGCAGGACGTCGGCGCCGGCGCCGGCTACGGCGACCACCTCGGGCTGATCCGCAAGGGCGGCAAGCGCAAGCCCGCCTACAAGGCGATGCGCGCGGTCCGCAACGGCAAGATCCGCCGCGCGGCCTGCGGCGGGCGCTCCGACCAGTCGGCTCCGAGCCTGGCCGTCCAGCGGCCGGCCGAGGGCGCGGTCTTCACCGACGGCGAGAACCTCCCGATGCGCGTGACCGCCCGCGACGGCGGCACCGGCATGCGCCGGGTCGAGCTGTACGTCGACGGCAAGCGGGTGCGCGTGTGGGGCGGCGGCACCGTGCGCAGCTCCTGGTTCGGCTTCCGCTCGCTCGGCTACGGCGACCACGCGGTCGAGATCCACGCGTCCGACAAGGCCCAGAACGTGACCGTGCGGCGGCTGACGGTGCGCAAGGTCGCGCCCTCCTCGTTCCGCGACTCGGCGGCGCCAAGCGTGCGCTGGCGCTCGCTGCCCAAGCGGGCCGGCGCGAGCCTGCAGCTGGCCGTGGTGGTGCGCGACCGCGGGGCGGCGGGGCTGCGCAAGATCACGCTCTACGTCGACGGCGTGCGCGTGCGCACGACCAAGCGCGGCGACGGCCTCTGGCGCCCGAGGGTGCGCCTGCGCGGCTTCGGCAAGCACCGCATCACGCTGCGCGCGGAGGACCGCGCCGGCAACGTCGCGCGTTCCAAGCGCTACGTGACGCGCGGCTAACGCCCCCTCCCCTGCGACGCGGCCAATACGCTGCAGCGCGTGACCTGGCGGCAGCCCGAGGCGTGGCTGATGGACATGGACGGCGTGCTCGTGCGCGAGCAGCACGCGATCGACGGCGCGGATCGCTTCCTCGGGCGCCTGCGCGAGCTCGGGCGGCCGTTCATGCTGCTGACCAACAACTCGATCTACACGCCGCGCGACCTCGCGGCGCGACTGCGCGCGAGCGGGCTCGACGTGCCCGAGTCGGCGATCTGGACCTCGGCGCTGGCGACCGCGCGCTTCCTCTCCGACCAGCGGCCGGGCGGCTCCGCGTACGTCGTGGGGGAGGCGGGCGTGACGACCGCGCTGCACGAGGCCGGCTACACGCTCACCGAGCGCGACCCCGACTACGTCGTGCTCGGTGAGACGCGCACCTACAGCTTCGAGAGCATCACGCGGGCGATCCGGTTGATCGGGACCGGCGCGCGCTTCATCGCCACCAACCCGGACACGACCGGTCCGAGCGCGGAGGGCCCGCTGCCGGCGACCGGCTCGGTGGCCGCCCTGATCAGCCGCGCCACCGGCGTCGAGCCGTACTTCGTCGGCAAGCCGAACCCGCTGATGATGCGCTCGGCGCTCAACGCGCTCGACGTGCACTCCGAGACCACGGCGATGATCGGCGACCGCATGGACACCGACGTCGTGGCCGGCATCGAGGCGGGGCTCTCGACCGTGCTCGTGCTCACCGGCGTCACCCGCCGCGAGGACACCGAGCGCTTCTCCTACCGCGCCTCGCGGATCGTCGACTCGGTCGCCGACCTGGTCGGCGAGCTGGGGTAACCCGCACCCCGGTCCGCCGGACAGCC
>DATFQI010000077.1:0-3091 GCA_035264365.1 Solirubrobacteraceae bacterium
TAGTGCTGCTCGTAGCCCTCGCGGATCGCCGCGAGCACCGCGGCGTAGGGACCGTCGCCGTCGGCGGGCGCGTCCGGGGCGACGGCGGCGGCGATCAGCCCGCCCTCGCCGCGCAGGGTCTCCGCGAGGCTCACGCGCTGATCTCGTCGAAGGCGGCGGCCGCGGCCTCGAGCGTCCGCGTGAGGTGCTCGGAGCCGTGCGCGAGCGAGGGGAACCAGGCCTCGAACTGCGACGGCGGCGGGTAGACGCCGCGCGCCAGCAGTGCGCGGCACCAGGCGCCGTAGGCGTCGGTGTCGCAGGCGCTCGCGCCCGCGTAGTCGTGCACGGGCTGCTCGCTGAAGAAGACGGTGACGAGGCCCGTGGTGTGGGCGACCTGCACCGGCCGCGCGCCCGCCGCCTCGCGCAGGCCCTCGGCGAGCTGGAGCGTGATGTCCGACAGCTGCAGGTAGGCCTCCTCGCCGAGCAGCTGCAGGGCGGCGCGGCCGGCGGCGACGGCGAGCGGGTTGCCGCTCAGCGTGCCGGCCTGGTAGACGCTGCCGGCGGGCGCCACGAGCTCCATCAGCTCCTTGGTGCCGCCGTAGGCCGCGGCGGGCAGCCCGCCGCCGATCACCTTGCCCATCACGGTGAGGTCCGGGAGCACGCCGCTGAGCTCCTGCGCACCGCCGTGGGAGACGCGGAAGCCCGTGATGACCTCGTCGAAGACCAGCAGCGCGCCATGCTCGGTGGCGAGCTCGCGCAGGAGCTCGAGGAAGCCGCTGGCGGGCGGGACGAGGCCCATGTTGGCCGGGTAGGGCTCGCACAGGACGGCGGCGAAGTCGTGCTGGGCGAACGCCGCACGCACCGCCTCGGGGTCGTTCCACGGGACCACGACGGTCGCTGCGGTCGCCGCCTCGGGAACGCCCGGCGAGGCCGGGATCCCCTGGGTGGCCAGGCCGGAGCCGGCCTCGGCGAGCAGCCCGTCGACGTGCCCGTGGTAGGCACCGGCGAACTTGAGCAGCTTCTCGCGGCCCGTGGCGGCGCGCGCGACGCGGATCGCGCTCATCGACGCCTCGGTGCCCGAGGAGGTCATCCGCAGCATGTCGACGGCGGGCATCCGACCGCAGACCAGCTCGGCCAGCTCGACCTCGCCGGCCGTCGCGGCGCCGAACGTCGTCCCGAGCGCGGCCGCCTCCACGACCGCCTCGAGCACCGCCGGGTGCGCGTGGCCGTGGATCAGCGGGCCCCACGAGCAGACGTAGTCGACGTAGACGTTGCCGTCGACGTCGGTGATCTCCGCGCCGGCGGCGCGCTCGACGAAGATCGGGTCGCGGCCGATCGAGCGCATCGCCCGCACGGGCGAGTTGACGCCGCCGGGGAGCACGTGCAGCGCCCGGCGGTAGAGCTCGGCCGAGCGTGTGTCCGTCAGCGAAGCGGTCAGCTGTGCTCCTCCTCCCACCGGCGGAAGTCGTCGGTGAAGTAGAGCATCCGAACCTTCTTGAACTCCGTGCTCGAGTACAGCGTCGCGCGCTCGCTGATCCCGGTCGCCTCGGCGATCGAGTTGAGGATCGCGTCGCACTCCTCCTTGGAGCGGCCGTGGGCCATGGTGAAGATCGAGTACGGCCAGTCGGGGTAGGTCGGTCGCTGGTAGCAGTGCGAGATGCCGCGGAAGGCGGCCATCCGGCGCCCGATCTCGAGCTCCTCGCCCTCGGGCACCTTCCAGACGCCCATGCCGTTGGCCGAGAACCCCGCCCGGCGGTGGTAGAGGATCGCCGCCACGCGCCGCAGGCCGCCGCGCTCGCGCAGCGACTCCAGCCGCGCGAGCACCTCGTCCTCGCTGACGCCGAGCCGCTCCGCGGCGGGTGCGTAGGGCTGGGAGAGGACCGGCATCTTGCCCTGGGTGGCGCGGATCGTCGCGATGTCCTCGTCGGACAGCTCGATCGGGTCGAGCTCCAGCGGCTCGACCGCCTGGCCGGCCGCCGACAGCGCGTCGGTGCCCTTCTCCATCTCGAGGTCCATGCGGATCTTGAACAGCTTCAGCGTCGGCAGCTCACGGATCGACTCGGCGCCCGTGAGCTCCTGCAGCACTTCGAGCGTCCCGGACAGGCCCAGCTTGGAGCCCGGCTCGGTGGCGATGGTGAACCACATGTTGAAGTCGTGGTTGCGCAGGTAGTTGTGCGTGACGCCGGGGTGCGTGTTGATGATCTTCGCGGCCCGGTGCGGGACCTCCGCGTCGACCTTCGCGGCGACCAGCATCGAGCTGTAGCCGAGCGCGCGCGTGTCGAAGATCGGCGTGACCTCGCGGATGATCCGGCCGTCGAGCAGGCGCTGGACCCGCTTCATGACCTCGGCCTCCTCGAGTCCGGCGAGCCCGGCGACGTGGGCGTAGGGCCGGCGCACGAGCGCGAACTGCCCCTGCATCAGGTTCAGCAGCTGCTTGTCGGTGTCGTCGAGCGGGATGGCGGAGCCGTCACGGCGGCTGCGGACCTTCATCGGAGCCATGTGGCGACGTCCTTCGCGTGGTAGGTGATGACGATGTCGGCGCCGGCGCGGCGGATGCCGGTCAGCGCCTCGAGCACGGCCGCGCGCTCGTCGATCAGGCCCTGCGCCGCGGCGGCCTTGATCATGGCGTACTCGCCGCTGACGTTGTAGGCGGCGAGCGGCAGCTCGGTCGTCTCGCGGATCCGGCGGATCACGTCGAGGTAGGGCAGCGCCGGCTTGACCATCAGCACGTCGGCGCCCTCGTCCTCGTCCAGGCGCGCCTCCTTGACGGCCTCGCGCGCGTTGGCGGGATCCATCTGGTAGCCGCGGCGGTCGCCGATCGCGGGCGCGGAGTCGGCCGCCTCGCGGAACGGCCCGTAGAAGGCGGAGGCGAACTTCGCGCTGTAGGCGATGATCGGCGTCTCGGCCAGGCCGTGCTCGTCGAGCGCGGCGCGCAGCGCGCCCACGCGCCCGTCCATCATGTCGCTCGGCGCGACGGCGTCGGCGCCGGCCTCGGCCTGGGAGACCGCGGTGCGGGCGAGCAGCTCGAGCGTCTGGTCGTTGTCGACCACAGGGACACCGTCCCCACCCACCCGCAGCACGCCGCAGTGGCCGTGGCTCGTGTACTCGCACA
>DATFQI010000078.1:0-22209 GCA_035264365.1 Solirubrobacteraceae bacterium
GTAGAACGGCTTGGTCTTGATGCCGAGCGAGGACTTCGGGTCATCCGGGTCCGCCGCCGAGTTCGCGACCGAGTCGGCGAACGGCAGGTTGCGCTCGAACTCCTCCTGGACCAGCGCCTCGTCGTCGGGGAACACGAACCCGCACGACGGGCAGCCCGGACTCAGCTCCGGTGTCCAGGCCAGCGCGTTGCCGCGCTTGTGCATGAAGTCGTTGGCCTCGCCGTTGGTGACGTAGAGGACGTCCGAGCTCAGACCCGGGTGGAAGCCCTCGATCGCCGGCTCGTCGAGGTTGCCCGACAGCGCGAAGTAGATCGGGTCGTCGGCGGTCGGCGAGTTGGTCTGCCAGCCCTCCGGGTACAGCAGCCAGCGGCCGTTGGAGTGGTAGTTGACGTTGAACTCGAAGCCGACGCGCCCCGACAGGCCCATGATCGCCTGCGTCTCGCGCTCAGAGGCCGGACCGGGGCCGCGGTAGGTCTGGCTCGAGATGATCTTCGAGGAGCCCTCCTCGTCGTACTTGAAGTGCTCCGGGTAGTTGCGGTTCGGGTCGACGCCGTCGGCGTTGGTGATCTGGTCGTCGCCGTCGTTGTCGCGCAGGTTCTTGCGCCACAGCCGCTCGTCGGTGAACGTGTACTGGTAGCCGTCCGGGTTCATGACCGGGACGAACCAGAGCTCGGTCGACTGGAGCAGCTTCACGATCTTCGGATCCTCGGCGTCCCAGCCCTCGATGTAGTGGTACATCAGGCGGCGGTCGATCTCCGTGGCGATCCACTCGCGCGCGTGCTGGGTGGCGCTGAACAGCACCGCCGGCCGGCGGCCGTCACGGGTGCCGCGCGCGCCCGCCGTGACCTTCAGCGCGAGGATCTCGCGCCCGTGCAGCGTCTCGCCGATCTTGACGAGCTTGGTCACGCTCGGGTACTTGCTCGCGAGCGCGTACAGCTGGTCGCGGTAGCCGCCCGGCTCGTCGTAGGACTTCCAGACGGTGAAGCCGTTGGCGGCCTGCGCGGCCGCGAACTGCTTGACGGTCTTGCCGCCCTTGACGCGCGTGAGCTTGGCCTGCGCGCCCTCGGCGCGGACGTCCTGCGCCTGCTCGCGGGTCAGGATCATGTTGGCGCGGACCTTGCTGCCCCTGACCTCGCTGTCGGCGACGTCGAGGCCCTTTGCCTCGAAACCCGCGAGCTGGTCGGCCGTCGTGACGACCGTGTAGGCGTCGAGCCTGTCCTGCGACCGCTGTTTCGCGGCCGCCGTCGGCACGGCGACGCCAGTGATCGCGACCGCGCACGCGGCCGCGAGGCACCATCGATGCATGCTGCTGCTCCCCTCCGAAGAAGAACGTGATTGTGCGGGAATCAATCAGACGCGCAGGGTGTGCGCAACCGCACACTCACTTCGTGTTCACTTCTCCGAAGAGCAGGCGGTCGAGCCCGCGCAGCACGCCGGTGACCTCGCCGACGCGGCGCACCGCCAGGAGCGTTCCGGCCACGTACGGCTCCGCGGACGAGCCCGCCTCGTGGCGGATCACGAGCCGGTCGCCGGCGGCGGCGAGGATCACGTCGGTCGAGAGCGCGAAGCTCGGCAGGCGCACCGAGTGCACGCGCGTGCCGGAGACCGAGGCGCCGCGCGCCTCGGCCGGGCCGATCAGGTCGGCGTCGTGTGCGGCGGGCGCGGCCGCGCCGAGCCGCTCGGCGAGCTCGCGCGCGGTGCCGCTGGGTACGTCGGGCTTGCCGGCCGAGCCGTAGTCGATCACCTCCCAGTGGTCCACGTGCTGCGCCGCGAGCGTGGCGGCGTGCAGCAGCGTCGCGGCCAGCACGGAGAAGTTGCCCGCCGCGATCACGCCGCGGCCGGCCGCGCGCGCGGCCGCGTCGATCTCCTCGTAGTCCGCCGCGGTCAGCCCGGACGTGCCGACGACGGCGTGCAGCCCGGCGGCCAGCGCCGCGTCGACGTGCCCGCGCACGACGCCGGGCTTGGTGAAGTCGACGAGCACGTCGGCCTCGGTCGCAGCGAGCGCCTCCTCGACGGACTCGAAGTCGGCCCCGCGGCGGGCGATCCCGCCGGCGAGCTCGAGGTCGTCGGCGGCGCGCACCGCCTCGGCGAGAGGGGCGCCGGTCCAGCCGGTCGCACCCGCGATGAGGACTCGCAGCATCGGCGCAGAATACGCTTCGCGGCCGTGGCGAAGGGCGAGTTCACGATGATCGAGGCGGCCGGCCGCGAGGTCAGGCTCTCGAACCCGGGCAAGGTCTACTTCCCACGGCCCGGCTGGACCAAGCTCGACCTCGTCGAGTACTACCTGACCACCGCCGAGGCCGTGACGATCCACCTGCGCGAGCGCCCGACGGTGCTGAAGCGCTTCGTCAACGGGATCATGGAGGAGCCGATCTGGCAGAAGCGGGTCCCGAAGAACATCCCGGAGTGGCTGGAGACGGCGACCGTCGCCTTCCCCTCCGGCCGCACCGCCGAGGAGCTCGTGGCCAACGACGCGGCGCATCTGGTCTGGGCGGTCAACCTCGGCGTGATCGACTTCAACCCGTGGCCGGCGCGGCGCGCCGACCTCGACGCGCCCGACGAGCTGCGCGTCGACCTCGACCCGACGCCCGGCGTCGGCTGGGACGAGGTGCGCCGCACCGCGCTCGTCGTGCGCGACGTGCTCGCCCAGCACGGCCTGCGCGGCTACCCGAAGACGTCGGGCTCCAAGGGCATCCACGTCAACGTGCGGATCGTGCCCGAATGGGACTCGCTCGGAGTGCGCCGGGCGGCGCTGGCGCTTGCGCGCGAGGTCGAGCGGCGCGCGCCGGACCTCGCGACGAGCAAGTGGTGGAAGGAGGAGCGCCACGGCGTGTTCGTCGACTACAACCAGAACGCGCGCGACCGCACGGTCGCCTCCTGCTACTCCGTGCGCCCGACGCCGGACGCGCGCGTGTCGTGCGCGCTCGACTGGGACGAGGTCGCCGACGTCGAGCCCGGCGACCTGCGGCTGGACACGGTTCCCGCGCGCCTGCGCGAGCACGATCCGGCCGCCGACATCGACGCCAGTGCGGGCACGCTCGACGGGCTGCTGGACCTCGCGCGCCGCGACGAGGAGGGCGGCCTGGGAGACGCTCCGTGGCCGCCGCACTTCCCCAAGCAGAAGGGCGAGCCCAAGCGCGTGCAGCCGAGCCGCGACGCCGACCGCCCGATCCAGCGCGGGCGCGCCGGGGACCCGCAGCCGGGCGGGCCGCCGCCCGGCCTCGGCCTCGGTGGCCTGCAGCGCGGGTTCGGCTCCAAGCCGCGCACGGGCCAGGGCCACGAGGACGAGTTCGACGACTGAGCCGGAACGGGTATGCCCTGGTCATGACCACGCGCAAGGAACGCAAGCTCGCAGGCAGCGGCGGCCGGCTCGTCATGATCGGGCTGCCGCTCGTCGTGATCGGCATCGTGCTCGCCCTGCTCCTGTCCGGCACGGCGAGCGGCATCGGCGCCGCGATCGCGGTGCTCGGGGCGCTGCCCGTCGTCGCCGGGATCGTGCTCATCCTCAGCGCCGGCACCGAGCAGCACTCGCGCAAGGACCGCCCCTTCGCCTGAGCGCGCCGCGCGCCGGTTGAGTTCGCCGCGCGGCCGGAGTAGCTTCGCCCCGTCACACCACGAGGGGGTTCGGAGGGGATGTTCGCAAGCGTCAGGCGTTACCGGCTCGAGTCGGGGTCGATCGACGACCTGCTGCACCTGGTCGACACCGACTTCGCCGAGTCCGTCCAGGAGATGCACGGCTTCATGGAGTACCAGGTGGTCGAGTGCGGCAACGGCGAGATCATCGCGATCACGACGTTCAAGGACCGCCGCAGCGCGGAGGAGTCGATGGAGGTGTCCGCGGACTGGGTGCGCGACACGCTCACGCGCAGGTTCGACCTCAAGCGGCTCGAGGGGTTCGTCGGCGAGGTCGCGATCAGCCGCGCGTGCGAGGACGTGACGGTGCCTGCTCGATACTGAGCGGATGACGGACACACAGGTGCGGACCGGCCGTGCGCCGGTCGGCGAGCTCGACATGTACTACGAGATCCACGGCTCCGGCCGGCCGCTGGTGCTGCTGCACGGCGCGTACATGATCGTCGAGTCCTTCGGGCCCTTCCTGGAGGGGCTCGCGCAGGAGCGGCAGGTGATCGTGCCCGAGATGCAGGGCCACGGGCGCACGGCGGACATCGACCGCGAGATCACCTACGAGCAGATGGCCGACGACACGGCGGGGCTGATCGAGCACCTCGGGCTCGAGCAGCCCGACGTGGTCGGCTACAGCATGGGCGCCGGGATCACGCTCCAGCTCGGCATCCGCCACCCCGGCCTCGCCCGCCGGATGGTGGCCGCGTCGGCCTCCTACACGAGCGCCGGCATCCAGCCGGAGGCGTGGGCGATGTTCCCGTCGATCTCGCCGGAGATGTTCGCCGGCTCGCCGATGGAGGCCGCCTACAAGCAGGTCGCCCCCGACCCGGACGCGTTCCCGACGCTGGTCGCCAAGCTCAAGAAGCTCGACACGGAGGAGTTCGCCTGGGACGAGGAGAAGATCCGCGCCATCCCCTCGCCGATGCTGCTGGTCGCGGGCGATTCCGACGTCGTCACGCCCGAGCACATGGTCGAGCTCTACCGGCTGCTCGGAGGCGGTGGGATGGGCGACCTCGCCGGCCTGCCCCCGTCCCAGCTCGCGATCCTCCCGGGCACCACGCACTTCATGCCGCCCGGGTCCGGCGTGATCGACCGGACCGACTGGCTGCTGTCGATGATCCGGACGTTCCTGGACGCCGGGTGAGCGCCGGCCGGCGGCGCGTCGTCTGAGGGGGGCGGAGTAAGCTCATGGACAGGAGTCCTCTTGACGTTGGCCGTTCGCGGCGCCATCTGGCCTCGAAGCGTCCATCCATCGGAGGACCGATGAGCAAGCCTGGAGAGCCGCTGCGCGGCGAAGCCGCGTGGAAGGCCGCGAAGCAGGGGATCGCGGCCCGCAACGAGGAGGCCTACGCGCGTGGCCGCAAGGAGCGCGCCGCCCGCAACACCGCGTTTGCGGCCCGCCGTCTCGAGGAGGAGCGTCGCGCCAACCGGGACCTGCCCAGCCGCCGCGCGCGCTGATCCTTCCGCCGCTGCCGTAGGCTGCGGCCCATGGCCACGATCGTCGAGCTCGGGGGCGTGCGCCCGACGGTCGGTGAGGACGTGTGGCTCGCCCCGACCGCGGTGCTGATCGGGGACGTCCACGTCGGCGACCGCGCGAGCATCTGGTTCGGTGCGGTGCTGCGCGGCGACGCCGCGCGGATCACCGTCGGCGCGCGCAGCTCGATCCAGGACAACTGCGTCATCCACTGCGCGCACGAGCTCCCGACGGAGATCGGCGAGGACGTCGTCGTCGGGCACGGCTCGCTGCTCGAGGGCTGCGTCGTCGAGGACGGCGCGGTGGTCGGGATGGGCGCGATCGTGCTCCAGCGCGCGCGGGTCGGCGCGAAGGCCGTGCTGGCCGCGGGCGCCGTGCTGTCCGAGCGGCGCGAGGTCGGTCCGGGCATGCTCGCCGCCGGCGTGCCGGCGGTCGAGAAGAAGGCCCTGTCGGGATCGGCGCAGCGCTGGACGGAGACCGCCGCGATCGAGTACCAGCGCTACCGCGAGCGGTACCTCGCGGAGGCGCGGGTCCTCTAGGCGGCGGCCGGCGCTCCGGCGGCGGCGACGAGCTCGTCGCGCGACGCGAGCTTCACGCGCGGGCGCCCGGCCTCGCGGCCGCGCTCGCGCTCGAGCGCGTCGATCGCGTGCCAGCCGCCGGCCGTGACCGCGCCGGGCGCGCGTTCGGCCAGCAGCGCGTCGAGTCGCTCGCGGGCATCCGCAGGCGTCTCGCGCAGCAGTCCATCGCGAAGGTCCTCGGCGAGGCAGCCGATCGTCTCCTCGGCGTCGCGCTTGTTGGTGCCGAGGATGCCGGTCGGCCCGCGCTTGATCCAGCCGACGGCGTAGACGCCGGGCAGCGGCTCGCCGTCCGCCGTGAGCGCGCGGCCGGCGCGGTTGGGCAGCACGAACGCGCGCTCGTCGAACGGGACGTCGGGCAGCGGCACCGCGCGGTAGCCGACCGAGCGCAGCACGAGCCCGGCCTCGACCGTCTCGACCGGGCCCTCGGAAGCGCGGGCGCGCAGCGAGCCGTCGTCGCCGCGCACGAGCTCGTTGCGGCGCACGTCGACCGCCTCCACCCGGCCGTCGCCGCGGATCTCGACCGGCGAGGTCAGGAAGCGGAGCTCGATCCGCCGCGGGGCGCCGGCGCTCGGCGGCGACGCCGCGAACGCCCGCAGCAGCTCGACGTTCTTGCGCGCGGTGAACGTCCCCTCCTGCTCCAGCCACTCGGCGGAGACCGGGTCGAGCTCGACGTCGGCGGGGTCTACGTGCAGCGCGACGCCGTCGAGGCGGCCGAGCTCGCGCAGCTCCGCGCTGGTGAACGCGGCCTGCGCCGGCCCGCGGCGGCCGAGCACGACCACCTCCTCGATCTCGCTCGCGCGCAGCGCCTCGAGCGCGTGGTCGGCGATGTCGGTCTGCGCCAGCTCCTCGGGGTCGCGCGTGAGGACCCGGATCACGTCGGCGGCGACGTTGCCGTTGCCGATCACGACGGCGCGCCGCGCGGAGAGGTCGAACGCGCGCTCGCGGAAGTCGGGGTGGCCGTTGTACCAGGCGACGAACTCGGTGGCCGCCCAGCTGCCGGGCAGCTCCTCGCCCGGGATCCCGAGCGACTTGTCCGTCTGCGCGCCGGTCGCGTACACGACGGCCGAGTAGAGCTCGGCCAGCTCGGAGTGCTGCACGTCGACGCCGACCTCGACGCCGCCGATGAAGCGGCAGCCGCGCTCGAGCGTCTGGCGCTCGAACGTGTCCTGCAGGCGCTTGATCTCCTGGTGGTCGGGCGCGACGCCGGCGCGCAGCAGGCCCCACGGCGTCGGCAGCCGCTCGAACAGGTCGATCTCCGCGTCGCCCCGGGCGCGCAGGATCGCTGCGGCGGCGAACGCGCCGGCGGGGCCGGCGCCGACGACGGCGAAGCGCGGGCGGGAAGCG
Organism: Solirubrobacteraceae bacterium; assembly: GCA_035264365.1. Taxonomy (GTDB): domain Bacteria; phylum Actinomycetota; class Thermoleophilia; order Solirubrobacterales; family Solirubrobacteraceae; genus DATFQI01. The sequence continues at coordinate 7,021 of DATFQI010000078.1, forward strand.
CCGGCCATCACGCGGCCGTGCGGTCGGCGGTGCCCTGCTCGGCGAAGAACTCCGCGTTGAGGTCGAGCGCGTAGGAGAACTTCTCCGGCAGCTCGCCCTCGGCGTAGATCGCGTCGACGGGGCACGCCTCGACGCACGCGTCGCAGTCGATGCAGACCTCGGGGTCGATGTAGAGCTGCTCCGCCGTCTCGAAGTCGCGGGCGCCCGGCTTGGGATGGATGCAGTCCACCGGACAGACCTCGATGCAGGAGTCGTCCTTGATGCAGCTGCCGACGATGACGTAGGTCATATCGCCCACAGGCTACAAACTCCCGAAAGCCGAGCAGGTTTTCCTCGTTTAGAGCCGCTGTGAGAGGATCGCGCCGTGGCCTTCGTCGACGACTTCGACGGCCCGTCGCTCGACCGCGACGCGTGGCTGCCCCACTACCTGCCGCACTGGAGCTCGCGCGCCGCGAGCACCGCGACCTGCGCCGTGGAGGATTCCGAGCTGCGCCTGACGATCCCGCGCGGGCAGGGGCTGTGGTGCGAGGACACGCACGACGACCCGCCGCTGCGCGTATCGGGCGTGCAGTCGGGCGCCCACGACGGCCAGCAGCCGTTCCGCGAGGGGCAGGCGGTGCGCGAGTCCGGCCCGACGTGGTGGGGCGTCACGCCGCACTTCGGACGGATCGAGGTGCGCGCCCGGATGGAGCTGAGCCCGCGCTCGATGGCCTCCGTGTGGATGGTCGGGATCGAGGACGAGCCGCACCGCTCGGGCGAGATCTGCGTGTTCGAGGTCTTCGGCGACGCGCCGACCGCGATCGGCATGGGGATCAAGCACTTCCGCGACCCCGCGCTCAGATGGGACTTCGAGGCGCCCCGGCTCGCGATCGACGTCCGCGAGCCGCACCTCTACGCCGCCGACTGGCGCAAGGGCCGGGTCGAGTTCTCCGTCGACGGCGAGCGCGTCCGCAGCGTCGAGCAGGCGCCGGACTACCCGATGCAGTTCATGGTCGCCGTCTTCGACTTCCCCGCGAAGCCCGGCCCCCCGGACCACGAGCCCCTGTTCGCGATCGACCGCGTGCGGGTGGACGCGTGACAATGATGAGGGAGTCGTCCACGCCGAAAGGAGGCATCCATGGCCCGCGTCGTGTTGCGCAGCGAGGAGACCGCCGGCGCCGTGTCGATCATCGAGCTGTCGTCGAACGCCGGCTGGCCGGGGCCGCCGTTGCACCGCCACGACTTCGACGAGGCGTTCTACGTGACCGAGGGCGAGTTGACGTTCCAGCTCGGTGAGGAGGTGTTCACGCGCGGGCCCGGCGGGCTCGCCTTCGCGCCGCGCAACGTCGCGCACACCTACGCCAACCACAGCGACGCGCCGGCGCGCGCGCTGCTCGTGTGCACGCCGGCCGGCTTCGAGCGCTACTTCGCGCGGATGGCGGCGGAGGCGGCCGGTGTCGAGCCGCCCGAGTGGGCGCTGCAGCCGACCCCGCCGGTCGAGCACCTCGGCCCGCAGATCGCGCGCCGCGCGTGAGGCGCCGTCACTGCGGGATCGGCGCCGGCGGGTCGCCGCTGTAACAGCCGGGTTGGGCGATCAAGCCCGCGACGCCGAGCAGCAGCGGCAACAGCAGCGCGAACTCGAACCAGCCGATCGCCCGGATCCACGAGCTCTCCTTCGCGATCACGGCGAACAGGACGAGCACGACGAGCGCCAGCAGCGCGCCGAACACCGCGACGTTGCCGCCGTAGACCATCACCGGGTGCGCGACGCCGGGCGCGAAGAGCGTGACGATCGCCCAGATCGCCGTAGCCGGAGCGAGCACCCGCCAGCGGCCGCGGATCGGCAGCGCGGCCAGCGCCACCGCGACCATCGCGAACGCCGCGAGCGGCGACATCAGCGCGAGGTAGTGGTCGGTCGCGGCAACCGACGCCGCCGGCGCGCCGTAGAAGCACGCGTCCGGCGGATAGACGGGTCGCGCCGTGAAGATCAGCGCGACCGCGATCGGCAGCGGCGCCGCGACGAGGATCGCCCACGCCATGCGCGGCGTCCGCAGGAACGCGAGCACCGCGGCTCCGAGCCCGTGGCGCGACCGCTCCGATCCGCCGATCGCTGAGCCGTCCTCCACCTCGCCACTGTAACCCCGCCCGGGTCGCACGGAACCGGTCGGCCGCGACTCACCGCCCCGACGAGGCACACTGTGCCGCTCCGGCTCAACCCTGCGGAGGTGACCACATGATCGCGACGACGCTCGAGCAGGCCGCCATGCTGATCGGCGGCCAGTGGGTCGAGGCCGCCGACGGGCGGCGGATCGACGTCGAGAACCCGTCGCGGCGCGAGCCGCTGGCGAGCGTCGCGCGCGGCGGCGCCGAGGACGTCGACCGCGCGGTGCGCGCCGCGGCGGCCGCGTTCCCGGCCTGGCGCGCGCTGCCCGCCCGCGACCGCGGCCGGCTGCTGTCCGCGATCGCCGAGGACCTCGCCGGCATCGGCGAGGAGCTCGCCCGCACGATCGCCGCCGAGTCGGGCAACGCGATCCGCACGCAGGCGCGCGGCGAGGCCGCGACCGCCGCCGACGTGTTCCGCTACTTCGGCGGCGTCGCGAGCGAGCAGAAGGGCGAGGTCCTGCCGATGGGCGAGGCGATGCTCAGCTACAGCGTGCGCGAGCCGCTCGGCGTGGTGGCGGCGATCGTGCCCTGGAACGCGCCGGTGATGCTCGCCTCGCTGAAGGTCGCGATGGCGCTGTGCACCGGCAACACGCTCGTGCTCAAGGCCGCCGAGGACGCGCCGCTCGGCGTGCTGCGGATGGCGGAGGTGTGCGCGCAGCACCTGCCCGCCGGCGTGCTGAACGTCCTCACGGGCTACGGCGAGGAGTGCGGCGGCGCGCTGCTCGGGCATCCCGGGATCGCGAAGATCTCGTTCACGGGCTCGACCGAGGTCGGCCGGATCGCGATGCGCGCGGCGGCCGAGCGGATCCTGCCGGTGTCGCTCGAGCTCGGCGGGAAGGCGCCCGCGATCGTCTATCCCGACTCCTGCGACGACGCCACGGTCGCGCACGTGATCGCCGCCATGCGCTTCGCCCGCCAGGGCCAGTCGTGCACCGCCGGCTCGCGCCTGTTCGTGCACCGCTCGATCTTCGACGAGTTCAACGCGAGGCTCGTGGCGGCGCTCGGGGAGCTGGTCGTCGGCGACGCGCTCGACGAGCGCTCGGACATCGGCTCGATCGTCTCCTCCACCCAGGACGAGCGCGTCTGCGGGTACGTGCGCGAGGCGCTTGAGCAGGGCGCGACGGCCCTCACCGGCGGGCTGCCCGACGACGGCCGGCCGGGCTACCAGCTGCGCCCGACCGTCCTCACCGGCGTCGAGCAGTCGTGGCGGGTCGCGCGCGAGGAGGTCTTCGGCCCGGTGCTCGTCGCGCTGCCCTGGGACGACGAGGACGAGGTGATCGCCTGGGCCAACGACACCCACTACGGGCTCGCCGCGTTCGTGTTCTCGCACGATCTCGACGCGGCGCTGCGCGCCGCGCACCGGATCGAGGCCGGGTGGGTGCAGGTCAACCGCAGCGGCGGCCAGCTGCCGGGGATGAGCTACGGCGGCAAGAAGCTCAGCGGGCTCGGGGCGGAGTACTCGATCGAGGGCGCGCTGGAGGGCTTCACGCAGCGCAAGAGCATCACCATCGGCGTCGCTTGAGGCACCACCGCCCCACCGCTCGATGCGATGCACGCGAGCGGGTCAGCGGGCCAGGTAGCCGCCGTCGATCACGAGCTCGGTGCCGGTGACGAAGCTCGCGTCGTCGCTGGCGAGGTAGGCGACCGCGCCGGAGATCTCGCTCACGTGCGCGCGGCGGCCGAGCGGCGTGAGCGGCACGACGCCGCCCTCAGGCTCGTCCTCGTTCATCGGGGTCGAGACGCCACCGGGGCAGATCGCGTTGACCCGGATCCCGTCGGCGGCGTGCTCGAGCGCCGCGGTCTTCGTCATCGCGACGATCGCCGCCTTGCTCGCCGTGTAGGCGACGTAGCCCTCCGCGCCGGTGATGCCGAAGATGCTCGCGACGTTGACGATCGCGCCGCGGCCGGCGGCGCGCATGACCGGGATCGCCGCCTGCATGCCGAGCAGCGTGCCGGTGGCGTTGACCGCGAGCAGCCCGTTCCAGGCGTCGAGCGCCTCCTCGACCAGCGGCGCGACGTGGATGATGCCGGCGTTGTTGACGAGCACGTCCAGGCGTTCGCAGGCCGCGACGACGTCCCGCCAGCCGGCCGGGTCGGTGACGTCGAGGTGGTGGTAGGCGACGTCGAGCCCGTCGCCGCGCAGGCGCGCGGCCGTCTCCTCGCCGGCCTCGTCGAGGACGTCGACGCAGACCACGCGCGCGCCCTCGCGGGCGAGGCGCTCGGCGTGCGAGGCGCCCTGTCCGCGCGCGCCGCCGGTAACGAGCGCGACGCGCCCCTCGAGCCGCCTCATCCGTGGATCACCAGGCGGTCGGCGGCCGGCACCGGCGCGGCGGAGTTCTGAGGGCGGCGACGCAGGATGCGGTCGATGCGCTTGCGCGTGCGAACCATGTCGCGCTGCCACTCGTGGCGCGGGATGTCGATCCGCGCCTCCGGCCGCGCGCCGCGCCCGAGGCGCTCCGCCAGCCGCGCCTCGCCGCGCTCGTGCGCGCGCAGGAACTTCGCGACGAGCCGCGTCTGGGCCGAGTAGACCGGCAGCTGCGGGCCGCGCGGGGCGGCCAGCCCGATGAAGAACAGCCGCTCCAGCTCCAGCGGCAGCGTCATCCCGGCAACCCGCAGCGGGACGCCGTCGGCGCGGCGTAGCGGCACGCCGTCCAGGAACGGGATCGTGGCCTTGAAGCCGGTCGCGTAGACGATCGTGTCGAACGCGCGGGTGGTGCCGTCGGTGAAGTGCACGTACTGGCCGTCGAGGCGCTCGATGCCGGGCGCGACGCGGACGCGGCCGTGGTGGATGAAGTGCAGCAGCTGCCCGTTGACCACCGGGCGGTTGCGGTGCAGGTTGCGCGTGGCCGGGGCCGGCAGCCCGTAGCGCTCGGGCGCCCCGAGCGAGACGTCGATCAGCGCGCGGGTCACGCGCTCCTGCGCGCGCACCGGCAGGCGCCCGAGCAGCGGCAGCTCCGAGCGCGGGCGGCCGTAGAGCGTCTTGGGCTGGAACACGAGCCCGGCCCGCACGGAGATGTGCGTCTCGTGGCCGGCCTGCGCGGCGTCGACGGCGAGGTCGCAGCCGGAGTTGCCGGCGCCGACCACGAGGACGCGGTCGCCGTGCAGGTCGTCCGCGTTGCGGTAGCGGCCGGAGTGCACGACGTGCCCCGCGAAGCGCCCGGGGTACTCGGGAACGAACGGATCGCGGAGGTGCCCGTTGGCGACGATCACGCCGTCGTACGCCGCCCGCTCGCCGTCGGAGGTGGCGACCTCCCAGCCGCCTTCACCGCGCTCGCCGATCGGCCGCAGCTCGGTGACGGCCGTGTTGAAGCGGATGCGCGAGCCGAGCCCATGGTGTGCCGCGAAGCCGAGGATGTAGTCGCGCATCTGGTCGCGGCTGGGGAACAGCGGATAGTCCTTGGGCATCGGGAGCCCCTCGAACCCGGATGTGTCGCGCGGCGTGATCAGGTGCAGGCAGTCGTAGTCGGTGTGCCAGTGGCCGCCGATGCGGTCCCCCTGCTCGAAGCAGTCGACGGAGAATCCTTCGTCACGCAGCACCTGGAGCGCACCGAGCCCGGCGGCTCCCGCACCGATCACGCAGTAGTCCATGCCCGGCAGTATCCGACCGTGTGCGGCCATGAGCCAGAGCTGATTGACTGCCCATGGCGTAGGCATCGCCTACGGGAACATGACGCTGCAGCAGCTGACCTACTTCCTCGCGGCGGCCGAGCACGGCTCCTTCACCGCCGCGGCCGACGTGCTGCGCCTCGCCCGGCCGAGCGTCTCGGAGCAGATCGCGCACCTGGAGGCGGAGCTCGGCGTCGCGCTGTTCGTCCGCGCCGGGCGGCGGCTGCAGCTCACCGACGCCGGCCGCCTGCTCGTGCCCGAGGCGGAGCGCACGGTCGCCTCCGCCCGCGAGGCCGCCGACGCGGTCCGGCGCGCCCGCACGCTGACCGGCGGCACGGCGTCGCTGGGCACCTTCAGCACGGCAGACCACCTGCTGCTCCCGCGGCTCGTCGAGGACTTCGCGCGGCGCTACCCCGAGGTGGCGGTGCGCGTCGTCGGCGAGAACTCCAGCCAGCTCGCCGACGCGGTGCGCGCCGGGCGCCTGGAGGCCGGCCTGGTCGCGCTGCCCGTCGACGACGACGGCCTCGAGGTCGGCGCCGCCGTCGCGCGGCTCGAGGTCGTCTACGCGAGCGCGGATCCCGGGCGCACCGGCGGGGCCATGACCGTCGAGCGCCTGGCGCGCACCCCGCTCGTGCTGCCCGAGGCGCGCTGGGGCGACGACGACCCGACCCGGCGCCAGCTCGCGGAGCGCGCCCAGCACGCCGGCGTGGCGATCGCGCCCCGGATCGAGGTCCAGCACGTCTCCGCCGCGCTCGAGCTGGCCGCGGGCGGCCACGGCGACACGCTCGTCACCGGTGCCCTGCTGGACCGGCTCGGGTACCGCGAGCGGCTCCACAGGGCCCCGCTCGACCCGCCGCTGCACGAGACGTTCGCCTTCATCACCCGGCGCAACGTCCGGCCCTCGCCCGCCACGCGCGCCCTGATGACGCTCGCCGAGCGCCACCTCGCGGCGATCGGCTGATCAGGACGCGACCGGCGCCGCGCTCACCACGCCGACCTGCACGCCGAGGTCGCGCACGCGCGCGGGGAGGTCATCGCGCAGCCACTGCGAGCCGGCCTCGGGCAGCGTCGAGATCAGCACCTCGTCGTAGTCGTCCTCGCGCAGCGCCGCCGCGATCCCGCTGTACGGATCCTCGCCCTCGGAGACGATGCCGTCCACCGGCACGCCGACCGCCTTGGAGATCATCCGGCGCGCGCGGCGCAGCGTCCACGCCGCGACCTCCGGATCGCTCGCGTCGGGGATCAGCAGCGCCAGCCGGCACGGGCCCGCGGCCACGCGGGCCCGCACCTCGTCCACGAGCGACGGCGTCGCCACGGACTTGTGCGCGACGATCAGGACCCGTCTACCGGCCGGAGTGTCCACGACTGCTCCTTCGTGCGAGGTTCCGAGACGAGGCTCTCACATCGCGGCGCTCTAGTCGACCCGCGCGGTGGCGGGCTCCGCAACGCGCGCCCCCGCGGGCGCACGCCGCCGTCCGAGCAGGGCGCCGGCGGCGATCACGCCGGCAGCGGCGAAGATGATCGCGGTCGCGAACGCCGACTGGAAGCCGTTCGTCATCGCCGACAGCGGGTCGGCGCCGTGCGCCTGCGAGACCGTGACGGTCGAGAGGATCGCCACACCGACCGCGCCGCCGATCTGGAACGACGAGTTGTTGAGGCCCGAGGCCAGGCCGGCGTCCGACTCGGCGACGCCGGAGAGCGAGGCGATCGACGCGGCGACGTACGCCGCGCCGAGGCCGGGCCCGAACAGCAGCAGCCCGAAGAAGATGTCGCCCAGGTAGCTGCCGTCCACGCGCACCTGGCTCAGCGACAGGCAGCCGAGGGCCGTGAGCACCATGCCCGCCGCGGCGATCGGGCGCAGGTCGCCCTTGGTGGCGAGCGCCTGCCCGGTGATCGAGCCGAGCGCCGCGGTGACCGGCATGATCACCGAGGCCAAGCCGAACTGCAGTGGCGAGTAGTCCAGGACCTCCTGCGCGTACTGGGTGAGCGTGAACGGCATCCCGAAGGCGAGCATGCCGAGCGCGAACAGCACGAGGTTGCCGCCGACGAGCGAGCGCGAGCGGAACACGCGCAGCGGCGCCAGCGGGGCGGGCGAGCGCGACTCGATCCAGGCGAACAGGGCCAGCAGCGCGGCCGAGATCCCGAGCAGGCCGAGCGTCTGGCCGTCGCCCCAGCCCGTCGTCGGCGCCTCGACGACGGCGTAGACGAGCGCGACCAGCGCGGCCGTGATCGTCAGCGCGCCCGCGAGGTCGAACCGGCGCCCGCGCCCCAGGTCGCGGCTCTCGCTCAGCAGCACGGGGCTGAGCGCGACGACGGCGAGCGCGACCGGGATGTTGAGGAAGAAGATCCACTCCCAGCCCAGTCCCTCCGTGATCGGGCCGCCCACCAGCCACGCCGCGGTGGCGCCGACGCCGCCGATCGCGGCCCAGATGCCGAGCGCCTTGTTGCGCTCGGCGCCCTCCGCGAAGGTGGTGGTGACGATCGAGAGCGCCGTCGGGGTCATGATCGCCGCGGCCACGCCCTGGACGACGCGCGCCGCGATCAGCAGCGCGACGGAGCCGGCAAGGCCGCAGGCGAGCGACGCGAGGGCGAAGAGGGACGTCCCGATCACGAACAGGCGCCGCCGGCCGAGCAGGTCGGCCGCGCGGCCGCCGAGCAGCAGGAGCCCGCCGAAGGAGAGCAGGTACGCGCTCAGCACCCACTGCAGATCGCCGGTCGAGAACCCGAGGTCGGCGTCGATCGACGGCAGCGCCACGACCACGATCGACGAGTCGAGGATGACCATGAAGAACGCCGTGCAGAGCAGCGCCAAGGCCTTCCAGCGGCGTGGATCGGAGGCGGTCGGGGTGGGCGGCGGGGCGGACATGAGGTGGCTCCTCGGGTTGCTGGTTGCGCCAAACTACCAGCTAGTTCACAAGTTGAAGTACGGATAGCTACACTCGCACTACACTGCAGGCCATGACCACCTTGCGCACGTACGGCGACGGCTGCGGGATCGCGCACGCGCTCGACCTCGTCGGCGAGCGCTGGGCGCTGCTGGTCATCCGCGAGCTGCTGCTCGGCCCGAAGCGCTTCAAGGACCTGCGCGCGGGCCTGCCGAGCGCGAGCACCAACGTGCTCTCCCAGCGCCTGCGCGAGCTCGAGGACGCGGCGATCATCCGCCGCCGCACGCTGCCGCCGCCGGCGGGCTCCTCCGTGTACGAGCTCACGGAGTGGGGCCGCGAGCTCAAGCCGATCGTCATCTCGCTCGGCACCTGGGCCGTGCGCTCCCCCACGTTCCCCGAGGGCGCGCCCGTCGGCACCGACTCCGTGATCATCGCGCTCGGGACCTTCTTCGACTCGGACGCGGCCGGCGACCTGCGGGCTGCCTACGAGCTGCGCTTCGGCGACGACATCTTCCACGCCGCCATCGCCCGCGGCGAGATCGAGCTCGGCCGCGGTCCCGCGGAGGACCCGGCCGCGGTCATCGACACCGACCCCGACACGTTCAGTGCGGTCGTCTGGAAAGGCCGCGATCTCGCCGACGCGGAGCGCGCCGGCGGCCTGGCGATCGAGGGCGACCGGCACGCCGTCGAGCGTCTGGTCGGGATGTTCCCCCAGCCCGAGCCGGCAGCGTCACCAGCTCCCCGGGCGTAGGTCCGCAGGCGGACATCCCCGCACACGAGCCCGCGTTCGCCGGGTTAGTGTCGCCATGACACCAGGTGAGGAGGGGCCATGCGCGGGTTGCGACGCTGGATCGGGGTAGGGCTGGTCGTCGCGGGGTTGGGCGGAGCGATGGGGACGGCTGCCGCGGCGCCGAACCTGATCGTGAACGGGTCGTTCGAGACGCCTGACGTTCCGGCCGGCAACATCGGCATCTTCCCGTCGATCCCGGGCTGGTCGCACCAGGCGCGCGCGGGCACCACCAGCTCCGGCATCGAGATCCAGGACCACGTCGCGGGCGCGCCGGCGGCCGGCGCGGGCAACCAGTTCGTCGAGCTGGACTCCAACGGCCCCAGCCGCATCTTCCAGGACGTCGCCACCAGCCCCGGATCGACGTACCGCCTCTCGTTCACCTACTCGGCGCGCCCCGGCACGGCGGCCGCCGAGAATCACTTCCGCGTCTCCGCGGGCCCGGCCGCGGCCGAGATCGGCCCACTGGCGAGCGGCGCCCAGACGAGCTGGGCCACCCGCACGCTCGACTTCGTTGCGACCGCCGCCTCCAGCCGCATCGAGTTCCTGGACCTCTCGCCCGAGCAGGCCTCCGGCGGCCTGGGCGCCTACGTCGACCTCGTCGCCGTCGAGCTGACCAACAGCCCGCCCGGATGCGGCAGCGTCGCACCGAGCAAGGCGTCGCTGTGGCCGCCGAACCACAAGCTGCGCACGATCACGCTGTCCGGCGCGACCGACCCGGACGGCGATCCGGTCGCGATCACGATCACGGGCGTCACCCAGGACGAGCCGGTCAACGGCAAGGCCGACGGCAACACGTCGCCGGACGTCGTCGCCGGGCCGAACGCGGGTCAGGTGAAGCTGCGGGCCGAGCGCAGCGGCCGCGGCGACGGTCGCGTGTACACGATCGCCTACGTGGCCAAGGACCCGAGCGGCGCGAGCTGCTCTGGGACCGTGACCGTGACGGTGCCGCACGACAAGCGCGGACCCTCGGTCACGGCACCGGTCCAGGCCGGACCCGGCAACGGGAACGGGAACGGGAACGGGAAGGGTCACGGCCACGGAGGCGGGCCGAAGCACAAGTAACCACCCGCCGGGCGCCCGCCCCATGGACCTCACCCGCTTCAAGGCCCTCAGCTTCGACTGCTACGGCACGCTGATCGACTGGGAGGCCGGCATCTCCGCCCTGCTGCGGCCGTGGGCGCGCGAGCACGGTCTCGATGCCGACGACGAGGCGCTGCTGCTCGCGTACGGCGACGCCGAGGCGGCCGTCGAGGAGGAGCTGCCGGCGGCGCTCTACCCGGACGTGATCGCGACCGCGTTCCGCCGTGTGGGCGAGGCGCTCGGCGCGCCGGTGAGCGAGGCCTGGGCACGCCGGCTCGGTGGGTCGGTGCCGGACTGGCCGGCGTTCCCGGACTCGGCCGACGCCCTGGCGCGGCTGGGCCGCCACTACCGGCTGATCATCCTCTCCAACGTGCACCGGGCCGGCTTCGCCGGCAGCAACGAGCAGCTGCGCGGCGACTTCGCCGCGATCATCACGGCCGAGGACGTCGGCGCCTACAAGCCCGCGGAGAACCACTTCCGCGCGCTCGAGGCCGCCCTCCCCGGGCTCGGAGTAGAGCGCGGCGAGCTGCTGCACGTCGCGCAGAGCCTGTTCCACGACCACGTCCCGGCCAAGCGCGAGAGCCTGCCGTCGGTGTGGATCAACCGCCGGCGGGACCGCCCCGGCTGGGGCGCCACGCCAGAGCCCGGCGGCGACTACGGCTACGACCTCGAGCTCGGCTCGATGGGGGAGCTCGCCGACGCCGTCGATACGGGTTTCGGAGGTCGCGCCGGCGGCTAGCCCCGGGGCACGATGGCGCCGGACCCTGACGAGGAAGACCGGGCGGTGATCACGCCGTACCGCGACGGGCCGCTGCTCGTACGCGGCCCGTTCCGGCTCGTCGATCAGGAGGGGCGGGAGATCGAGGCCGAGCGATCGACGATCGCGCTCTGCCGCTGCGGCAAGTCCAAGCTGCGCCCGTTCTGCGACGGCACGCACAAGCTGTCGGGCTTCAGCGCGCCGAGCGCCGCCGAGGACCGCTCGCGCCCGACCGGGTGACGCAGCGAGCAGCGGTCGTCCTCCCAGGCGCCGAGGACGTGCTCGGCCCAGAGGCGGTCGAGCGCGACGAGCGCCCGGGCGCCCCAGACGATCTGCTCCGCGAGCGCCGGCTCCTGGGCGGCGAGGCCGCCGGCCAGGTCGACGGCGGCGATGTTCTCGTGCACGGCGTCCGCCTCGACGTGCTCGTCGAAGAATCGCGTCGCTTCGGGCGTGTCGAAGCCGAGGCGGCGCAGGCCGCGCGCATAGCGCCGGTTCGGCGCCGAGGAGGTCATCTCGAACAGCGCGAGGTGACCGACGATCGCGCCGCGCAGCCGGCGGTGCAGGCCGCACAGCGACATCAGGTTCACCGTCGCGAGCGTCGGCGCGGGCAGGTGGTCGAGGTAGGCACCGTACTCCGCGTCCAGCCCCAGTGCTCGCATCGAGTCCGCGAACAGCTGCGCGTGGATGCGCTCGGGGTTGCCGCCGCCGTACTCGTCGGCCTGGATCTCGACCAGGGCGGCCTTCGGCGGTCCGCTGAGGCGCGAGATGGCCCACGAGTGAGGGTCGGCCTCCTTGAGCTGGTAGCCCGACCGGTGCACGAGGAACTCGAGCAGCTGCTCCTCGCTCGCGCGCGCCTCGACGAAGCGCGCGACCGAGGGGCCGTCGTCGCCCGCGACGACCTCGCGCAGCGCGAGGTCCATCTCGGCGGGTTCGCGCTCGAACGGCTGCACTGGTGCAAGCTCCCGCAACGCCGCCTCGAACGGCTCCTCGAGCGCGGCGCGGGCTGCGAGCAGTGCGGGCGCCCATTCCCAGCGCTCGTCGACGTCCGCGAAGCCCCGGTAGTGCAGCTCGTAACAGCAGTAGAGCGCGAGCTGGAGGTCCTCGTCGCCCTCGGGACGGGGCGCGGCGGGCGCCGGCAGCGGCGGCAGCGCGTGCGGGGGGCGCCGCAGCGCGGCGAACAGCGCGTCCGTGATCTCTCCGCGGGGCGTCGGGAGCGTCGGCATGGCGCGCGTCACCTCGCCGCCGGCATGGCCGATGGGCGGAGCGGTGCGTAGGCGCTGACGATGCTGCGGGCCGCCGCCTCGGCGTCGCCCGCGGCGGCGGCGCGCTGGCGTTCGGCGCCGTTGGCTCCCAGCAGCCGCTTCGCCTCGCCCAGCTCCCCCGCGCAGCCCAGCCGGGCGGCGGTCGGGGCGAGCGCCTCGATGCGCTCGGCGAGCAGCTCGCGCACGGGGAGCCGCGCTCCCGTGGCGAGGTCGGCGAAGACGCCGTCGAGGCCGTGCCGGCAGGCGGCCCAGCGGTTCTCCTCGATCTGCCACGTGGGCGCCGGCCGTGGCAGGTCGCCGGCGTCGTGGCGCTCCGCGAGCCACGCCACCAGCGAGTGCGCGAGCGCCGCGACGGCGGCGGCGTCGGCGACCGTGGTCTGCGTGTCGGGGACGCGCAGCTCGAGCGTGCCCAGCGCAGGCCGCGGCCGCAGCTCCCACCACCACTGCGCCGCCGGGAAGCCGCCCCAGCGCAGGGCGTCCGCGAAGTCGTCCCAGCTCGCGAACGCGGGCGGGACGCCCTGGCGCGGAAGCAGCTCGCCGATCTGCGGGCGCACGGAGGCCAGGCCGGTGTCCCGGCCCGCGTAGAACGGCGCGTTGGCGGCGAGCGCGGCGAGCTCCGGCAGGTGCGAGCGCAGCGCGTTGTAGACGGCGAGCGCGCGCTCCTGCCCGCCGACCGCGACATGCACCTGCAGCGCGCAGACGAGCTGCATCCGCGCGACGTCGCCGTACTCGCGCGCGATCGCGCGGTAGCGCTCGCCGCGGTTGAGCACGCCGAGCGGCGCCGCGAACGGGTGCACGCCCGCCGCCAGCAGGAGCCCGACGCCCTCGGCGGCGGCCGCGAGATCGCATCGCGCGGCGGCCAGCGTGGCGATGCTCTCGGCCACGGTCCCCGTCGGCGGCAGCACGATCTCCAGCTGCGAGGCCGGCAGCTCGAGCTTGAAGCGAGGGTCTGCGGCCCGCTCCACGACCTCCTCCGCCCGCGGCAGGAGGTCGAGCGAATCGGGATCGACGAGCATCACCTCCTCTTCGAGGCCGATCGTGAGCGCGGTGACGCCGTCGAATCGCTTACGGATCGCGTCCGCACCGGGCATCTCGTCTCCGGCGTATGGGTAGCTCGTCATCCGATGCGAATCCTGAGATTACCTGGGGTCTTCGCACCGCGGAGCGACACGTGGATGCTCGCCGAGCACCTCAGGGGTCACCCGCGCGTGCGCGGGGCCGTGCTCGACGTCTGTACCGGCTCGGGAGCGCTGGCAGTCTCGGCCGCGCTCGCAGCCGCCAGATCGGTGACCGCAGTCGACGTCTCGCGACGGGCGCTCGCGACGGCGCAGCTCAACGCGCGGCTGAACGGCGTACGCGTGCGCACGCGTCGCGGCCACCTGCTCGACGCCGTGCCCGGCGAGACGTTCGACCTGATCGTCTCCAACCCGCCGTACCTGCCCTCCCCGGCCGCGCTCCCGACCCGCGGCACCGCGCGCCACACCGAGGCGGGGCCCCACGGCCGCACGCTCCTGGACCGGCTGATCGCGCAGGCGCCCCAGCACCTCGCGCCCGGCGGAGCGCTGCTGGTGACGCACTCCTCCGTCAACGACGAGCAGCGCACGCTCGATCGCATGCGCGACGCGGGACTCGAGCCCGAGGTGCTGGAGCGGCGGCGCGGCCCGCTCGGGCCGCTGCTCGCCGCGCGCGCGCCCGAGATGGAGCGCGCCGGCCTGCTCGATCCGGGTGTGCGCGAGGAGGACATCCTCGTCGTCGCCGGGACCGGCTGACGAGACCGCGCCGCGCCCTCCTGCGTGATCAGCTCAGCCGGCGGTAGGCGAGCAGGCAGACGTCGTCCGGAATGACATCGCCCTCGAGCAGGCGCTCCGGTAGCGCGCGGACGAGCGCCCCGGCGCTCACGTCGCCTGCCTCCCGCACGGTCGTGAGCAGCCGGTCGAGTCCGGCGTCGATCGTCTCGGTGCGCCGCTCCACCAGGCCGTCCGTGCAGATCAGGAACCCCGCCCCGGGCGGAAGGGTGAACCGCCCCTCCGAGCGGGGATGCCCCTCCGCGGAGAAGCCGAGCGGCGGCGAGCGGCCGTCCATGAAGAGCTCCGGCTCTCCGTCGGGCCCGATCACGACCGGCGGCAGGTGCCCGGCGGCGGCGAGCGTGACGGATCCGTCGCCGGGCGCGACCTCCGCGACCACGAGGGTCGCGTAGCGCGCCGGCACGACGTGCTCGACGAACTGGTCGAGGTGCCGGACCACCTCGCCGGGCGTGAACCCGGCCCCGGCCAGCGCGCGCACCGCGCTGCGCAGCTGGCCCATCGCGCTCGCCGCCGCCAGCCCGCGCCCGACCACGTCGCCGACGACGATCCCGACGGTGCCGCGTGGCAGGACGAACGCGTCGTACCAGTCGCCGCCGACCTCGAGATGCTCGCCCGCCGCCCGGTAGTCCGTGGCGATCTCGAACCGCGCGTCGCTCGGCAGCGCGCCGGCCAGCAGGCTGCGCTGGAGCGAGTGCGCGACCTCCTGCGTGGCCTGGTGCAGCCGCGCCCGCTCGAGCGCCGAGCCGGCCTGGATCGCGCAGGCGACCAGGAACGCGCGCTCGTCGGGGCCGAAGCTCCGCGCAGCGTCCCACTCCAGCCACAGCACGCCGCGGCCGCCGCAGGGCAGGCAGGCCTTCGCTCC
>DATFQI010000079.1:0-9527 GCA_035264365.1 Solirubrobacteraceae bacterium
GCGTGAAGTGCAGCTGGAAGCGGGGGTGCGCGAGCAGCCAGCGTCGGATCGCCGGCGTCTTGTGCGTAGAGCTGTTGTCGAGCACGAGATGGACGTCGAGGTGGGCGGGAATTTCGGCGATCGAGCGTCTGCAGAAACTGCTTGAACTCGATCGCGCGGTGACGTGAGTGCAGGGCGCCGATGACCTTGCCGGTGGTGAGGTCCAGGGCGGCGTAGAGACTCGAGGTCCCGGCGCGCCGGTAGTCGTGGGTGGCGCGCTCGGGGGTGCCGGGCAGCATCGGCAAAATCGGCGCGGTTCGGTCGAGTGCCTGGATCTGGGACTTCTCGTCGACGCAGAGCACGACCGCGCGCTCGGGCGGGTTGAGATAGAGGCCGACGACATCGCGGATCTTCTCGATGAACAGCGGGTCCTTGGAGAGCTTCCACGTGTCCTGGCGGTGCGGTTGGAGCCCGAACGCCTTCCAGATCCGCTGCACCGCCGACTGCGTGAGCCCGACCTCGCGAGCCAGCGAGCGCGTCGACCAGTGCGTCGCGTCCTTGGGCGTGCTCTCCAGCGTGCGCACGACCACCTGCTCGACCTGCTCGTCGGTGACCGTCCGCGGCCGCCCCGGCCGCGACTCGTCGGGCAAACCATCGAGGCGGTGCTCGAGAAACCGCGCGCGCCACTTCGCGACCATGTTGCGATGAACCCCGAGTTCGCCCGCGATCTCGGTGTTCTTGAGCCCGTCGGCGGCGAGCAACACGATCCGCGAGCGCAGCGCCAACGCCTGCGCGCTCGTCCGGCGCCGCGTCCAAGACTCCAATCTGGCGCGCTCGTCGCTGCTCAGCTCAACCGGGGCAAGCAAGGAGGAAGGCATAACACCCACCTCCCCACGTGCACACGAATTAATGCGTCAGGACACTAGCGCGCCAGCAGCAGCTCGGTGACCGCGGCGAGAACCGCCGGCGGGAGGTCCATGCCGATCAGCTCGAGCGCGGCGTCCGCAGGCGTGGGCGCCGCGCTCACCGCGTCGTAGATCGCGTTCTTGACCGGGTTGGCGATGTGCGCCCGGTCGAGCCGCGCGAACAGGCGCTCGACCGTGTCGTCGCCCGTGGCCGGCTCGGGCAGTTGGATGCTGTGCTCCTCGGCCGGGTCGAGGGTGCCGAGCTCGATCGCGGCGTCGTCGCCGAAGCCGTGGGGGATGACGACGTACGACCGCTCGTCCGGGAGCGTCGCGCGCTCGCCCTCGAGGGCGCCGATCACCAGCTCGCCGCCGCGGAAGGCGAACGTCGTGTGCGCCCAGCGGCCGTCGTCGCGATCCTCGGCGAGGGTGAACGCGCCGTCGCCGCCGGCGAACACGTGCAGCTCGAGGCGGTCGGGCACGCCGGTGCCGGGGACGTCGGCGGCCAGCGGCAGGACGGTGCCCGGGCGCACGAGCACCGGGATCGTGTCGAGGTCGCGGTGCAGCGCGATCGTGCGCCCGCCGCGGTAGCGCAGCCCTGTGAAGACGTCGACCCACTCCCCCTCCGGCAGCCAGGCGTTGACCGCGCCGAGGCGCGTGTCGGGGTCCATGCGCGAGGTGATCGGCGCGACCAGCAGCTCGGTGCCGAACATGAACTGGTTCGGGACCTCGTAGGCGGCCGTCGCGGCTGGGTGGTCGTAGTACATCGGCGAGACGAGCGGCGCGCCCTCCTCGTGGGCGCGCAGGCCCATCGTGGCGATGTACGGGACGAGCCGGTGGCGCAGCCGCAGCGACTCGCCGATCAGCCGCCGCGCCACCTCGCCGAAGCGCCACGGCTCCTTGGCGATGAAGCGATCGGCCGTGGAGTGCAGCCGCAGGATCGGCGAGAAGACCCCGAGCTGCACCCAGCGGGTGACGAGCTCGTCGTCCTTGACGCCGAAGTAGTGCCCGCCGATGTCGTGGCTCCACCAGCCGTAGCCGGCGTTGGACGCGGTCGCGGTGAACTCTGGCTGGAAGTCCAGCGAGGCCCAGGACACGACCGTGTCCCCCGAGAACCCGACCGGGTAGCGGTGGCTGCCGATCCCGGCGTAGCGCGAGAAGGTGAGCGGGCGGCGGCCGTTGCGCGCGGAGTCCAGGAAGTGGAAGTGGTTGAGCAGCCACAGCGGGTCCAGCCCGGGCAGCTTGGTCACCTCGCCCTGCTGCCAATCCAGCCACCAGAAGTCGACGCCCTCGTCCTCGAGCGGGTGGTGCAGCTCCTCCAGGTAGGTCTCGAGGAAGTGCGGGTCCGCCGGGTCGAAGTGGACCGGCAGCTTCGAGGCAGGATCGATGCCCATCCGCTCGGCGACGCGGGAATAGGCGTCCTCGTGGGCGCGCACGCCGTCGGCGGGGTGCACGTTGAGCGAGACGGCGAGGCCCCGCTCGTGCAGCTCGGCCATGAACGCCCGCGGGTCCGGGAACAGCTCGCGGTTGAACGTGTAGCCGGTCCAGCCGCTCCCAAGCGACGGGTCGATGTCGACCAGGTGCCAGTCCATGTCGAGTACGGCGACGCTGAACGGCAGCCCCTCGTCGGCGAAGCGGTCCATCAGCTCGAGGTACTCGTCCGCGCTGTAGGCGTAGTAACGGCTCCACCAGTTCCCGAGCGCGTAGCGGGGCAGCAGCGGCTGCGGGCCAGTGAGCTTGTACAGCGCGCGCAGGGCGGCGCGGTAGTCGCGGCCGTAGGCGAACACGTAGAGGTCGCTCGTGCCGGGGCGGCGCGGCGCGATCCAGCCGTCGTCCTCGAGCAGGACGGTGCGCGAGTCGTCGACGACCGCGATCCCGTTGCGCCCGAGCACGCCGTCCTCGAGCGGGACGCGGCCGTCGGCCTCGTCGAGCGTGCGCGCGGTGCCGCCGAGGTTCTCGAGCGTGTGGCCGGGGCGCCAGACGCTGCGGTAGTTGCTCACCCCGCCCTTCGCCATCACGGAGAGGCCCTCGGCGCTGAACGGCCGCTTGTCGTAGATCAGGTGCAGGCGCTCGGTGTGCAGCTCGAGCTCGTGCTCGTCCTCCGTGAGACGGAACTCGGTGGGGGCGAAGGCGCGGTCGACGACCGTCTGGGACGGCCGGTCCTCGAACTCCCCGGAGTCGGAGTACTCGAGCCGGAGCAGCCCTGTGTCGAGCACGGTGATCCGGTAGCGGTCGCCCTGCACGACGTTCTCGGGGGCGGCGAGCGGCTGGGCGTGGGGTCGCAGGTGCGGCTTCACGCGCGTGCAGGCTAACGTGAGCGCCGATGCCGTCCCGCGACGTCGCCTCCAACCGCCAGGCCTCCCACCGCTATCACCTGCTCGAGAAGTGGGAGTGCGGCCTCGTGCTCCAGGGCACCGAGGTCAAGGCGCTGCGCGACGGCAAGGCGCAGCTCAAGGACGGCTACGCGAGCGTCCGCGACGGCGAGGTCTGGCTGCACAACGTGCACATCCCGCCCTACGGGCCGGCCTCGCGCGAGAACCACGAGCCGGAGCGCCCGCGCAAGCTGCTGATGCACAAGCGCGAGATCGACCGGCTGATCGGCAAGACGCGTGAGAAGGGCCTGACCCTGGTGCCCACGCGGCTCTACTTCTCCAACGGCCGCGCGAAGGTCGAGATCGCGCTCGCGCGCGGCAAGGACGTCGGCGACAAGCGCCAGTCGATCAAGGAGCGCGAGATGAAGCGCGAGATGGAGCGCGCGATCCGCCGCTGAGCATGCGCCTGTCGAGGGCTCGGGCGATCGTCGACGACGTGGTGGCCAACGCGGCCGGGCCTGTGTCGGTATTCGTGGCCGACACGCACGGCGAGCTGGTCGCGGCGGCGACGATGGACGGCGCGGCGCCGGACACGCGGCTCAACGCGCAGCGCAAGGCCTACACGGCCGCGCGCAGCGACGCGACGTCGACGCGCGAGCTCGCCGAGAAGGCGCGCGCCGACGCCGCCGAGCGGGCCAGCTTCGACCCGTTCTTCACCTTCTTCCTCGGTGGCATGGCTGTGTTCGAGGACGGCCGGCGGGTCGGCGCGGTCGGGGTCAGCGGCCAGCCCGGCGAGGTCGACGAGAAGCTCGCGCTGGACGCGATCGAGCGCTCGGCGGCCGCTTAGGTTCAGCCTTCGAGGACCTCGCGCAGCCTGCGGGCGAACGCCTCAGGCTGGCCGGCGTAGCCGAACTCGCCGCCGAGGAAGCCGCCGTGGTGGCTCGGGAAGACGGTCGCCTCCTGGCCGAGCAGCTCGGCCGTGGCGATGGCGGTGCGCGCGGTGAACGTGCCCGCGGACTCCTCGCCGACGGCGATCACGATCCGGGTCGGGGCCGCGGCGAGCGCGTCGGCGTCGGGGTCGTAGGCGGTCACCGCCCAGGAGGAGTCCGAGAGCAGCGGGTCGTCGCGGGTGCCGTCGTCATCGGTCGGCATCCCGAAGGCGGCGGGATCGGGCGCCGGCTGGGCGAAGTAGTCGTCGGTGAACTTTCCCTGCCACGAGGTCATCGCGATGAAGGCCGCCATCCCGGCGCCGCGCCCGCCGGCGTTGTAGGCGGCGTTGAAGCCCTCCTGGGCGCGCTTGGCCGCCGCGGCGTCGGGGAGCACCGGGATGATCGGCGGCTCGTGCGCGACGAGCGTGACGACATCGTCGGGATGGGCCGCAACGAGCGCGAGCGCCGTCACCGCGCCGCCGCTGCTCGCGAACAGCTCGACCGGCCCGGCGCCAAGCGCCTCGATCACGGCGTGCACGTCCTCCGCCTGGACCTCGGGGGTGTTGTCGGTGCGGCCGTCGCTGCGGGTGCTGCGGCCGAGGCCGCGCGGGTCGTAGGTGACCACCGTGCGGTCGATGAAGTGCGACGCCAGCGCGCCGAAGCCGCTCGCGTCCATCGGCTGGCCGATCATCAGCAGCGGCGGGCGCCCGTCGGCGGGGGGCAGTGGGCCGCGGACGTCATAGACGATGGAGGCCCCGGAAGTCTCGAGCGTGTGCGTGTTCGTCATGTCTCGTTCGACCGTACTCCCGCCGGAAAGTCATCGCCCCACCCCCGGGGTCAGACCCCGCGGCGCAACTAACTGAAGTACGACGGCCGGCCAAATCGAAATTTAGACACGTCTATGGGGTCTGACCCCTTTGGCGTGACTAGCTCACGAGTTAGGCGCGCGGTCATGCTTCATTTCGCTGCGCCTGGGGGTCTGACCCCCCTGTGGGTGAGGCCGGCGTCCTCCAGCGCGGCGGCGACGAGTCCGTTATGGCGGCCCGCCTCCAGGTCCCCGAGCGGGTCGCGCGTGTGGCGCATCAGGCACTCGTAGGAGAGGCCGTAGGCGGCGCGCGTCGCGAGCGTGAGGCGGCGCTCCGGCGTCAGGTCCGGGCCGATCGCCCTGGCGGCGGCGGTCAGCCGCCTCACGTCCGCGAGCCGGTCGGGCAGGTAGCTCGCGAGCAGCACGGCCGCGGGCAGCAGGAAGATCAGCAGCCCGAGCAGGTTCGCGAGGTGGTTGACGTGCTCCTCTCCGGCGCGGCCCGTCTCCGTGATCTCGCCGCCGGCGCTCGCGCCGGCGTCGCGCAGGGCGTCGCCGAGCGGGCCGCCCACCACGGGCGCGTCGCCGACCGTGTCGCCGGCCGACTCGAAGCCGCGCTGGATCGTGCCGCCGGAGTCGGCGACCCCGCGCGGCACGCTCGCGAGCTCCGCCACTGAGTCATGGACCTTCACGCCCAGCCAGGCGAGGAGGACGAGGAGCACCAGCACGAGCAGGTCGCGGAGGATCGCGGCCCGCCGGCTGCGGGGGATGTCGGGGTAGAGGCGCACGGCCGGGTCCTACCCGGGTGGCAGCGGGCCGAGCGCCTCCAGGGCGGCCGCCACGGCCGGTCGCGCGCCGCTCCCGGAGCGCACGGCGGCGAAGATCCGGCGGCTCGGGACGGGCTGCGCGGTCGGGACGATCGCGACGCCCACGGGCGGCGGGCCGGCGAGATCCGGCACGAGCGCGAAGCCGGCGCCGATCGCCACCAGCCCGTAGGCGGTCGCGAAGTCGTTGGTGAAGTGCGTGATCGTCGGCTCGAACCCGGCGGCGCGGCAGACGTGCAGCACGACCGTGTGGCAGAACGAGCCCTGCCGGCCCGCCACCCACGGCACATCCGGGTGCCCGGAGAGGTCGACCCTGCCGCCCGCCGCGACGTGGCCGGCGGGGACCGCGAGCCGGATCGGGTCCTCGCGCAGAGGCGTGCGCTCGAGCGCGGTGTCGGCGGTCTGGGGCGCGAACGGGTACTCCTGCGCGAGCACGAGGTCGAGCTCGCCGAGCTTGAGCATCGGGATCGAGTCCTCGGGCTCGAGCTCGCGCGTGCGGACCTGCAGCTCGGGATGCTCGCGGGCGAGCCGGCCGATCGCGGGCGGCAGCAGCGCGCGGTGCGCGCTCGGGAAGGCGGCCGCGCGCAGGACGCCGGCAACGTGCGTGCTCTGGCGCGCGAGGGCGGCCTCGGCGGCCTCCAGCTCGCGCAGGACGGACTCGGTGCGCGCGACGAGCTCGGCTCCCGCTGGCGTGAGCCGGCGGGTGCGGCCGCTCCGCTCGAGCAGGTCCACGCCGGCCTCGCGCTCGAGCGCGGCGAGCTGCTGGGAGACGGCGGGCGGGGTGTAGCCGAGGGCGTCGGCGGTCGCGGCGATCGTGCCGCGGTTGGCGAACTCGCGCAGGACGCGCAGTCGGCGGACGTCGAGCATGCGGAAGCCGAGCTTACGCTCCGGGCAAGGAATCGCAACTGGTGCTTGGGGTCGTCGGGCGGCATCCTGCAGTGACGATGCGCCGCACCCACCTCGCCCTCGCCGTGCTCGTCGCCGCCATCTGGGGCCTGAACTTCGTCGTCATCGAGGTCGGCCTCGAGGACTTCCCGCCGCTGCTGTTGTCGGCGCTGCGCTACGCGCTGGCGGCGCTGCCGCTGCTCGTGCTCGGCGGCATGCCCAGCGTGCGCTGGCGCTGGGTGCTCGCGGTCGGGATCGCGATCGGTGTCGTGAAGTTCTCGCTGCTGTTCATCGGCATGGACGTCGGGATGCCGGCCGGGCTGGCCTCGCTGGTGTTGCAGGCGCAGGCGCTGTTCACGGTCGTGCTGGCCGCGGCGCTGCTGCGCGAGCGGATCGCCGGCTCGCAGGCGCTCGGGCTCGCGGTCGCGTTCGGCGGGCTCGCGCTGGTGGCCGGCGGGCTGGACGGCGTGGCGACCGCGGAGGGCTTCGCGCTCGTGATCGCCGCTGCGCTCGCCTGGGGCTTCGGCAACCTCGCGCTAAAGCGCGCGGCGCCGGCCGACCCGCTGCGCTTCATGACGACGGTCTGCGTCGTGCCGCCGCTGCCGCTGCTGGCGCTCTCGCTCGCCTTCGAGGGGCCGCGCGAGATCGGCGACGCGTTCGCGCACGCCGACGCGCTCGGGATCGGCGCGGTGCTCTACCTGGCCTTCGCGGCCACGACGGTCGGCTGGGGCCTGTGGGGTGCGTTGATGGCGCGTTACCCCGCCTCCACGGTCGCGCCGTTCTCGCTGCTCGTGCCGGTCTTCGGCCTGTCCTTCGGCGCGCTGCTGCTGGGCGAGCAGGTGACAGGACGCGACATCGCGGCGGGCGGCCTGATCCTCGGCGGCGTGCTGCTGACGCTGCGCGCCCCGCGGGTGGCCATTTCTCCCCTCGTTGCGGGATCCTCCCCGCGGGACGCTTGCATTCCCGCGGCCGCCACGCGAGAGTGACCGCAGACGCGGAGGTCAGAGACGCAGAGAGCGAGGCCACTGAGGTGAGAGGCCCGCCGCCCTGAGACCGGAGGCTTCGGCCACCGGAGGAGGGCTCCTCGAGCGGCTCCCTCCGCGTCTTCTTCCGTTAACGGCCGGTCTGGGCCTTGTCGAGCAGGTAGATCCAGATCTCGCTGCGCGTGGGGAAGGCCGGCACCGCGTGGCGCAGCCGCGCGACCGGGACCTCGCCGACGATCGCGATCGTAGCCGCGTGCAGGAAGTCCGCGACCTCCGCGCCGGTGATCGTCGCGCCGATCACGACGCCGCGCTGCTTGTCGATCACGAGCCGGCTCGTGCCCACCGCGTTGCGGCCGTAGTACGAGCCGCCCGCGTTGCCGGAGGTCTCGACGTCGACGATCTCGACGTCGAGCCCGGCCTCCTCGGCGCTCTCGGACGTGTGCCCGACGGCGGCGACCTGGGGGTCGCAGAAGATCACGTGCGGGGCCAGCGGGCCGTCGGCGCCGTGCTCGACCGCGACGTCGTGCCCGAGCACGTGGGCGGAGGCGATCCCCGCCTGGTACTTGCCCATGTGGGTGAACAGCGCCTTGCCGTTGACGTCGCCGATCGCGTACAGCCAGTCGTGGCCGGCGACGACGTAATGCTCGTCGACCTCGACGTACTTGCCCGCCTCGAAGCCGAGGCCCTCGAGCCCGAGTTGCTGCGTCTGCGGCGTGCGGCCGAGCGCGACCAGCAGCACGTCACCGGCGACGGACGAGCCGTCGCCGAGGTGGACGCGCACCTTGCCGTCGTCGTCGCGGGTCACGCGTTCCCCTTGCTGCCCCCGGCGGACGTCGACGCCGAGCTTCTCGAGCGACTCCTGCACCTGCTCGCAGGCGAACCACTCCGCGCGCGGGAGCAGCTTGCGCTCGCCCTCGACGAGCGACACCTTGGCGCCGAGCGAGCCGTAGGCCTGCGACATCTCGACGCCGACCACGCCGCCGCCCAGGATCACCATCGAGTCCGGGACCTGCTTGGCGGTCGTGACCTCGCGGTTGGTCCAGGCGTCGTCGATCTGGTCGAGGCCGTCGATCGGCGGCATCGCCGGGAGCGTCCCGCCGGCGAGGATGACGGCCTTGCGCGCCTCGAGCTCCTCGCTTCCGCCCTCGGTGAGCTCGACGGCCACGCGGCGCTCGCCGGTCACCCGGCCGCGGCCGCGCAGCAGCGCGATCCCGCGGTCCTCGAGCCACGGCAGCTGCGAGGAGTCGTCGAGGTCGTGGATCACCTCGTCGCGGCGGTCCAGCACGGCCTGCACGTCCAGCCGGCCCGTGACCGCCTCCGCCGCGCCGGGGATCCGGCGCGCCTCCTCGAGCGCCTCGTACGGCCGCAGCAGCGACTTCGACGGCATGCACGCCCAGAACGAGCACTCGCCGCCGACGAGCCGGTCCTCGACGATCGCGACCTCGACGTCGTCGCGCTCGCCCAGCCGCCCGGCGATGACCTCGCCCGCCGGGCCGGCGCCCAGCACGACGACGTCGACCTCGTGCACTTCGCTCAACCCTCGCCGTCCTTCTTCAGCTTGCGGAACAGGTCGAGGAGCCCGCGCTCCAGCGCGGGATCGACGGCCTCGGGCGGGACGTCTCCAACCACGCGCAGGGTGATGCGGATCTGCTCCAAGTAGGCGTCGCACCAGTCGCAGCAGCCCAGGTGCCCCTCGAACGCGGCGCGGCGCTCGGCGTCCAGCGTGCCCTCGACGTACTCGGTGACGAGCTCGACGGCCTCGCGGCAGGTGATCGGGGTCGGGACGGGGGTCATGCGGCGATCCAGTCCTCCAGCGCCTGGCGCACTTTCGTGCGCGCCCGGTGCAGCAGGACGCGTTGGTTGGTCTCGGTGAGGTCGAGAACGTTGCGCACCTCGTCCGACGACAGCCCT